>FR880840.1:73215-79194 GCA_000434615.1 Clostridium sp. CAG:510
ACGGCAGGAATGCTGTTGCCTGCCCTTCTTCTTACAGGACTTCTCTTTGTCTGGGGGAGAAAAAGAGGGCATGGCAGAGTTATCTTTTCGGCAGAATGTTTTACGGAGTCCTCCCGGTATTTATCCAATCCAAACCGCGGTTTTTATTATATATACGGATTTGTGATTGCGGATGAAAATGCAGAGTGGGAGGAAACGGTGGCAGAGCGGTTTCAGGACGATACCGGAACGAATCTGACCATGATTCAGATAAATCTTTGCAATTACCGGGACAGGGAACTGACAGAGCAGGGGCTTGACAGTATCCGTAGTCTGTTTCAGGCGCTCCGTGGGACAGGAAAGCAGCTGATTGTCCGCTTCCTGTATGACTGGTCGGGAGAAAATGCGGAAACGGAACCGGAAGACATTTCCGTTATTCTGCGGCATATAGAACAGACAGGACCCCTTGTGGCGGAAAATAAGGACATCATTTTTACCCTGCAGGGGCTGTTTACCGGCAACTGGGGAGAAATGAACGGCACCCGTTACAGTACGGCAGAGGACTGGCATACACTGTACGAAACCTTAAGGACGGCAACGGAGGACAGTGTGTATCTGGCGGTACGGATGCCCATGCAGTGGCGGAATGCCACCGGATTTGCGGAAATCCCGGAGGCGTTTGAGGACGGCTGCAGGCTGGGACTTTTCAATGACGGTATTCTGGGAAATTACAGCGATTACGGCACATATGGGGAAGCCTCCCGCAAGGAGGCGGGGGATTTTTCCTGCTGGAACCGGGAGGAAGAGCTTGCCTTTCAGGAGGAGCTTTGTGGATATGTTCCCAACGGCGGGGAAGTGATTGTGGATAATCCTTACAACGATTGGGAAACTGCCATGCACGACCTTGCCGTTATGCATATCAGCTACCTGAATGAGGACTATGACAGAAGGGTTCTGGAAAAATGGGCAGCCGCCACGGTTGAGGAAGAGGGCTGTTATCAGGGCATGGACGGTCTTTCCTATGCGGAAAGGCATCTGGGCTACCGGCTGCTTCTAAAAGAGGTGAGCGGAGAATATCATTTCTGGAAGGATATTCTTTCCTTACGGATAGACTTACAGAATGTGGGTTTTGCGCCGATTTTAAAAGAAACGGTGCCGGAGGTTATTGTAGTGTGTGAGGATACCGGAGAATGCCGGGAAATCCCACTGGATGTGGATTTTACATATCTTGTGGGCGGAAGAGGAGCAGAACGGGTGGAAACGGTTTCGGCGGATGTTTCCCTGACAGGGTGGCAGTCCGGCAGCTGCCGGGTGTACCTGCGCCTTACGGATAAGGACAGCGGCAGGCAGATTTATTTTGCCAATGAGCAAAATCCCACGGAATACGGTTACCTGCTGGGTACCGTAGAGCTGGAAAGCCTGAAAAGCCGGTGAGGAAGCGAAAGTGCGGCAGAGATGAGAGGTCTGAAAGCCGGTGAGAATGCAAAAGCGTGATAGAAACGAGTGACGGAAAGGCAGATTTTATGGAAAGGGCAGAGAAAGTTGCGGTCGGTCCCGACAGAGAAGAGCAGGAACTGCTCCGGCTGCTGAAAGCAGCATTAGCAGGCAATTCGGACCGGGAAAAAATAAATAGTTCCGGACAGACGGACAATATAAACTATGAAAAGCTTTTTGCCATGGCGCAGGCACATCAGGTACTTCCCCTTCTGTATGATGTGCTGGAAACTGCCGCACATGAGGAAACCGGGGAAGCGCCTGAAACTGCCGCACATGAGGAAGTCGGGGAAGAGCCTGAGACTGCCGCACATGAGGAAGTCGCGCAAGCGCCGGAATGTATGGGCGCATGGAGGACGGTCTGGCAGCAGGCAGCCCGGCGGACGGTGAGCCAGAATTATCATCTTTTGTTTACCGATAAGTTTCTCACAGGACTTTTAAGGGAGGCGGACGTACCGGTTGCTTTATTAAAAGGAACGGCGACCTCGGCTTATTACCCGGTGCCGGAACTGCGCAAATCCGGCGATGTGGATTTGTATCTGCTGAAGGAAGGCGATTTACCGAAGGCCCGGGCGCTTTTTCTGGCACATGGCATGACGGTAAAGGAAGAACAACATTCCCTGCACCATCTGGTGATGCAGACTGCGGAAGGAATAGTGGTGGAACTGCACACCCTGATAGCGGAGCCGTTTGACAATGCCGCCATGAATACCTATCTGGAGAAATGCAGGGAGCTTTTCGCAGCACACACGGAGGAAAAGGAAATTATGGGGGTTACCCTGCCAGTGCTGACCGGCGCCTGCCACGCATACGAACTGCTTCTTCATATGCTGCAGCACTTTCTGCGTGCCGGATTTGGACTGAAGCTTTTATGCGACTGGGTGGTCTTCTGGAAAAAGGGAGTGTCCGATGAAGAACAACAGCTTTATGAAAAGCTGATAGCGGAAAGTGGTCTCAAAGGTTTTTCCGATGTGGTAACAGCTACCTGTGTGGAATATCTGGGACTGCCGGAAGAAAGCATAAGCTTTCTGAAAAACGGCAGGAAGGGAAACACAAGGGAAAAGCCCGGTACAGGAGGTCAAACAGCAGGGTATACTCTGCAGGCGGCTTTTTTAAGGGATGTGCTGGACAGCGAAGAATTCGGCAAGACCTCGGAGGACAGGATGGTAGCGGTGAGAGGCAGCGGCTTTGGCGCTTATACGCGCGAGTTTCAACATCAGATGCATCTGAATTTCCCCCGGACCGGGAAATGCTTTTTACTCTGGCCCCTGCTCTGGTGCATGACACTGGTACGGTTTCTTAGGAATAACCGGAAAATCAGGCACACATCCGTTAGAGCGGTATTAAGAAATGCCAAAGCGAGAGGTGAACTGGTAAAAAGGCTGTCCCTGTTTGAAAAATAGGCAATTGTGGTATTTAAAAAAGTACAAATTAGTAAATTATGTTACCTTGACATAAGGTAAAAGCTATTTTAAAATAAAGGAAATCGGGGGGCCTTTATGGAAGATAACGCATATCATAAAGGTAGAGGTTTTTGTAAAAGGAGTTGAGATTATGAAAAAATATGAGAGTCCTGTTATTTTAGAAAATGAAGATTTGGCAGAAGGCATTTATGCCAACAGCGGAGCAAATCCTTCCGGACCGGAAGAACCGCAGTGCTGGACGGTATCCGTAAATAAGGAGCAGGTAGTGTCACACGAGAAGTACGCAAACTTCCGCGTAACCGCAAACCACGGCAATGTGCAGCACATTTCTACCGCTTCCACCGTTACCATCGTATTTAACCAGCCCATTACCAGTGCAAACTTTGAGTCTTTCGGCGTCAGCGTAAACGGCTGTACCGTAGTCCTGACCAGAGAACAGCACGGCAATGCTTATAACTGCAACGACAATTACAGTTCCTTACTTAAGGTTTACTGTGATGACCCGGATGGCCTGGCAGTTATTTCTGCCACCATTTCCTGTACGAAGGCACCGAATGTACAGGGCGGTTATGATGACTAAAAAATAACACTTGAGAAAAAGGACAGCATCGTCTGAAACAGGCGGTGCTGTTTGTACGTTAAAGGGTTTGTGAGGGAGTGAGTATGCAGCAGACGTGGAAACGAATAAAATGGATTGGCGGTTACGCCAGACAGCATATCTGGGCGATTGCGGTGTATACGCTTTTGGGCCTTGCCGGTACCGGCATCTCCCTTCTGGGAAGTCTGGTATCCAAGGATCTGATTGATATTATTACCGGACATGAAACGGGGCAGGTTGTTATGACCTTCTGCATCATGATAGGCATGAATTTAGGAAGTGTGTTCCTGACGCAGATTTCCAATTACATTTCCACCAAAATCAGTATGAGCGTGGATGCCGGTATTAAAGCGGATATTTTTTCAAAGATTTTAGTGACTGACTGGGAATCCCTGACGGAGTACCATACCGGGGATTTGCTGACCCGCTGGAACGGGGATGCTTCCAATATCGCCTCCGGCATTCTGAGTTTTGTTCCCAATTTAATCATATATCTTTTCCGGTTTGGAAGCGCCCTGTGGATGGTGCTTTATTATGATGCGTCGTTTGCCGTGTTTGCCCTTGTGAGCATGCCGGTTTCTTTCCTTATGTCCCGGTATCTGACGAAAAAAATGCAGAGCAACAATAACAAAAGCGCAGCCATGAATGCGAAAATGTCCGGCTTTAACCAGGAAGCGTTTTCCAATATACAGACCATTAAGGCCTTCGATATGATTTCCCTTTATATAGAAAGGCTGAAAAATCTGCAGAGGGAATACATTACCATGCGTATGAGTTATCAGAAAATGAGCATGGTGATTTCCGTTCTGATGACATTAATCGGCATGGCGGTTTCCTATGCTTCCTACGGCTGGGGTATTTACCGGGTGTGGAGCGGAGCTATCAGCTACGGTACCATGACCATGTTTCTCACTCTGTCCAGTACGCTGACAAGTACCCTGAACAATCTGATTTCGTTAATTCCCACATCCATTTCCCTGACCACTTCGGCGGGCAGACTGATGGATATTGTGGAGATGCCGAGAGAGGACTACAGCAAAAAGGAAGAAGTGAAGGCTTTCTGGGAGCGGCATAAAGAGGAAGGTGTGGGACTTTCCGTGCAGGATGTTTCCTATGCTTACCGGAACGGCACAGTAGTCTTTGAACATGCTTTTATGGAGGCGTATCCGCACGAAGTGGTTGCACTCATCGGTCCTTCCGGTGAAGGCAAGACCACTATGCTAAGACTCCTGCTCTCCTTAATTTTGTCACAGGAAGGCACTGCGCAGCTTTGCACGCGGGAGGAAAATATGCCCCTCAATGCTTCCGCCAGACAGCTGATATCCTATGTACCGCAGGGAAATACCATGTTTTCCGGTACGATTGCGGAAAATATGAGAAATGTAAAAGAGGATGCTACGGACGAAGAAATCCGAAATGCTTTGGAAATTGCCTGTGCATGGGATTTTGTAGAGAAACTGCCGGACGGTATCAACAGCCCGATACAGGAACGAGGCGGCGGATTTTCCGAAGGGCAGGCACAGCGGCTTTCCATTGCCCGAGCCATCCTCCGCAGGTCCCCCATTTTACTGCTGGATGAGGCAACCTCTGCTTTGGATGTGGCAACGGAACGAAAACTCTTAAAGAACCTGATGAAGGATGAATATCCGCGTACCTGTCTGGTAACCACCCACCGTCCGACGGTCTTAGAGGTCTGCACCAGAGTGTATGCAATCCGGGACAAACATCTTGATGTCCTCACGGAAGAGGAGATTAATTATTTCCGGCTGTAGCGGAAGTCACAGTAATCGGCACCGTCAGCGATGGTGCCGGTTCTTTCTAATTTCATATTCATGATATCTGCCAAAACGAAATCCATACGGCACAGGTAGGAAGCCAGTTCCGGACAGCCCTCGTCCCGGCATATTTTGCAGATGCCGCATTCATGGTAATCGTAGCCGAGGTCGTATTCCCCGTTTCCCGGTAAAATATCCACAACCCAGTCGTTTTCATACTGATGCTTATGGCTGTCCGCCGACCACTGCAGACGTCCCGGCATTTTCTTTTCATCAAGGTAACTGTCGGCATTTCCGAGTACCTTATGGAACAGACCGGATGCACACAGTCCTTCCTTAAATATGGAATAATTTTCCTCCGCCGTTTTACCGGTGCTCCGGTTTAAGGCAATGAAATAAATACCCATGATGTAGGAGCTTAACAGTCTGGAAGGTCCGATGTCCTTGGCACGTCCTGCAATTTCCTTATATTCTTTTTTGATTTTCTGCGCGGTATCCTTTGCAAATCCCCTGTTCTTCAATTCCGCCTTAACAGCACTGTGATAAAACTGAAATAAAATTTTAGTATTAAATGTATTTTTCATGCTTCTATTTTAACATAGGGAGAAGAGATTGAAAAGGGTACTTTAACGATAAAACGTCAAATAAATTAAAAAAGTATTAAATTACGAACAAACTCTTGCATCTGCTTTGCAGTCTGTGTTATCAT
>FR880841.1 GCA_000434615.1 Clostridium sp. CAG:510
TACTAATCTTTTTTTGACTATGCCAAAAATTGGTCAAATCTTGGTCAAAACCCCTTGACCAACTATATATTTTAGTACATCCAAGTGCTGAAACCCTTGATTTTCCTGCATTCTTACTTATCAATAGACTTCATCGTCGGGAACAGGAGCACGTCGCGGATGGCAGGGGAATTGGTGAGCAGCATGACCAGACGGTCGATGCCGTAACCGATGCCACCTGTGGGAGGCATACCGATTTCCAGGGCGTTCATGAAATCTTCGTCCGTGGTGTTGGCTTCTTCGTCACCGGCTGCCAGAGCAGCTTCCTGCGCCTTGAAACGTTCTCTCTGGTCAATGGGATCGTTTAATTCGGAGTAGGCGTTGCACATTTCGCGACCGTAGATAAACAGCTCGAAACGCTCTACATATTCCGGCTTGTCCGGCTTTCTCTTGGTAAGAGGAGAAATTTCAACCGGATGATCCATAATAAATACGGGCTGAATTAAATGCTCTTCTACGAACTCTTCAAAGAAGAGATTTAAGATGTCACCCTTAACGTGACGGTCTTCGTAGTGAATGCCCTTTTCGTCTGCTAATTTCTTTGCTTCTGCGGTATCTGCCACCTGGTCAAAATCAATGCCGGTGTATTTCTTAACAGCATCAATCATGGTCAGTCTTTCAAAAGGCTTTCCGAGGTCAATCATTTCTTCTGCATAAGGGATAAGGGTCGTGCCGCAGACCTCCTGCGCAACATAACGGAACATGTTTTCCGTCAGATCCATCATGCCGTTGTAGTCGGTGTACGCCTGATAGAGCTCCATCAGGGTGAATTCCGGATTATGTCTGGTGTCCAGACCTTCATTACGGAATACACGACCGATTTCGTAAACTCTTTCCATGCCGCCTACGATCAGTCTCTTTAAGTAAAGCTCTAAGGAAATACGAAGCTTAACGTCTTCGTCCAGTGCATTGTAATGGGTTTCAAAGGGTCTTGCTGCCGCACCGCCTGCATTGGCTACTAACATGGGAGTTTCCACTTCCATGAAGTTCTGGCTGTCAAGATAACGTCTGATAGCGCTGATAATTTTACTTCTCTTTACAAAGGTATCCTTTACATCCTGATTCATAATCAGATCGGTGTAGCGCTGTCTGTAACGGATATCCGTATTGGTAAGACCGTGGAATTTCTCGGGAAGAATCTGCAGGCTCTTGGAAAGTAAGGTTACCTCCGCCGCATGAATGGAAATTTCGCCGGTCTTTGTCTTGAACACTTCACCCTTTACGCCGACAATATCGCCTACGTCATATTTTTTGAAGTCCGCATAGGACTCCTCTCCGATATTGTCCCTTGCCACGTAGGTCTGGATATTGCCCTGCAAATCCTGTACGTTGCAGAAAGAAGCCTTACCCATGACGCGCTTCTGCATGATACGTCCTGCGATGGATACGGTCTTTCCTTCCAGTGTCTCAAAGTTGTCTTTGATTTCCCGGCTGTGATGTGTTACGTCATATTTGGTAATCCGAAAAGGGTCCTTGCCGGCTTCCTGTAAATTGGCAAGCTTCTCTCTTCTGACCTTGAGGAGCTGATGGATGTCCTGCTCCTGTGCTGCCTGATTCTGTTGTCCCTGATTATTCTCTGCCACTGTTTTACTCCTTCAACCGGTCTCCCGGTACTGTTTTAGTCTGCGGTATTGGATCTCTGAATTTCCAGTACCTTGTATTTTAAGATGCCGGCCTGGGTCTCCACTTCTACGACGTCGCCCAGTCTGCTGCCGATTAAAGCCTTGCCTACGGGGCTTTCGTTGGAAATCTTGCCCTTTAAGCTGTTTGCTTCGGTAGATCCGACAATTTTGTAATCCAGTTCTTCGTTATATTCCATATCTAAAATTTTAACCTGGCAGCCGATGTTGATTTTGTCTAAATCCACTTCATCTTCAACTACCACTTCTGCATTCTTCAGGATTTTTTCCAGCTCTTCGATACGGGCTTCAATGTCTCTCTGCTCATCCTTTGCCGCATCGTATTCCGCATTTTCGGATAAGTCACCCTGCTCTCTTGCTTCCTTAATCTTCTGTGCTACTTCTTTACGTTTTATAACCTTTAAGTCATGCAGCTCGTCTTCGTATTTTCTTAACCCTTCGTAAGTCAGAATATTTTTCTTGGATTCCATCTTAATCGCCTTCCTATTCTTTATTCTCCCTTTACAACAGCCGCTTTCTGCGCCTGTAATAAGTAGGTATTATACTTAATTTTAGACACAGTGTCAAGAAAGAACCGCATGACACTGTGTCTTCTGTAAAGTTTCACTCTGTAAAATCTTTTCCTTTTCGGTAAGAATTATTACTTCTGAAGGAACTGATCCATTTTCTCGGCAACCTCAAGCACCTGCTTCAATACTTCCTGTGCCTTTTCGGTATTTACTCTGTTCTTGTCACTCATGCTGGCCGACTGCTGTGCGGAAGCGGTTACTTCCTCTGTGGTTGCGGAAAGCTGCATGATATTGTCAACAATACGGTTGTTGGCATTGGACAGACTCTCTAACATGGTATCAATTTCCTGAATATCAGCTACCAATTCGTTTACATTGCCGTTTAATGCACCAAACTGATCAGAAGCTTCGGCAATCATCTTATCCTGCTGTTCGCTGACTTCCATGGATCGACCTACCGCATCGGCGGTCTCTACCGCATTGGCATTCAGTGCTTCCAGGATAGTTGCGATATTTTCGGTTTCTTTTCTTGTCTTTTCGGAAAGCTCTCTGATTTCATCCGCTACTACCGCAAATCCTCTTCCGGCTTCTCCGGCACGCGCACTTTCAATGGAAGCGTTCAATGCCAGCAGATTGGTACGGGAAGAAATAGAGAAGATTGTCTTTGTGATGTTACGCACATTTTCTACATTTTCCTGCAGTTTTCCCATGGAATCGGAAACCTGTCCGTTGGTTTCGGAAAGAATTTCGGACTGTTCCTTCAGTCTTGTCATGATGTCGACATTCTTGGTATTGATATCCTTGGATGTATCGGCAACCTTTACCATATGTGCGGCTCTCTCCACAGTCTTTTCGATATTCTCCTGGATATTCTGTGTCATAACCGTCTGTGTCTGGATATTTTCTGCGGTTACGGATGTACTTTCGCTGATGTCCACGATGGAACGGCTGGTCACTTCGGTGGAATCCTTTACTTCGTCCACAATGTTCATGGCATCCTGTGCGCCCTTTCTTACTTCCTCGGCTACCTTAAGCACACCTTCGGAAAGATCCTTCTGGGCATCAGCCTCCTCTTTCAGAAGACCGGATGTATCGGCATTGAATTTATCGGAAACTACCGTTGCATAATAGCATACAAACAGGAAGAGCACCAATGTGCCGAGTGCAAAATAATTCTCCATGGCATTTTCTGAGGAAATGCTCTTTGCCACATTTACCTTGTATACCGTAAGTCCGATATTTTCCACCGCATACAGAATGGACGTAATTGCCATAAATTTCTTGTCACCGTATAAGATCCATGCAATCAGAGGCATGCATACTAAAAAGCATATAAAGTACGGGTCGTAGAAATATGCCACAATGCCTGCCAGTACAAACAGCTCAAACATACAGAAATACCTGAGTTTTGCGCTTGCTCTGTTTTTCAGGATTACAATAAGGTTAAGTACGCAGCTCACCACCACAACGGCGGCCACCACAATAATCGGAAGAATTTTCATGCTTCCCTTTAAGAAGGATTCCAGATACACACCCACGATCAATAAATAAAGTACCCCCAGTCCAATCAGAGAAAAACGGTTTACCTTTCTCGTCTGAACGTCTTTGTTTGCGTATAAAAATTTTTTATCCATATGTACCTCCCAATCGGTATCGTTAGTTAATTTCTATTATACAACATTTTGCCGATTATACAACAATTTCCTTGCCCTTCGGGGCAAAATTGTACAAATTGCATACTGTTTTTCCATAATATCACTTTATTCCCCTCTCACGCAGATAGCATTCCACGGAAATTATCCGTTCTGCCGGAAGCCTGCCTGCGAATGTCCGTTCCCCGCCTGCGCCCATAAAAAGCAGTGTTCCCCTCTGCCCGATGTCCGCCGGACGGAGTCCGTACCATTTTTCCCCCGCCACAAAAAGACAGGAGGTGTTGTCGGGAATATGCCATTTCCCGACCCTGTCCGCCACCTGCAACACAATGCCGTATTCTTCATACAGAAAATCAGCCACCTCTTCCTGCTCCCCCGGTCTGTCTGTCAGTATGCCCATATAACGGGTATCCCCGGCATAGTCGTACAGCCAGTCCTCTCCACGGACAGCCGTATCCTCAAGCAAAAGCAGCGCTTCTGTTTTTATCCCGTAATAACGCAGTAAAAACCGTGCTCCCTCCGCGGACAGGCTGTCGTTTTTCCTGTGCAAAAAGGTCGCCGCAGCCTTCGTATAGTAGTAATACACGTCGGCGCTTTCCCCCGGAATGGGTAGTCCCTCCATATAGGAAGTAAATCCGTCCTTCGTCCATTCCTTTTTCTTTTGCATGCGTTCCGGCAGATACACCCTGCACAGATGCGATATTTCTTCCTGCTCCCACTCCACATGGTACTGCCAGGGTTCTCTCGCTCTAAAATGCCAGGGTATCCTTTTTTCTGCCCTGCCCCATGTTTCTTCCATATAAAATACAACCACCGTCAGTTCTTCCATGCCCGTCCCCTTTCTTTGTACCTTATGCAGGGGAAGGACAATCTATGCACAGACGTCCGGATTTCTTCTATGCTTCCTTCGGAAAAACCATATCCAGGCTGTGAAGCAGCTCCTCCATGGTTTCCATGCTGTTAATCATCTGGCGGTATTTTGCGGAATTGGGATAACCTACCGTGTACCAGGAAAGGTGCTTGCGCATTTCCCTGACGCCGGTGTATTCGCCCTTTTCCTCCATCTGCATCCTTGCATGCCGTTCAATGGTGGCGCGCACCTCTGCAGGTGTTGGCTTCGGGGGGATTACGCCGGTTTCCAGATATTCCGTGATTTCCCGGAAGATAAACGGATTGCCCTGGGCTGCCCTGCCCACCATCACACCGTCGCAGCCGGTTTCTTTCAAAAGCCGTTCTGCGGAAAGAGCATCGGTCACATCCCCGTTTCCGATAACCGGGATTTTCACCGCTTCCTTTACTGCCCGGATGCAGTCCCAGTCCGCTTTTCCGGCGTAGTACTGCTCCCTTGTCCTGCCGTGCACCGCTACTGCCGCCGCACCGGAGGCTTCCGCGATTTTCGCCATCTCCACGGCATTTAAGTGTGCCTCGTCAAAGCCCTTGCGGATTTTTACGGTGACGGGCTTTTTTACGGCTTTTACCATTTTTGTGATGATTTCTTCCGCCAGCTTCGGATTTTTCATCAGGGCGGAGCCTTCGCCGTTGTTGACCACCTTGGGAACCGGGCAGCCCATATTGATGTCCAGAACAGCAAAGGGCTTTTCTTCTATTTTCTTTGCCATATCTGCCATAATATCCGCATCGGAGCCGAAAAGCTGAAGGGATACCGGCATTTCGGCAGGGCTTATTTTCATCAGCTCCTCCGTATTTTTGCTGCCGTAATAAATTGCCTTGGCGCTGACCATCTCCATGCACAAAAGTCCCGCTCCCTGCTCTTTGCACAGGACACGGAATGGCAGGTCTGTTACGCCTGCCATCGGAGCTAAAATCACATTATTCTTGAGTTCTACATTGCCTATTGTTAATTTCATGCTTCCTTTTTCCTGTTTTTCTCATAAATCAGACAGAGGCCGTCCAGTGTCAGATAGCTGTCATAAATGTCGATGCTGTCCGTTTCATCCGCAATGGCGCGTCCCAGCCCGCCGGTGGCCACCACCTTCAGGTTATTGAGTCTGCTTTCTTCCTTCACCTTTTTGATGATGTATTCCGTCTGGCCGATTTGTCCGTAAAAGATACCTGCCTGCATACTGGTAATGGTTTCCTCCGCCAGTATGGACTTAGGCTTTTTAATCTCAATACGGGGCAGCATGGCAGTATCCCGCCAGAGTGCCTCCGCGCTGATACGCACGCCGGGCGCCGTAATGCCGGCAAGAAACTTACCCTCCTCGCTTATCAGGTCATAGGTGGTAGCGGTACCGAAATCCAGCACCAGCACCGGCCCACCGTATTTTTCGTAAGCGGCAACCGCATCCACAATCCGGTCTGCTCCGATAGCTCTCGGATTTTCCGTCACTACCTTAATACCCGTTTTCACGCCGGGTCCCACGATAATAGGGGAATGTCCCAGATACCGCCTGATGCCGCCCGTCAGGGAATGCATCACATCCGATACCACGCTGGCTATGATAGTGCCTTCTATCTGCTGCATGGAAATGCCTTTCATGGAAAGCATGCTGTGCAGCAGAATACCGTATTCATCGGAAGTCCGGGGCAGCTTCGTCGTTGCCCGGAAGGTTGCCTTCATTTTTCCTTTTTCATACACGCCATAGGTAATGTTGGTATTTCCCACGTCAATCACTAAAATCATTGTTCATCCTCATCCTGCAATCATAAAAAATGACCTATTCATCCTCATCCGTCAGCATATCGCTGAAGTCTTCTTTCAGAATAAATACCCGGTAGTAAATGCTTAAGCTCTCCAACAGTTCTCTTCTTTGGCGGCGCACCTCCGCTACCATAAGTCCGCTGCTGATGTCGTCATAATAAATGTCATCGTCATCCGCGTTGGTTTCTAACAGCACATTGCCTTCCTCGTCAAAGCCGATGGTAAAAATGCCGCCCACTTCCTCGGTAAAAAGAACGCAGAGAATATGCAGCTCGTTCTTGACAGACTCCGGGATGCCGTTAAATTTTTCATTGAAATAATACTTCATATCATAGGAATTGGCGCCGCACAGCACCATTTTTTCCTGTTTTTCATCAGACATAGCCATAGATACCTCTCACTGATACTTCCCCGGCGTACACGGTACGGACGGTGCCGTCCGCCATGCGCACCAGCAGTTCTCCTTTTTCATCAATGCCTTCCGCCACGGCACGGTATTCACCGGCAGGGTCTAAAATGAGCACCTCCCTGTCTTTGTTCACCAGTGCTTTTTCGTAAGTTTCCTTCACAAACCGAAGGTTGCCGGTCTTTATATATTCCTCGTAGAGGACAAAAAATTCATCCACTATGACCTCTAAGAGCTCTTTGCGGGAAATCACCCTGCCGCTCTCCGTTTCTATATCGGAGGCATTCACCAGCTCCTCGGGAAAGGTCTGTGCTTTCACATTGACGCCGGTACCGATGACCACAAAGTCAATCTCTTCGCCCTTAAGGTACATTTCCGTCAGGATGCCGGTTATTTTTTTGCCGTGCATAATCACATCGTTTGGCCATTTGATCAGGGTTTCCGTACTGCTTACCGCCGCTGCCGCTTTCTGCACGGCTACCGCCATAAGCAGGGTGACCATGGACGCCTTGTCCGGCTTCACTTCAGGGCGGAGCAGGATGGAAAAATAAAGATTCTTGCCGGCGGGGGACTGCCATGCCCTGCCTCTTCTTCCTTTCCCGGCTGTCTGCATATCCGCCGCTATTACCAGTCCTTCCGCTGCGCCCTCCGCTGCTTTCCGCTTGATTTCCTCATTGGTGGAGTCGATGCTCGGGAGCCATGCAATCTCTGTTTTTACTTTCTTCTGCAAAGTCATATTCCTGTCTTTCCGTTTCTGTCGTTACTGCCTGTTACAGAGTTGCCGCCATAACCGCCTTGATGGTATGCATTCTGTTTTCCGCTTCGTCAAAGACTACGGACTGGGCGGACTCAAATACTTCATCGGTTACTTCCAGCTCGGACATTCCGAATTTTGCTTCCACTTCTTTGCCAATCTTGGTCTTCAGGTCATGGAAGGCGGGAAGGCAGTGCATGAAAATAGCCTGTTCTCCGGCATTCTCCATTACTTTTTTATTTACCTGATAAGGACTTAATGCCTTGATACGGCTGCTCCATACTTCGTCCGGCTCGCCCATGGAAACCCATACATCGGTGTAGATGACATCTGCTCCCTTAGTGCCTGCCGTAACATCCTCGGTCAGGGTAATGCTGCCGCCGGTCTGCGCTGCAATTTTCTCACACTCTGCTACCAGTGTCGCATCCGGGAAATATTCCTTCGTAGTGCAGGCGGTAAAGTGCATGCCCATTTTCGCACAGGCCACCATTAAGGAGTTGCCCATATTGTAACGGGCATCGCCCATGTATGTAAGCTTGACGCCCTTGATGCGTCCTAAGTGTTCTCTGATGGTCAGAAGGTCTGCCAGCATCTGGGTGGGATGAAACTCATTGGTAAGTCCGTTCCATACCGGCACGCCTGCGTATTTTGCCAGTTCTTCCACAATATCCTGTCCGAAACCACGGTATTCGATACCTTCGTACATACGTCCCAGTACTCTTGCGGTATCGGCAATGCTTTCCTTTTTGCCAATCTGGGAACCGGTGGGGTCTAAGTAGGTGGTTCCCATGCCGAGATCATGCGCCGCTACTTCAAAAGAGCAGCGGGTACGGGTGCTGGTCTTTTCAAAAATCAGGGCTACGTTTTTACCGCGCAGGGTATCATGCAGTACGCCCTTCTTTTTCTTTTCCTTTAATTCTGCGGCCAAATCCAGAAGGTACTGGATTTCCTCCGGTGTAAAATCAAGCAGTTTTAAGAAATTACGTCCTTTTAAGTTTACCATAAAAATGTCCATTCCTTTCCCTTTAATACAAATACTCGGAACCCGCCTGTGCAGATTCCGAGCATCATAAGAATCTCAGCGATTCCTTTTTTCTTATTTATCGCCGGCTACTTCCCGGAAGGTGGTTGCCAGGGAAGCTATGCCCTGCAAATCTGCGGGCAGTAAAATCTTGGTAGCCTTGCCGTCAGCTGCCTTTTCAAAGGCCTCCAAACTCTTTAACTTCAGTACCTTGTCATCGGGTGCTGCTTCCTTTAACATGCGGATACCGTCGGCATATGCCTGCTGTACCTTAAGAATAGCTTCTGCTTCACCTTCTGCTTCACGGATTTTCTTCTCTTTTTCAGCTTCTGCGCGAAGAATAGCGGACTGCTTTTCTGCTTCCGCACGGAGAATGGCGGATTCCTTTTCACCTTCTGCGGAAAGGACTTTCGCTCTCTTTTCACCTTCTGCACGGGTAACAGCTTCACGTCTTTCTCGTTCTGCCTTCATCTGCTTCTCCATGGCATTCTGGATGTCTGGGGGCGGCATAATATTCTTTAACTCGACACGGTTTACTTTGATACCCCAGGGGTCTGTGGCGATGTCCAGTGTGGAACGCATCTTGGTATTGATGATTTCACGGGAGGTTAAGGTTTCGTCCATTTCCAGATCACCGATGATGTTTCTAAGGCTGGTAGCCGTCAGGTTTTCAATCGCCATCATGGGATTTTCCACACCGTATGCAAACAACTTCGGGTCCGTAATCTGGTAGAATACAACGGTATCGACTCTTACGGAGGCGTTATCCTTGGTAATAACGGGCTGGGGCGGGAAATCCGCTACCTGCTCCTTTAAGTTTACCCTTCTTGCCACTCTGTCGATAAAGGGCATTTTGAAATGCATACCTACCGACCAGGTACCCTGATAAGCACCGAGTCTTTCTACTACATATGCCTGAGCCTGGGGTACAATCTTGATACAGGATACCAGAATTGCCAGAATCAGTACAATCAGAACAATAATAATGACTTCCATACATTCTCTCCTTTTTTATTTTTTGCTGCCTGCCGTAGAAACCGCTGTCCGCGATCCGGCATTATTTCGGTTCTACTATCAGCTTGACACCGTTGACCGCATATACTACGACTACCGTTCCTACGGGAACTGTCATGCCGTCCATCCGCGTGCGGGCGCTCCATTCCTGACCGCCTACCTGAATCTGACCGATTCCTTCCACGTTGTTAATCTCGCTGATCACAACTCCCTGTCTGCCGATAAGGCTTTCCACATTGGTCCTGACGCGGTCCCGGTTGAAATACTTGACAGCCAGAGGTCTGGTAAAGATAAAAGACACAATGGATATTACCAGGAATAAGACAACCTGAAGCACAACCGGCGCATGCAGGGCTGCAGTGATGGCTGCGACAAGTGCACCCAGTGCAAACCAGATGGTAGTAAGCCCCATGGTAGCAAGCTCTATCACGATTAACACTATCAGGGCAATCAGCCAGATAAAAAGCATGTTATCCATTTCTTCATCCTCCCTTCTGCAGAATAGTTTCCGCATTTGCAATTATTTTACTACATCTTTATCCTTCGGGCAATAAAATCTTTGTAAAGTGCGTAAATGTCCGGTATTTTCAGAAAAAGAAAACACCCGGCCGTTTTGCGGACCGGATGCTTCTTTCTCATTTCCGTAAAAATTGTTTTGAATAGCTTAATAGAATACATGGTGGCCGATAACCAGACCGGCTCTGCCGTTGTTTCTTCTGAAGTGAGTCAGATCGCCTACATTGGACACACCGGAGATTGCTTCCGTTGCCGCATCGATACAACTCTGTTTAATCTTGCCGGACTCTAATACCCGGTTTACCTTACCGCTCTGTGCCGGGGTAAACTGACCGGATGCATAGATAACGGCATGGATGGTGTCGGGATAAGCGCCGCTTCTGACACGGTTCATAACAACCGCACCGACTGCAAGCTGTCCTTCGTACTCCTCGCCGCCCGCTTCGCACTGGATAAGTGCTGCCAAAAGCAGGGTGGTATCCGCGTCCGTGGTATACTGTCCGTAGTTGACATGGCGCTTGGCTTCTGCCTCCGCTGCCTGTCTTTCCTTGATGGCTTCCATGGTCTCGCCCTCATCGATTTTGAACTCGATGGTAATATAATCGGTGGAGACATAGCCATCCTCTCCTTCGTAGTCGATGCAGGCCCAGCCGTCATCGCCCACGCTCAATACCTCTACTTCATCGCCCTTGGGAAGCACGCCGTAAATATCGGCATCCGTACCGGGCTTTGTTCTGACCATCAGACCGTCGTCGATATGGGCTACCGTGACACCCACATCCGCTGCCAGACTTTCCGCATCCTCCCCGAAGAGAAGATATTCGTCGCTGGCCCAGCCGATTAAGTCGCCCGACTGGATTTTGGTCCAGCCGTCCTTACGTTCCAAAATTTTACCGCCGCAGTCCTTGTAAAGCTTTCCGGCTTTCTCAGCATCTGTTGCGGGTTCTGTCCTTACATTCAGTGCACTGGTGACATTTGCCATGACCAGAGTAGATTCTTCTTCCCGGCTCAGGCTGTCAAGGTCTAAGTTTAATTCCTTTGCTGTTGCGTTCAATACCTTTGATGTATTGGTAGACCTGGCATCTAATACTGCTGCGGCACCTCCGGTGTAATCACTCAGGTAATTATGGTTAGCAGCTTGTGCATCCAGATCACATTGCAGCAGCAGGACGGTCATAAGAACAAGACCGGCAAGCACTGTAAGGAGCTTTTTGCTTATTGCCATTTTCGTTACCTCCAACATAATATATACCAATTTTATTACATTTATTACAGAAATGTTACGCAATCACGGATGATATATTAGCAGAGGTTTGAAATTTTGTCAAGTTTACATATTTCTGGACTTTTCAATGCAGGCATCCACCGCATCAATAACGGTTGCGCGGAAGCCCATTTCTTCCAATACTTTTACAGCTTCAATGGTGGTCCCTGCCGGAGAGCATACCATGTCCTTCAGTTCACCGGGATGTTTTCCCGTTTCCAGAAGCAGTTTTGCACTGCCGAGCACCGCCTGGGCCGACATTTCGTATGCCTGCTTTCTGGGCATGCCGGCAAGGACAGCCGCATCCGCCATGGATTCGATAAACATAAATACATAGGCGGGGGAGCTGCCGCTGATGCCTACTACAATATCAATCATTTTTTCCTGTACTTCACTGACGGTGCCGAATGCTTTCAGAAGTTCTTTTACATATTCCATTTCGCCGTCGGATACCAGTTCGCCCTGCACCACAGCGGTGCAGCCTTCCAGTACCAGCGCCGGTGTGTTGGGCATGCAGCGTACCAGTTTAATTTTTCTTCCGAACAGTTCTTCAATGGATGCCATGGTCTTGCCTGCCGCAATGCTGACTACCACGGTGTCCTCTCTGACTGCATCTTTGATTTCCGCAATGACCTCCGGAAAAAACTGCGGCTTTACCGCTAAAAACAGCACATCCGCTGCGGATGCCACCTCTGTATTGGTAGAAGCTGTTTCAATGCCGTATTCCTTTTTGCATCGTTCCACCGCCTCTGGCAGCTTGTCCGTACCCAGTATTTCATTAGATAACACCAGTTTTTTCTTCAGTAATCCGCCAATAATAGCCGAAGCCATATTGCCCAGTCCAATAAATCCGATCATAAATAATTTACCATCCTTTCTATATATTAAATTATGATTTAATTTTTAATGCATTCATAGTCTGTGGTCTTTACTGCCTTCTCTGCCGGTACGCTTCATACATTAAAATCGTAGCGGCAATTGCGGCATTTAAGGACTCTACCTGTCCTTCCATGGGAATACGCAGATATTCGTCCGCCAAGTCCGCAGTCTCTTTTTTCAGACCGTTGCCTTCATTTCCTATCAGGAAAGCCGTACCGCCCGTATAGGAAAATTCATAGTACTGCTTTGTGCCCTTCAGGTGTGCCGCATAGGTCCGGACGCCCTTTTCTTTTAGATAACATATGCTATTTGAAAGAGTTTCTACATATATAAAAGGAACTCTGTAAACGGACCCCATGGTGGCTCTGATGGTCTTGGGATTATAGATGTCCACCGTGTCCTGCGACATGATGACGCCCCGTATACCGGCACCCTCTCCCGTCCGGATAATGGTGCCCAGGTTGCCGGGGTCCTGCAGGTTTTCCAGCACCATGAAGGTGCCCTCTCCGTTTCCGGCAATATCCTCCAGCGTGTACGACGGACGGTTCAATACCACCAGTGCCCCCTGTGGGGTCTGCGTATCGGAAACCTTTTTCATAACCTCGTTGCTTAAAAGTTCGTAGCCGGTATTCTCTATTTTTGTAAGGACCTCTCCGTCCTCTTTCCTCAGGCGCTGCAGTACTTCTTCCGTCAGGTAGACTTCCTTTATCCAGTCCCTCGGCGCCTCTCTTAGCATCTTGATGCCTTCTGCTAAAAAAACATTGTCCTCACGCCTCTTTTTCGCTTTTTCCTGCCAGAGCACGAGCTGGCGGACACGCGGATTTGACGTGCTTGTAATCATGCCGTCACCTTCTTCCTTCTATGATTGTAAAAAACTCCCTGTGACATTCTCAGTCATAGGGAGTTCATTCTCTCGCCTTATTATTTGGATAACAGTCTGCTGATTTCGTAAGAATACTCCGGAATGCTCTTATTCATTGCCAGTGCTTCTTCAATGTCATAATCTACAAACTCGCCGTTCTTATAGCCGACTACACGGTTGGACTTGCCTTCAATCAGAAGGTCTACTGCGTATGCGCCCATGATGGATGCATAGTAGCGGTCCTTACAGGTCGGGCTGCCGCCTCTCTGGATATGTCCTAAGATAGTAGCTCTGGTTTCAATACCGGTTGCCGCTTCAATTCTCTTGGCCATTTCCATGGAATCGCCGACACCTTCTGCGTTTACGATGATGTAGTGCTTCTTACCCATTTTCTTTTTCTGGATAATGTTATCGATAATTGCCTGTTCGTTGTAATCGTATTTTTCGGGAAGCAGAATATCTTCTGCGCCGTCTGCAATACCACACCACAGAGCAATGTAGCCTGCGTTACGTCCCATAACTTCGATGATGCTGCATCTCTCATGGGAAGTAGACGTATCCCTTACCTTGTCAATCGCTTCCATAGCGGTATTGACTGCGGTATCGAAGCCGATGGTGTAATCGGTACATGCAATATCGAGGTCGATGGTACCGGGAAGTCCGATTGCGTTGATGCCGTTTCTGGTCAGTGCCTGCGCACCGCGGTAGGAACCGTCGCCGCCGATAACAACCAGGCCGTCGATACCATGCTTTCTGCAGATATCCGCTCCGACCTTCTGTATTTCGGGGTTCTTGAATTCCAGACATCTTGCGGTTCCTAAAATAGTACCGCCTCTCTGGATAATATCGGATACGCTCTTCGCATCCATATCTATAATCTCTTCATTTAAAAGACCTGCATAGCCTCTTTCAATACCTTTTACAGTAAGTCCTTTTGCAATAGCGGTACGGACAACAGCACGAATTGCTGCGTTCATTCCGGGTGCATCTCCACCGCTGGTCAATACGGCAATTGTCTTCATCTGGTCTGCCATAATTTTATTCCTCCTAAACAGTTGCTCATCTAAACAATTTCCTCTATTTTAACCCTTTTCCTTGCAATTTTCAATGATTTTTTTGATATATTTTTCACATTATATCTTGAAAACTGCTTCTTTCCAATCAGGAAACCGTTACTGTGACATTTTCCCTTCCAAACCGCTCCTGCAGGCGGTTTACAAGGCTTTCATCCGCCTCTACGTTCTGGTTGGGCGGCAGTTCTTTTTTCGCCTTCGGGTTTTCAATGTAAATTACGATACCGTCTTTTCCTTCGGACTCCCTTAACGTGTCCATGAGTCCCTCCTCCGCTGCTTTGTATGCCTCCATATCGGGGAACTTAATCCATACTTTCTTCTTAAGCTCAGTAAACGGCACTATCTTTTCGCAGATCAGCTTTCCGTCCTTGTCTTCCTCCACGGAAATGCGGCCCTGCACAAACACCTTGGCATCCTCCGTCAGGAAGGAAGCGCTCTGCTCGTAGGTCTTGGGGAACACAATCACTTCCACCGTTCCCACCAGATCCTCTATGGTAAGGAATGCCATAATCTTGTTGTCCTTCGTATATTTAATGGTCTTGCCGGCAATGAGTCCGCCGATAACCGCCTTGGCTCCGTCCTTTACCCGCACGCCCTGCACTTCCTCGTCATAGGCAAAATCCGCAGTGGTATTGCTGATTTTCTTTCGCCACGCCGCCTCATACTCCTCCAGCGGATGGCCGCTGACATAGATGCCCAGCACTTCTTTTTCAAAGGCAAGCTTCATTTCCTTGGGGTACTCTCCCACATCCGGCAGCTTCAGGGCAAGACCTTCCTTCTCCTCTTCCTCCACAATATCAAATAAGGAAAGCTGGCCTGCCATATTGTTTTTCCTGTCCTTCTGGGTCCTGTCCATTACCTGGGAGAAAACGGACATAAACTGCTTTCTGGTGCCGCCGAGTCCGTCCAGGGCACCTGCCTTGATAAAGCTTTCTACAGCACGCTTGTTCACATCCTTATCGGTAATGCGGTTCACAAAATCCTGCAGATTAAGGAAAGGCCCGCGTTCCTTCCGTTCCTCCACCACAGCCGTAATGACCGGTCTGCCCACACTCTTGATAGCTGTCAGGGCATAGCGGATAGAACTGCCGGATACGGAAAATCCGCTTTCGCCTTCGTTAATATCGGGAGGCAGGATTTCAATGCCCATGTTACGGCAGACCAAAATGTATTCCGCCACCTTTTTGGGGTTGTCGATAACAGAGGTCATCAGCGCCGCCATAAATTCCACCGGGTAATAATATTTCAGGTACGCCGTCTGGTATGCCACCACCGCATAGCATGCCGCATGGGACTTATTGAACGCATACTTGGCGAAATCCATCATGGTGTCGTAAATACCGGATGCCGTCTTTTCGTCAATGCCGCGGGAAACGCAGCCGGGAACGCTCTCTTCCTCATTGCCGTAAACGAAGTTGGCGCGTTCTTTTTCCATGACCGCCTGTTTTTTCTTACTCATGGCACGTCTTACCAGGTCGCTTCGTCCGAGTGTGTAACCGCCTAAGTCACGCACAATCTGCATAACCTGCTCCTGGTAGACAATACAGCCGTAGGTCGGCGCCAAAATAGGCTCTAACTGCGGGCAGGCGTAGGTGATGCTGTCCGGATTGTTTTTGCCCCGGATATACTTGGGGATAAAATCCATGGGGCCGGGACGGTACAGGGAAATACCCGCGATAACGTCCTCTAAGCTCTGGGGGCGAAGCTCCTTCATGAAGTTCTTCATGCCCGTACTTTCCAACTGGAACACACCGTCCGTTTTGCCGGTTCCCAAGGATTCCAGTACTTTTTTATCGTCATAATCAATATGGTCCACGTCAATATGTACGCCGGTGTCCTTTTCAATCATATTCACGGCATTCTGGATAACGGTCAGGGTACGAAGCCCTAAAAAGTCCATTTTCAAGAGTCCCAGTTCTTCCAGTGTCGTCATGGTAAACTGGGTGACAATGGAACCGTCCGATCCGCGGGATAAGGGCACAAATTCGTCCGCCGATTTCTGGCAGATAACCACGCCCGCCGCATGCATGGATGTATTTCTCGGCAGACCTTCCAGACGTTTGCACATATCGATCAGATGATGCACCCTGTCGTCCGAGCTGTATAAGCTCTTGAATTCCGGGTTCATATCCAGCGCTTTATCAATGGTAATGTTTAATTCATTGGGAATCATTTTCGCAATGGAGTCCACAAACGCATAGGGCATGTCCATAACACGGCCCACATCCCTGATAACGCCTCTTGCCGCCATGGTACCGAAAGTAACTATCTGCACTACCTTGTCCGCACCGTACTTCCTGCCCACATAGTCAATGACCTCCTGCCTTCTTTCAAAGCAGAAATCCACGTCGATATCGGGCATGGACACACGCTCCGGGTTTAAGAAACGTTCAAACAAAAGCTGGTAGCGGATGGGGTCGATATTGGTGATTTTCAGGCAGTATGCCACAATACTTCCCGCCGCGGAGCCTCGTCCCGGTCCCACGGGGATACCGTGTTCCTTGGCATAATTGATAAAATCCCACACAATCAGGAAGTAATCCACATAGCCCATGGTACGGATGACATTCAGCTCATAGTCCAGCCGTTCCCGTAAGGTCTGACCGGTGCTGCCCGCAGGTGCATGCTCATCGCCGTAACGTTCCGCTAACCCATCGCTACAGAGTTTATTTAAGTAGGTCCAGGAGTCATAGCCTTCCGGCACTTCAAATTTCGGCAGCTTCGTAACGCCGAACTCAATTTCCACATGGCAGCGGTCCGCTATTCTCTGGGTGTTTTCCACCGCTTCCCACGCATAGGGGAAAAGCGCCTTCATTTCCTCTTCGCTTTTGACATAGTACTGACCGCCCACATAGCGCATTCTGTCCTCATCCGCCAGCTTTTTACCGGTCTGCAGACAGAGCAGTATATCATGGGAGTCCACATCTTCCTTATAGGTATAGTGCACATCGTTGGTGACCACCAGTTCAATGCCGGTTTCCTTGCTTAATTTCAAAAGCTCCGTGTTGACCAGCTTCTGTTCCGGGATGCCGTGATCCTGCATTTCCAGAAAGAAATTGCCCTTTCCGAAACATGCTTCATATTTTAACGCCGCTTTTTTCGCTTCCTCATGCAGTCCTTTTACAATGTAGCGCTGCACCTCGCCCGCCAGACAGGCGGAAAGAGCAATGATGCCCTCGTGATAGGTCTGCAAAACCTCCATATCCACACGGGGCTTATAATAATAGCCTTCCGTAAAACCGCGGCTGACAATTTTCATCAGGTTGGCATAGCCTGTATTGTTTTCCGCTAAAAGCACCAGATGGTAATACCGGTCCTCGCCGCCGGTAAGCTCCTTGTCAAAGCGGGAATTGGGCGCCACATAGACCTCGCAGCCCAGAATCGGCTTGATGCCGGCTTCTCTTGCCGCACGGTAAAAATCAATGACACCGTACATAACGCCGTGGTCGGTGATTGCCGCACTGTCCATGCCAAGCTCTTTCACACGCTTGACATATTCTTTTATTTTGTTGGAACCGTCTAACAGTGAATACTCTGTATGCACATGCAAATGTGTGAATGCCATGTTTTCCCCCTTGTTATATACTAAATAAGGCTGGCGCAGAATAAATCTGCCGCCAGCACTCCTTTGTGACTTTTATAATAAGGAATAAATCGTTTTATTAATTCACCTGTTCTCATGCTAAATATTTCTTTAAGTCGTCTGCTTTGTCTAATTTCTCCCAGGGAAGGTCAAGGTCGTTGCGTCCGAAATGTCCGTAAGCAGCGGTCTGCTTGTAAATAGGACGGCGCAAATCCAACATCTTGATAATACCTGCGGGACGTAAATCAAAATTGTCACGGATAATTTCTACCAGCTTGGCATTGGAAAGCTTACCTGTGCCGAAGGTATCCACGCGGATGGAGGTGGGATGTGCCACACCGATTGCGTAGGACAACTGGATTTCGCACTTGTCAGCCAGTCCCGCTGCCACAATGTTCTTTGCCACATAACGGGCAGCGTATGCTGCGGAACGGTCTACCTTGGTGCAGTCCTTACCGGAAAAAGCGCCGCCGCCGTGACGGGCATATCCGCCGTAGGTGTCTACGATAATCTTTCTTCCTGTCAGACCTGCGTCTCCGTGAGGTCCGCCGATAACAAAACGTCCGGTGGGGTTAATGAAGTACTTGGTGTCCTCATCCAGCATTTCCTTGGGAAGGATGGGGTCAAATACATATTTCTTAATGTCTTCGTGAATCTGTTCCTGGGTAACATCCGGGTCGTGCTGGGTGGAAAGTACAACCGCTTCCAGCCTGATGGGCTTTCCGGCTTCATCATACTGTACGGAAACCTGGCTCTTTCCATCGGGACGAAGGTAAGGAAGGGTTCCGTCCTTACGAACCTTGGTCAGCTGCCTGGTCAGCTTGTGTGCCAGATAAATGGGATAAGGCATATATTCCTCTGTCTCATTGGTGGCATAACCGAACATCATACCCTGGTCGCCGGCGCCGATGGCATCCAGCTCTTCTTCGGACATATTGTTTTCAGCCGCTTCCTTCTTTGCCTCTAAGGATTTGTCAACACCCATGGCAATATCGGGGGACTGTTCGTCAATAGCTACCATAACGGCACAGGTATTGCCGTCGAAGCCGTATTCGGATTTGTCATAACCGATTTCTTTTACGGTTTCTCTTACGATTTTCTGAATATCCACATAAGCTTCTGTGGTGATTTCTCCGGTAACGAGTACGAAACCGGTGCAGCTTGCTGTTTCGCAGGCAACACGGCTCATAGGATCCTGCTCCATGAGAGCGTCCAAAATTGCATCAGAAATGGCATCGCACATTTTGTCGGGATGTCCTTCTGTAACAGACTCGGAAGTAAACAATAACTTTTCCTGTTCCATTTTAGTCTCCTTTTCTTTTGCGTTCTGTATACGGGTTTCTCCCGGCATCAGCCTATTTTAAGCTTGAATTTCTGTAATTCTCTTTCGGAATCCACTTTGTCAATCTGTGCGCCCAGAGACTGCAGTTTCAAATGGAAATCCTCGTATCCGCGCTGGATATAGTGAATATCCTCCACAACGGAATAACCGTCCGCTGCCAGTGCCGCCAGCACAAGTGCCGCGCCTGCACGGAGGTCGGGAGCCGAAATCTTGGCTCCGGTATATTTGCTTACGCCATCCACGATAGCGGTATTGCCTTCTACTTTGATGTTGGCGCCCATGCGTGTCAGTTCATCCACATATTTAAAGCGGTTCTCAAAGATGCTTTCGGTTACGATACTGGTACCCTGGGACAATGCCAGCGCCACCGTAATCTGGGGCTGCATATCCGTGGGAAAACCGGGGTAAGGAAGTGTCTTTACCTGTGTATGTCGTAACGGTTTTGCCGCCACAACACGCACCGCATCATCGGACTCCTCGATTTCACAGCCGATTTCCAAAAGCTTTGCGGTAATGGACTCCAAATGCTTCGGAATAACATTTTTTACAGTAACATCTCCCTTGGTGACTGCTGCCGCAAACATAAAGGTTCCGGCTTCAATCTGGTCGGGAATAATTGCATAATCGGTACCGTGCAGGTGGGAAACACCCTTGATACGGATAACATCCGTACCGGCGCCCTTGATGTTGGCACCCATGCTGTTTAAGAAATTGGCAAGGTCTACTACGTGAGGCTCCTTTGCTGCATTTTCAATAATCGTCTGACCTTCTGCCAGTGCCGCTACCATCATGATGTTAATGGTGGCGCCTACAGAAACCACATCCATGTAAATATGGCTGCCCTTTAAGCGCTCCGCTTCCGCTTTAATCAGTCCGTACTCAATGTTGACGTCCGCACCAAGCGCGCGGAAGCCCTTGATATGCTGGTCTATGGCTCTGCAGCCGATATCGCAGCCACCCGGAAGCGCTACTTCTGCTTTTTTGTAACGGGCAAGCAGTGCTCCGATAAAATAGTAGGACGCACGGATACGGCGGACGCCTTCGCCGTCCACTACCAGATTGTTTATCCGGGAAGGATAAATCGTCACTCTGTGACGGTCTTCTCTTTTAATCATAACGCCGATGCTCTGCATAGCTTCCAATAATACATTGGTATCCCTGACATCGGGCAAATTATCTATATGCACTGTCTCTTCTGACATAAGGGCCGCAGCTATAATGGGAAGAGCGGCATTTTTGGCACCGCCGATTTCCACTTCACCAACTAATGGATTACCGCCTTTGATTGCGTATTGTTCCATTTTCATACCTCTATCCATTTCAAGATTTCTTATCCTTACATTATATATCCATACACCGTTTTTGTAAACGTGAATATGTGTTCGTGACTTTTCCCGGCTAATTCAGGTAGTTTAAGGGATTGACCTGCTTGCCGTTTATCAGGATTTCAAAGTGCAGATGAGGTCCCGTACTTACGCCGGTATTTCCGCTCAAGGCTATCTTATCCCCCTGGGAAACCTTCTGTCCCGCCGTTACCAGAACCTTGCTTAAGTGTCCGTAACGGGTCTGTCTGCCGTCTTCATGGTTAATGTAGACCACGTAGCCGTAGCCGCTGCCCCATCCGGCTTTGGCTACCGTACCGCCGCAGGATGCTACAACCGTAGTGCCCTTCGGGGTTGCCCAGTCAACGCCCTTATGATAGGTGCTGGCGCCCTTCTTCGGTGCTTTTCTCTTACCAAAGTTTGATGTCAGACGCCCGCCGGAAATAGGCTTGATATAAGTAGGCGGTATTCTGGTTCCTTTTTCCACAATCTTCGGAACCGCTTCCATGACCACTTCTTCTTTTAGTATTTCCCTGTTTGTTTCGGTATCATTCTTATAGGAAACAACTGCCACTACTTTCCGGAAGCCCGCCGAAGGCTCCTGCAGGGTCTTGGTCTGATTGGTGTACCAGCTGTCATTGTATACATACTGAACGGGAGCATCGTAAATCTCCTCATAGTACATTTCTTCGTCATGATCCACGGAAAGCTCGGGCTCCGGAATTGTGATAATCAATTCCTGTCCCACGCGGATTACAGAATTGGTGTCCTCCAGGGAGTCATTCATGGCAACCAGCTGTTCCATGGGGATGTTGGTCTTGATGGCAATTTCGGAAAGGGTGTCGCCGGAAACCACTTCGTAAACAGAATTTACCTCCTGCTCCTTGATGACCTCTTCCGCCGCCTGCGCTACATCCGTAAGCTGTGAGTCATCCAGATACACTTCCACAATTTCCACTTCTTCCGCAAAACGGATATCCACCGTACCAAGCTCATAGTCGGAGAAATCCTTTTCTCCCGCAGGCTCCGTGTCCGTAAGCATGTTTTCTGCTGCCAGTTCAAAACCGCCCTTGTCGCTTACCTGTACGGTGCCGCTATCCCGGCCGGTTGTTTCTTCGTCCGCCGTGTCTTCAATCTGTGCGGTAAGTACGTTGAATTCCCTGCCCTGGGCATGGGTCAGATTTACCTGATAACGTCCTTCCGTGTCATATTTGTCCACCGCCTGCTGCAAAAGAGAAAGCACATCCTCCCTGCTTCCTAAGTTTACCATGTAATTATTGATTTTCACGGCATAGGAACGGTGTGTGGTTTCTTTGATGTTGTGCTCAAGCACCTGTTTCATGCGGGACCGGACGGAATCTTCGTCATCGATTTTGCCGACCAGCACTGCCTGCCCCCGCAAATTCATATCCACGTCCATAAATACCAGTCCGTCCCTGCCGGAAACTAATTCCTTGCGGGCTTCCTGGAGCAGCTTTTCGGCAGTTTCTTTCTCCGCAACCACTCCCACTTCTTCACCGTTTAAGGAAACGGTAAACATATTCTCCGCAGGAGCTTCCCATTTTACATAGGACGGAAAAAAGAGAGCGGCGACAACAAGTATGCCGCCTGCCACTTTCATATATGTGTATTTTAACCTTTTGTGATACCGGGTAATTTTCATACTAATTCTTTTTCCTTACGCTGTAACCAAATGTACCAATCTTTTTTCCCGTGGTCATATAAGTGCCGTGGGAATATACAATGGGGTCTGCCATTTCCAGATGAAAACGGTTCTGCTCATCCATGTATTTTTCATCCGCATGGACGCAGACCACCTCTGCCATAAACATATCGTGTGTGCCCAAATGCTTCACTTCGGTAACTTTACACTCTAAATTCACAGGACTTTCGGCAATTAACGGTGCTTTTACCTTTTCTCCCCGCACGGGTGTCAGCTGCATGGCAGCAAACTTGTCCACATCCCTGCCGCTTTTCACGCCGCAGTAATCCGTGGCAAAAGCCAGCTCCTTCGTGGTCAGGTTTATCACGAATTCACCGGTTTCTTTTATCATATGATAGGAATATCTCTCCGGCCGTACGGATATGGAAACCATGGGCGGGTCGCTGCAGATGGTGCCTGTCCACGCAATCGTAATGATATTCTGCTTTCCTTCTTTGTCAGCCACACTGACCATAACAACCGGTAAGGGATAAAGCATATTGCCGGGTTTCCAAATTTGTTTGCTCATGCTGCCTCCGTGTTTATGGATATGTAATAAACTGTTTTTGCCAGACGCTTATAAAATATGTATTTACAGAATGTGGAGGTATACTAAAATCTGGAATACCAGCCCGGCACAAGATGCCAGCAAAGATACCAGGGATACTACCAGAATGGCGTTGGTTCTTACGGACAGGTAACCAAAGCTCTTTCCGCTGTTCTCATTCTGTTTGTCGTTTTCGTCAATAACAACCGCCTGCACATTGCGGTATACCTTTACGTTTTCCTTGTGTACGTGATCGGTAAGCTGTGCAAACTGGTCGTTCTGTACCTTCTGTAATTCGGCAAGCAGTGCCTTTACTTCTTCCGTATTGCCGTTTCCTGCCTGCATCTGCTCAATCTTTGCCATGGCGGTGCGGATGAGCTCGTCCGTCTTTGCGGCGCCCTGTTCTGCCTTGGTAACACTCTGCTCGGCGCGTACCACGGTCTGTGCCGCCATGGATACGCTCTTTTCGTTGCGTTCCACAACCTGCTCTAAGCGGGTATTGCTTTCATTTAAGCGTTCTAAGCCTTTGTCCATCTGGGAAAGTCCCTCTCCTAAATGGAAGGTGCCTTCGCTTAAGCCGATAACACCGTCACTGATATTGGTAGCACTCTCGTTCAGACGATTGATGCTGTCGCCGAGACTTGTCATGCCCATATTCAGTTTGGTGACTTCTTCTTCAAAGGAAGCGCTGCTGCCGCTCGTTTCGGAAAGACGTCTGATTTCCTCTTCCAGACGGTCTGCACCGGCGCTCATTCTGCCAATCTGTTCCTTTACCTGTGCAACCTGCTCTTCCATCAGGGATGCGCTCTGGGTCAGTCCCGCCGTGCTCTGGTCAATCGCCGCCGCACTTTTTTCCATGCGTGCCGTGCTGTCCTTTCCCTTTTCGTTTTCCTCCTGAATGTCCTTCAGCAGATCCTCATATTCCGCCATCTGCTCCCGCAGCATGGTAAGCTCTGCCGCATCGGCTGCCGAGTTGGCATTTATCATCTCCTGTGCTGTCAGCTTTTGTGCCAATTTATCAATAAAGGTATCCATATTTCTTCCTCCCGGAGTAATAGGGTAATTTTCACCACATATAATATACCTATTTTATCATCTCTTCATCGAAAAAACAATAAAAAGCACTTTTTTGTGCAACTTGTATATAAATTATTTTCGTTTTTTCGTTTCTTTGTAACATTTACCTTTTATTTACATCTTGTTCATAGTTTGTTCATAAATAATTGCTATACTAAAACCATCTTAAGAAACGATTTGAGATAATTTTTTTCATAATAGCCCCGATGCAGAGATGTATCGGGGCACTCCTCATTTTAAAGGGTTTTAAAGGGCATCTGCCCCAAAAAGGAAAGACAGGCTTATCTTCCCATAGCCTGTCTTTCTCTCTGCAGTTCTTTCATAAGCTCCGGCACCGTCCACTCCTGGTTAGACGGTGTTAAAACTGCCTTATAATCTATCGGAATGTCCGCTCTCCTTAATTCAAACAGCACCTTGTCCAGACGCTTGTCCCGGAGACCACACAGGACAAGACAGCTTGGCGGTGTTTGTGCAGCCGGTGCCGGAACGGTGCCCTCTGTCGCAGCACTGCCGGAAGGTATGGTGCCCTCTGCCACAGTGCTATCGGAAGCTACAGTATCCGGCGGGTTTTGTGCATATTTACCTGCCGCCAGCTCCTTAAGATGGCAGCCGCAATATTCCTCCGGGATAATATCCAGCGCCAGCTTCAGGCGGGACGCCACGTTCTTCACCTGCAGTTGTATTTCTTTCGTGCTGTGAATGAGCAGAAGTTTTTCCATAATTCTTGCCGTTCCTTTCCGCAGGCCGCAAATACCGGGCATTTTTCATCCTGCCTTTACAACTCCCGACCGTACCGTTTACAATTCATGATAATAGGGACAGATATCTTCATAGCTGCCGTCCTTCATGCGGAAGCCCTTCGGAATGACACCAAGCTGCACAAAGCCCAGCCGTTCATACAGATGTCTGGCATGCACATTGCTTGCCACAACCGCATTGAACTGCAGCACGCCGTAGCCGTGGGCTTTGCCCTGCATAAGGCAGTCCAATACCAGTTGTTCACCGATGTGAAGTCCCCTGCTGTCCCGGCTTACCGCATAGCTGGCGTTGCAGATATGACCGCAGCGTCCCACGTTGTTGGGATGCAGGATGTAAAGACCGTACACTTTTCCGGTTTCCGTATCCTCTGCCACGGCGCTGTAGGTCTGTCCGGCAAAAAATTCTTTTCCCGTTTTTGCATTCAGAAGTTCTTCCTGCGGAAAGGCTACCCCGTCTGCCACCACTTCATTCCAAATTCTTATCATTTCGGGTAAATCTTTTTCTTCATAAGCTCTTACCGAAATCTTCATTGGTTTTTCTTCTTTCTTCCGTAATTGATTCCTATCTGCAACAATGCCATGGCATTGGCTATAGTCAGAAGAATTCCCGCCAGACCAAGCAGGTTTTTCATAGCGCTGTAAGCAGCAAGGCTTGCAGCTCCGTACCTTCTGGCAATAACAACCGTTTCATAGCTTCCTCCCAATGTATTGCACACCGGCAGCAGGCACTGAAATATCACGGCAAACACAAGAAGTATCAGCTCTTTGGTATTATTCTCCGTGCCGGGATTGCCAAGCAGCGCTCCCACCGCAAACAAAAGCACCAGCGCCGCATTCAGGAAGGTCTGCACATACAGGCTTATGTAAACGGGCGCATCCGCATGCCAATCCTGAATAACTACTCCATAGAGGTTATAAACCAGCCCGGTGTTAGTAAAAATGCCTACACACAGCATCCCATAAAGAGTCGTAAGGATAATCGCTGCAACCGAAAAACCAATTGATTTCTTCATAAAAACTTTTCTCCTTTATTTTGGATAAACCGTCTTTAAGATGTCCCCATCCAGGAAGGGGGCAATCCCCATCAGTTCCGCGAATCGTCCCTGTTTTACCAGATGCTCCGCAACTTTGTGAATCGTCTTCTGGGCAAGGAACGGAGCCAGACCCGTTACGGTTCCCATACTGTTTCCGGACTCCAGACTTTTTTCCACAATTTTATCCAAAGACTCTTCGCTTAGGAACGGAGCCAATCCGCATACTGCCGCATCCATACCCTCCGCATTCGCAGAACCAAGATACCTGTCCACAATTTTATCCAAAGATTTCTCACTTAAAAACGGAGCAAGACCGCAGAATTTGCTTAAATTTTCCTCTTCCACGCTTTCTGCCAGCATGTCCAGATCTTCATCCCCTAAAAAGGGAGCCAGTCCTATCAACTGGGAAATGGAAATCCTGGGTTTTCCATTCTCTTCTGTCTGTTCCGTTTTTTTCCTGATTACTTTTTCCATTCTGTCCGGGGTTACAAGGGGCGCAACCTCTGCCAGTTCGGAAATGGTAACTTCCACATCCCTGTTTTCCGCAAATTTTTTAGCCGCCTCTATAGCCCTGCTTTCTTCGCCTAAAAGTTCTTCCATACGAATGTGCAGGATGTCGCACAGCTCTGACAGTTTGGATATATCCGGCATGGAATTGCCTCTTTCCCAGTTAGAAACTGCCTGATAGCTGACGCCCATGGCGTCCGCCAGATTCATCTGTGTCATATTCTGCTCCACTCTTGCCTCTTTGATTTTTCTTCCTACCTTTGTTGTTTCAAACATAACTTTTCCTCTCTTTCCTGTATTGGACAACAGCCGGCCTGTCATCTGACACATTCAGCGTAACCGGTTATGTTTTGTTTTCCAAGCAAGCAGTACTTGATGCAAGTAACACTTGAGTGGTGCGCCTATTTACGGATCGTCAATCTCCTCTCCGACAAAGCCCGTCTCGGTTGACTCATTGAAAATTCCGTAAAACGGGAGAGTTTCCGGCATATTTCCGTTTTCATCACAGAGCTGTTCCTTTACCCCTTTTATGTATGCTTCCGGCAGCTGCGCCACCTTTTTCCCGGGCAGATAAATCATAAATTCCTCTGCCTCTTCCAGTCCGTAAACCTCTGTATATACCATACGCATATCGCCCTGGAGGCTTTCTTCTCCGGCTTCCGAGTAAGTGATGCTCTCCACTTTTGCTTTGTAGGTATAGTCATCCACCCTGACCGGTTCTGCGATTTGCCCGAAGCCGGAGCCGTAATACATGGTACCGCCCTGATAATCCTCTCCCGTGTCCTCCATATCCATGGCATAATAACTGGCGCTGAAGGAGCCGTCCTCCTGTATCCGCATACCCGTTTGTCCGCCAACCGAAATACCCTGTCCTGCGCCCTCCTCCAAAGCACAGGTAAACTGTATGTTATCAAACTGCTTATAGGCAAAGGCTTCTGCTTTTCCGCATCCGCTGAATGCCATTACTGCCAGAGTTACTACGACAGAGATTTTCCAAATTTTCTTCATTTGTATACGATGTCCTTCCTTGCAGTTCTATTCTAAAAAACAATCATACCCCTATTGGAAAAGAGAAGTCAAGAGGGGCTGCAGCTCCGCCTGAAATATTTGCGGTTGCCGCAGCCCCAAAGGTTTATTTCATACCGTTGACAGTTTTATATTTGTAAAGCATTTCCGCATGGTTCTGCTCCTCCACCTGAATATCGGCAAGAAGCTTTCTCACACCGCTGTCCCCGAAGTTGAACACGTCGGTGTTGTATTCGCCGGATACTAACTTTTCCGTTCCGATGCAGTCGGTTGCCAGAAACGCATCGTGCAGCTTGTCGTCCGTATTTTCCATGGCGGAATAGGTTGCCTTGGGTTCATAATTTTTGCCGTCGGAGTCGTTGCAGTTGCATTGGGGCACAGTACCGGAAAGCACCCGGCTTAAAGAGTCGTAATGCTCCTGTTCCTTTTTCTGCAGAGTCTGAAACAGGCTTTTGAGTTCCGGATCCTTTGCCTGCTCGGCATACTTTCCGTATTTTTCCACACAGCTTTTCTCCTGTGTCTGCAAGTCTTCAATGGTGGTACGTTCCTTTTCCTTTAATATCATAGTTCTACTTCCTTTCCAGAATATTTACACTATTATTATGGATAGAAAATAGATTCCTATTCAAAAGGTTGACTCTGAGTTGATGTGTGAGGACAGGATTTTTTGAAATTTGACTCTAAAATAATAAAACGCCAACAGAGTCAAACTCGAATATTGTTAAAAGGAAAGACTTTTGACTCCCAGAAAGGAAACATCGCTGCAGAGTCAAACTCGAAAACCGTTAAGTGGAAAGGCTTTTGACTCCCAGAGAGAAACATCTCTATAGAGTCAAACATATGGAATTCATTTTGAAAGACTTTTTGACTTTGTCAGCAAATAGTCTTCACAGAGTCAAATCAAACAGTTTTCCATGGTGCCTTTGGTTTGACTCTGTGAAAGACTTCGCCTTAATAAGTCAAAATAATGGGAAATGATGCTCGTTTTCCTTTGACTCTGATGTAGAATAGTACAATTAGAGTCAAAAAAATAACGAAGAGCATAGTAAATCCTTTGACTCGGTCATGGATTTGTGACAGTTGGGTCAAATTTATAGGTAGAAATTACTTTCGTTTTTCCAGTGCCTGCAGTGCGTCAAAAAGCTTATCGGCATTTAACAGCTTATCGGACCACCGGATGGTTCTGCGTACTTTTCTCGTATAATACCGGAAGCAATGCTCTACGCTATCACCGTTGTTGTATTCATTCACATATGGGTGTATCATCATGTACTCAAGGCACTTTACCGAAGCAACAATCCTGCCGTTTTCCCTTTTCACCGAATATACCCCGGATATCCAATATATTTTAGAAAACGGAAGCTCTACCATATTTTCTTCGAAATCATCAAAAAAGCGGTTGTCTATCTGCGCCCCTTTACCTCCGTGCAGATAGACAACCGCTATATCCCCATTTTTAAGAAGCAGAGTCCGGCGTTTTCGGTCGTCCTGCACCTTCTTATCCGCTTTTGCATAATAAGATTCCATCCATGCCCCTGCTGCCGCCAGGAGAATGCCCAGTCCAAAGGCACCTATTCCGAAAAGCAGACCTGCCTTGGGCAACCTCCCCGAAATATCATATATCCCCATTTTATTCCGGATAACAAGCATGCTCACCGAGATTAAAAGCAGAATTCCCGCCAGCAACAGCAGAGTCTTTACCGCTCCGAAAATAAACCTGTATGCCCTGCGGTTTTTCAGCTTTTCCTCGTTGTCATCCGTCTCCCAGATATATTCTTCATTACTTTCTATCGTGTAATATGCCTGCTGCAATATCCTTTGGTAATCGTCCATAGGCGTGTGATTGAAAATAAAATGCTTCATGCAACCGTCTTCTTTCCTGTCTTCTTTTGAAGTAAGCATAAAACAGGAAGATAAAATCAGTCAGTGTCCCTTGTAAAATTCCGGTAAATTATTATTTCTTCTCCTCACTCATGGCAAGTATTTCCTCATTTAAGGAGAGCATCCGGGCATCCAGGTCGGACACCATATGTGCACACTCCACCAGCTCGTCTTTAATATGCTGCGGTGCATCCCCTTCAAATTTATAATGCATCTTGTGCTCTAAGCTTGCCCAGAAATCCATGGCAACGGTGCGTATCTGCATTTCCACCTTGGTTTCCTCGATACGGTCGGAAAGGTATACCGGCACGGATAAAATCATGTGGTAGCTCTTGTAGCCGCTTGCCTTGGGATATGTAATGTAGTCCTTAATGGAAAGAACCTTGATGTCCTTCTGGTTTGCCACCATATCCGCAATCCGGTAAATATCCGAAGTAAATGAGCAGATAATGCGGATACCCGCAATGTCATTCACATAGGTAATCATATTTTCAATGGTGGATTCGTAGCCGTACCGCTTTAGCTTTTTCACAATGCTTTCCGAGCTTTTGATACGCGCCTTGATATGCTCAATGGGATTGTAACGGTGTACTCTCTGAAACTCGTCATTTAAAATCTCCATTTTGGTCTGCACCTGCTTGAGCGCCGCATTGTAAATCAGATTGACTTCTTCCCAACTGTCTATTCCGTCATCCCGGTATTCCCTTACATCCATATTTTACATACTCCTTTTACAAAATAAAAACTATTTTTAGTATATCACATCGTTTCTTACTTTTGTATATTATGTATAAGGATTTATGAAAATTTTAATATTTTCTGTATATTTTTCTTCCATATAATCTGTTAAGATAACTTCAGGGGCAATAAGTCCCGACTCTGATACCTGCTATACAGAAAGGAAATCTTATGTTTCGATTATGGGCCAAAACTTTTAAGAACAGCAAAATGTTAAACGATATGGTTGTGGAGGATGCCGGAACCGATACCCGCACCCATAAAATTTTTCATGCCATTGATGAAATCTGCACAAAATTTGATCTGGGTCACCCCATCTGGCTCGACTCCACGGTACGGGATTTCCAGCTTCATAGCAAAACCCGCTTTACCCAGGACAATTTCACCGAAACCATTCCCTTCGATTACCTCGAAATACAGGTCATTGAAGAAGACTGAGGCTCCAGGCTTTTGCGGGGACCTGTAGACTGTGGATTATCGAAGAAGACTGAGGCTCCAGGCTTTGCAGATTATCGGGAATACCTTACTTTGCGGAACTTGCACATTACAGATTATGGAAGTAAACTAACTTTCCGGACACAAAAAGAGGATGTTGCATCCTCTTTTTTTATGCATAAATTTTTCTTCTTGACATATCCTCACTCATGTAGTAGTATTTCTTCAACGACATGTAGTATTGAATACTATGTATTGTAACTGTCAACATGTAAAAGATTTATTATACAAATATTTGCCTGCATTTTCAGGCTATGGAAAGGAATGAAATTTTATGCAGATTACTATTCGTGAACCCGGCAGCGCCATTACTCATTTTATCGGCTGTATGATGGCCCTTTTCGCTTCCGTCCCCCTGCTTATCAAAGCCGGCGTTTCCGCAGGCGGCCGGACATTTACCGCAATGCTTATTTTCATGCTCAGCATGGTTTTATTATATGGCGCAAGTGCCACTTATCATTCCGTAAATTTAAGCGGAAAGCCCTTACGGATTTTCCGGAAAATTGACCACATGATGATTTTCGTGCTGATTGCCGGTTCTTACACACCGGTATGCCTCATTGTTTTAGGCGGCAAAGAAGGTGTCACCATGCTGACCGTTGTATGGAGCATCGCCATTGCCGGCATGCTGATCAAGGCTTTCTGGATTACCTGTCCGAAATGGTTTTCTTCCATAATTTATATCGCCATGGGCTGGGTCTGTGTCTTTGTGTTCCGTGAACTCATCCATACACTTTCCGTTCCGGCTTTCTGCTGGCTTTTAGCAGGCGGTATTATTTACACCGTGGGCGGCATCATTTATGCCCTAAAGCTTCCTATCTTTAATGCGAAGCATGCAAACTTCGGCTCCCATGAAATTTTCCACCTGTTTGTCATGGCGGGCAGCATCTGCCACTTCATCTTTATGTACCGTTATGTAGCATAGTCCCCTGTTAAGTAAAGGGCGCCCGATGTAAAGTCGGGTGCTTTTTTATGTATTTTACTGCTTTACACCGATTTTACACCGGTCTGCTTTTTGACTTTACAAACCGATGCTACTCTTTTCTTGTAGTCAAAAAAGGCATTGCGCCACAAAAAAAGAAAAGAGGAATTACATTATGAAAAAGAAAACAGTAGTCAGTTTAGCAGTTGCAACTATCCTTGCTTTAACCTCCTTAACCGGATGCGGAAACAGCAGGCTTTCCGGAACCGTAGCAACCGACGGCTCCACTTCCATGGAAAAAGTCATCGGTGCTCTGGGTGAGTCCTTCATGAATGAAAACGACGGTATCCAGTTTACTTACAATCCTACCGGTTCCGGTTCCGGTATCACAGCCGTATCCGAAGGAAGATGCGACATCGGTCTTTCCAGCCGTTCCTTAAAGGATGAAGAAAAAGCACAGGGACTTACCGAAACCGTACTTGCACTTGACGGTATTGCCGTAGTCGTAAATCCCGAAAACCAGGTAAATGACTTAAGCATTGAACAGATTGCTTCCATTTACACCGGTGAAATTACCAACTGGAGCGAAGTCGGCGGCGCCGATGCAGAAATCGTAGTAATCGGCCGTGAAGCAGGAAGCGGTACCAGAGACGGTTTCGAGTCCATTACCAAAACCTCTGAAAAATGCCAGTACCGTCAGGAGCTTACTTCTACCGGTGATGTCATCACTACCGTAAGTCAGAATCCGGATGCCATCGGTTACACCTCCCTTTCCGCAGTAAAGGACAACGTAAAAGCTCTTAGTGTCGGCGGTGTGGCTCCTTCCGAAGAAACCGTAAAAGACGGCAGCTATGCTATCCAGCGTCCCTTCGTTTTAGTAACCAAGGATGGTGTAAAGCTCTCCGATGCAGCACAGGCATTCTTTGACTATGTAACCAGCGACAAGGTTGCCGACATCATTACCGGCGCCGGTGTTGTACCTGCAAAATAACAGTTTCTGAAATTCCTGGAAGCAAAAGAAAGGTATGAGGATTTGTATGAAAAAACAACGAGCTTTTGAACGAATTGTAGCCGGTATCTTCCTAATCTTAGGAATGATTACCGTAGTATCCGTACTTCTGATTACCATATACTTAGTGATAGCCGGGGTTCCGGCTATCCGCAAAATCGGACTGATTTCCTTTTTATTTGGGAAAGAATGGCATTCTACGGCTGCGACTCCTGAGTTCGGCATCCTCCCTTTTATTTTAACCAGTATTTACGGTACGGTCTGTGCCGTAATACTGGGAGCCCCTATCGGATTTTTAACAGCCGTGTTTCTTTCCAAGATAGCTCCCTACAATCTGCGCCGCGCTGTAGAAACCGCTGTCAGTCTGTTAGCCGGAATTCCTTCCGTTGTATATGGTCTGGTGGGTATGCTGATTCTGGTACCTGCCATCCGTAATATATTTCATATTCCCGACGGTGCCAGCCTCCTTGCTGCCATCGTTGTACTGGCAATCATGGTACTGCCGTCCATCATCAAGGTTTCCCTAAATGCCCTGGACGCCGTACCGAAAGAATACGAAGAGGCTTCCCTTGCATTGGGAGCCACACCGGTGGAAACCTACTTTAAGGTATCCGTTCCGGCAGCAAAAAGCGGTATTGCCGCAGCCATCGTTTTAGGTGTTGGCCGTGCCATCGGCGAAGCCATGGCGGTCATGATGGTATCCGGCAACGTGCCCAATATGCCTTCCCTTTTCCAGAGCGTCCGCTTCTTAACAACCGCGGTAGCCAGCGAAATGTCCTACTCCTCCGGTCTGCAGAGACAGGCACTATTCTCCATCGCTCTGGTATTATTCTTCTTTATTATGCTGATTAACGCAACCTTAAACTTTTTCCTGAAGCGGAAAAAAGATTAACAAAATGCCTGTCGGGAATGACAGGCAGAAAACAGAAAGGTCCGGAGATTTCTATGAAGAAAAACTCTCTTTCCACAAGCAGAAAAATCTATATCGGCATCATGAAAGCCCTCATGTGGCTTTCCGTATTTTTCACCTGTGCGCTGGTTCTTTTCCTGATTATCTATGTGCTCTTTAAGGGATTCCCCCACATTACCTGGAAATTCCTCACCACAAAGCCCAGCTATCTTACAGATGAAATCGGTATCCTGCCCGATATTTTGAATACGATTTACATCATACTGGCAACGCTTCTTATAGTGCTCCCCTTAGGAGTCGGCGCTGCCGTGTACCTGACGGAATATGCCAGGAACAAAAAAATTGTAACCCTGATTGAATATGCCGCCGAAACCCTTTCCGGCATCCCTTCCATTATATACGGTCTGGTGGGTATGCTTTTCTTCTGTCAGTTTTTATCCATGAAAACATCCCTGTTAGCGGGCGCCATGACGCTGGTTATCATGAACCTTCCCACCATCATGCGGACCACGCAGGAAAGCTTAAAGACCGTTCCCCAAAGCTACCGGGAAGGCGCTTTCGGACTGGGAGCCGGTAAATGGCGCGTCATCCGTACGGTGGTGCTCCCCGGCTGTATCGACGGTGTGGTAACCGGTCTTATCCTCTCCGTAGGTCGTATCATAGGTGAGTCGGCTGCCCTGCTTTTCACGGCAGGTTTTGCCCATGCCTTAAACAATATCTTCCACGGACTTACCAGCTCCGGTGCCACGCTTACCGTTGCTCTTTACGTGTACGCCAAGGAGCAGGGTGATTTTGATACCGCCTTTGCCATCGCTGCCATTCTGATGATTATGACACTGATTATCAATCTGCTGGCAGACTTCGCGGGCAGATATTTTAAGAAAAAGAATGCCGGCTGATGCTTCGGTATAAGAAACAGATTTTCAAACAGAAACCGGCTGATTTTCCGGCACAAGAAACTGATTTTCAAACAGAAACCGGTTCATTTCCCGGTACAAAAGGAGATTTCCTATGAAAGACATTATTACCGTTAAAGACCTCTGCCTCTGGTACGGCAATACCCAGGCACTGAAAAACATCGAAATCGGCATTAAGGAAAATGCCATTACCGCTTTAATCGGTCCCTCCGGCTGCGGCAAGTCCACTTTCTTAAAGACCTTGAACCGCATGAACGATCTGGTTCCCGATGTCAAAATCACCGGAAAAGTGGAATACGACGGCAAGGACATTTTTGCTCCCGGCGTGGATGTCAACGAGCTGCGCCGCGACATCGGCATGGTGTTCCAGAAGCCCAATCCTTTTCCCATGAGCGTCTATGACAACATCGCCTACGGCCCCCGTATCCACGGCATCAAAAATAAGGCTAAGTTAGATGAAATCGTAGAGGAATCCTTAAAGGATGCCGCTATCTGGGATGAATTAAAGGACCGCCTAAAGAAATCCGCACTCGGTCTTTCCGGCGGCCAGCAGCAGAGACTCTGTATCGCAAGAGCGCTGGCTGTCAGCCCCAGGGTACTTCTTATGGATGAACCCACCAGTGCGCTGGACCCCATTTCCACTTCCAAAATTGAAGACCTTGCCATGGAATTAAAGAAGAAATACACAATTGTCATTGTTACACATAACATGCAGCAGGCTGCCCGTATTTCCGACCAGACCGCTTTCTTCCTTCTGGGAAATCTGATTGAGTACAATGACACCGAAAAGCTTTTTGCAAATCCGAACGACAAACGGACGGAAGACTATATTACAGGGAGGTTTGGCTGATGCGCAACAAATTCGACGAACAGTTAAAGCTGTTAAACAAAAATCTTATCGAGATGGGCTCTCTGTGCCAGGAATCCATTTCTTTATCCGCACTGGCACTGACGGAGGGAAAGCCCGAAAAATGCAAAAAGGTCATTCCCATTACCGAAGAAATCGACCATATGGAGCGGAGCATCGAATCCATCTGCTTAAAAATGCTTTTACAGCAACAGCCGGTAGCAAGGGACTTGCGTCAAATCTCCGCAGCGCTTAAAATGATTACAGACATGGACAGAATCGGAGTCCAGGCAGCCGACATTGCCGACATTATTACGTTCTTAAACGGCAGAACCGGTGAGGAATGCTCCTACATCCAGCATATGGCAAAATCCACCATCCAGATGGTTACGGACAGTATCGATGCTTATGTAAAGCAGGACCTGCTGCTCGCCCAGAAGGTCATCGTGGATGACGATATTGTGGATGACGATTTTACCAAAACCAAAAATTTCTTAATTGATATGATAAGTCAGAACACAGCCGACGGAGAATATGCCATGGATTTACTGATGATTGCCAAGTATTTTGAGCGAATCGGCGACCATGCGGTAAACATTGCCGAATGGGTACAGTTTTCCGTCACCGGCGTGCATAAAGGAGAAGCAGAATTATGATATGGTGTGTGGATGACGACAGTGCCATCAGGGATATTGAAGTGTATACCTTAAATGCCACAGGATTAGAAGCGAAAGGGTTTGCAGACGGAGTTTCCATGCTGCATGCCCTTTCCGAGGAAAAACCCCAGCTTATTATCCTGGATATTATGATGCCGGAATTAGACGGTGTGGAGGTGTTAAAAAAGCTTCGTGCTATGACGGAAACCCAGAAAATCCCCGTTATTATGGCAACTGCCAAGGGTATGGAATACGATAAAATCCAGAGTCTGGACTTAGGCGCCGACGACTATCTGGTAAAGCCCTTCGGCGTTATGGAATTAGTTTCCCGCGTGAAGGCCGTTCTTCGCCGCTGTGAGGATACCGTGCCCGCACAGACGCTTTCCCTGTCCGGCATTTCCATGCAGGTTGACAACCGCGTGGTAACCGTGGACGGTGAAACAGTTGCTCTCACCTACAAGGAATTTGAACTGCTGCACCTGTTTTTATCCCACATCGGCGTGGTTTTTTCCCGTGAAAAACTGCTGAATGCCGTATGGGGCGTGGATTACTACGGTGAAACCCGCACCGTGGATATGCATATCAAAACCTTACGAAAGAAACTCGGAAAATACGGTTCGCTGATTAAAACCGTAATCAGTGTCGGATACAGAATGGAGGCATCTTTATGACAAAGAAAATATTTCATTCCATCCTTTTGGTAGCCTGCACGGTGCTCCTTGCCTGCTACCTCGTCATACTGACTTCCTTAAACGATTATTTCACTTCTTTAAGGAAATCCCAGTTGAAAACCCAGTTAAGCTTTGCCTCGACCGCCGTGGAGGACGAGGGTATCGAATATCTGAAAAATTTGGAAAACGGTGAATACCGTCTTACTCTCATTGATACGGACGGCACCGTCCTTTACGATACCAATGCAGATGCCGCTACCATGGAAAACCACAGCGACAGAAGGGAATTTCAGGAGGCTTTCCTTTCCGGCTACGGAGAGTCCCACCGCTATTCCCGCACCCTGACGGAACAGACCTATTATTTTGCCAAGAAGCTCTCCGATGACAGGGTGCTCCGTATTTCCACCAGTCAGGTAACCATCGTTTCTCTCCTGTTAGGTATGCTGCAGCCGCTTTTGGTCATTACATTCCTTGCCATCCTGCTTTCCGTTTTCCTGGCAAAGCGCGCTTCCCGGAATCTGGTAAGGCCCTTAAACAATCTGGATTTGAACGACCCGCTTTCCAATGATGTGTACGAGGAATTAAGCCCGCTGCTCCGCCATATGGCACAGCAGAATAAACAGATTGCCCTGCAGATGGATGAGCTTTCCCGGAGTCAGAATGAATTTAATGCCATTACCTCCAACATGAGTGAAGGCTTAATCGTCTTAAATAAGGACGGTGTGGTAGTCAGTCTGAATACCGCCGCACGGAAGATTTTCGAAGCGGAAGAAGACAGCATCGGCAAGGATTTTCTTACCATAGACCGTACCCCGGAAATCAGCCGCGCCATCAAGGAAACACTGTCCGGCAAGAAACAGGAATTAGAATATGAAAAGAACGGCAGAAATTACGATTTGTGCATCAACCAGATTGTGGAAAAGGACGAGGTTATCGGTGTGCTTTTACTCGCCATCGACAATACCGAAAAAATTCAGGCAGAGCAGAACCGCAGGGAGTTTACCGCCAATGTTTCCCATGAGCTGAAAACTCCGCTCCAGTCCATTATCGGCAGCGCTGACTTAATCGAAAGCGGTCTTGTAAAGCCGGAGGATATGCCCCGTTTTATCGGCCATATCAAGACGGATGCGGCACGACTGGTGTCCCTGGTCAGCGACATCATCCGCCTGTCCCAGCTTGATGAAAACACGGAGATGAACCGGGAAACTGTGGATGCCCTCTCCGTTGCGAAAGAGGCGTTGGAAATGGTGGGTCCCATTGCGGAAAGCCGGAACATTTCCCTGACAATAAAAGGGGAGCCTGCCCCGCTTACAAGCGTTCACAAGCTCCTCTATGATATCATTTATAATCTGTGCGACAATGCCGTAAAGTACAACAAGGAAGGCGGCTTTGTCAAAGTAGATGTAAAAACGGCCGGTGACAAGGTGCAGGTTGCCGTCAGCGACAACGGTGTGGGAATTGCTCCCGCAGACCAGTCCCGCGTATTTGAACGCTTCTACCGGGTGGACAAAAGCCACTCCCGTGAAAGCGGCGGCACCGGCCTCGGTCTTTCCATTGTAAAGCATGCCGTAGCCTACTTAAAAGGAAGCATTTCCTTAGAGAGCACCTTGGGAAAAGGAACCACCATTACGGTTTCATTCCCCGCAGAAAAGTAATCCCTCTTAATAACCATTGGGGTTGCTGCTCTGCCATCTCCAGGAGTCCTCGCACATTTCCTTAATTCCGTACTGTGCTTTCCAGCCCAGTTCCTTCCATGCCTTGTCTGCATTGGAATAGTTTACCGGAATATCGCCCGCACGTCTGGGCTTGAATTCAAAGGGAATGGTAATGCCGGTGGCTGCTTCAAAATTATGAATCACATCCAGAACACTGTATCCAATGCCGGTTCCCAGATTGTAAATATCGAGGCCGGCATTTTTTTTCAGTCTTTCCAGTGCCTTTACATGGCCGGTTGCCAGGTCGAGTACATGAATGTAGTCGCGGATGCAGGTGCCGTCCGGCGTAGGGTAATCGTTGCCGAACACGCCTAATTTCGGCAGCTTTCCAACCGCTACCTGGGTAATATAGGGCATCAGATTGTTGGGAATGCCGTTGGGGTTTTCGCCAATCTTTCCGCTCTTGTGTGCACCGATGGGGTTAAAGTAACGGAGCAGGATGACATTCCAGGAGGGGTCTGCCTTCTGGATATCGGTTAAAATCTGCTCCAGCATGGACTTCGTCCAGCCGTAAGGGTTGGTGCAGCTTCCCTTGGGTGTTTCTTCTGTAACGGGTACTTTTTCCGGCTCGCCGTAAACGGTTGCGGAGGAGGAAAAAATGATATTCTTTACATTGTGTTTTCTCATCACGTCCAGTAAGATCAGGGTGCCCGTGATATTGTTGTTGTAGTATTCCCAGGGCTTCTGTACGGACTCTCCGACTGCCTTTAAGCCTGCGAAGTGAATGACCGCTTCAATCTTTTCTTTGGAGAAAATTTCCTCTGTTGCTTCTCTGTCCAGAATGTCTGCCTTATAAAAAGTAAGGGACTTTCCGGTAATTTCCTGTACTCTTTCCAGTGCCACTTCGCTGGAATTGCTCAGGTTATCCATAACCACTACATCATAGCCGGCATTCTGTAATTCTATTACGGTATGGCTGCCGATATATCCGGCGCCGCCTGTTACCAAAATTGCCATAGTAAATTCCTGCCTTTCCTCACCTGCAAACTCCCGGTACCGCCAGGAGTGCGTGTGAAATCATACTTGTTTTGTATACATTAAGTGTAGCTGATTTTACACGCCTTAACAACTCTTAAAATTACAGAATTATGCCGTTCTTTTTTAAGAGTTCACGTGCACTTTCCACAGAATCCACGCCGGTTTTGTTCTTAATGGGGGCAAATTCCTTTTCCCGGACCACTTCAAAGGGCAGACAGCTTTCCATTTCATGAATCATATCCAGTACAAGCTGTTCAAATTTATAGCCGTTGGGTGCTTCGGGATTTACCAGTTCTCCCGCCTCGTTTAAGTAAGGAATCTTCTTCTCCACAATATGCAGCGGAAGCTTGCGGTTCATGATTTTGTGCAGCTCGCTTTCCTTAAACAGGTAATTTAAGATAACGCCGAAGTTGTATGCCGGGTCGCCCTTCTCATCCTTCGCATCCCGCATCTCTTCCGTCAGCTCATAATATTCCACGATGGAAGGTCTGCCGTCCTCTAAGCACATAACGCCCACCTTCTCGTCCGGTGCGTTCTTGCGCACTACCTTGGAGCCTACGGCACAGTCCTTTTCAATGACGGCGCCCACAAAAACAGGGTCTGCTATCTGCTGCAACACATTGTCCACGGCAAACACGTTCAGCCATTCAATGCCTTTTTCAAGGATTACATCCCGGAGCCCCGCATGGCAGAGGGAAACATACCAGCCACCGTTTCCGTTGGGGGAAGTGGACATTCTGGATTTGCTTTCCATGTAAATCTTTCCCTCGTAGTCCGCTGCCGGAGCCATATCCTGCTTAAAGAAAAATACATTTGTCTTATCGTAACCGAAGAAATCGTGTTCTTTGAAAAAACCCACGGTTGCCTCATGATTTTTTTCACTGGTCATAACAAACAGAGGCACGTAGCTGCCTGCCTCCTCCACTACCTTCATCAGGTTGCAGATTAACCTTTCAAAAATATAAACATCCTTTGTAATGCCGATGTTATACATGCCCTTGGGTGCATCGGAGCCGAGTCGGGTGCCCATGCCGCCCGCCAAAAGAACCGCTCCTACTTTTCCTGCCCTAATGGCATCCAGTCCGATCTTCCGGTAAGACTCCTTCTCTGCCTCGATTTCCGGCAGCTCCATTGCTTTTAAGGGCGTAATCACGCCTCTTTCGGCTGCCTTTTCTTTATGTGTGCACATTTCGGTAACAGAAAAATCCGTTTCGGCTATCTGGTTTAAGAGCTCTTCCTTTTCCGCATCATTTAACTCGTCAAAGTACTTAAGAACCTGTTCCTGTCCGTAGCTTTTTAACTTTTCCTGCGCCTGCGTAAAATTCATATTCACTGCCCCTTTTTATTTTTTAAGGCTCAAGCCTCTGTCTGTTATAAATTCAAGTATATCGGGAAAAAGACATTTATGCAACACGCATTCTTGCTTTAATGTCCGCAAAAAATGCTGTTAGATTTTCGTTTTCGGCTGATTTGCCCACGCCTTATCCGTTAAATCCGTGTTAAGATTTCGCCCTCTTCCGTTAAAGGCTCTTAACATCCGTTTTTTGAAAGAGCAGAATGTGCTATCTTTTCTTTGGTAAGTGATACCCATACTATATATTACATATCAGGAGGTCTTTCTTATGAATCCTTTTCTTCTTGCGTTTGTTATTGTTGCGGGCGGTTTCGGCGGTCTTGTGACTCTGTACCTGACCATCAGTTTTCCCGCGGTCATTATCTGGAAAATATACCGTCGCATTGTGAAGAAAATTCCCATGATGAAATAAATTTCGACAAGTATATTTTGTCCCCCTGTCTCATATCTTGCTTTTAGGCACAGGTTGTCTAATTCAAGTATGAAACAGGGGGATTTTTTTATGAACCAGCCATTATCCAGTCAGGAAACAGAACGCGGGCATAACGTCTTAAAAGAGGCGCCCGAAAAAAACGCCCTGCAACGCTTTTTAGCCCAGCTGAACGATCCTCTGATTTTTATCTTGTTCATCGCCGCTTCCATTTCCATGCTGCTCGGAGAATACAGCGATACCCTGATTATTCTTTCCGTTATTTTAGTCAATGCGCTCGTAGGCGTCATTCAGGAGGGAAAAGCCCAGAGGGCGCTCCATGCCCTGAAGGAAATGAGCAGCCCCAAAGCGCTTCTTATAAAAGACGGAAACACCACGGAAATCCCCGCCGCCGACCTTATACCCGGCGATGAAGTGCTTTTGGATGCCGGCAGACAGGTTCCCGCCGACCTGCTTATCACCGAATCGAACTGTCTGAAAATAGAGGAGTCGGCTCTCACCGGAGAGTCCCTTCCCGTGGAAAAGGATACCCACACCCATAACCGTGCCTATCTTTCCACCAATGTCACCTACGGCAGAGGAAAAGGCACCGTCACCGCCATCGGCATGGATACGGAAATCGGTAAAATCGCTTCTCTTATAAACGAAGTTCCGGCAGAAAGCACACCACTTCAGAAGCGTCTCTCCGACCTGGGAAAGCTTTTAAGCATTCTCTCCATTGCCCTGTGCGCCCTGCTGTTTCTCATTGCCATTATCCAGCACCGCAATGTCATGGAAATGTTAATCACCGCCATTTCCCTTGCCGTTGCCGCCGTCCCGGAGGGTCTGGCTGCTATCGTCACCATGGTACTTGCCTTAAGTGTATCCCGCATGGTAAAGGTCAATACCATTGTAAAAAAACTGCCCAGTGTGGAAACCCTGGGCTGCGTCAGTGTGGTCTGCTCCGACAAAACCGGCACGCTGACCCAGAATAAAATGTCAGTCACCGCCTGTTACACGGACGGCAGACTGCTGCCGTCGGAGGAACTGTCCCGTGAGGCGCACCGCTCCTTTGTAGAAGGCTTTGCCCTCTGCAACGATGCCTCTGCCCGCATCGGCGACCCTACGGAGTTAGCACTTTTAGATATGGCTGCCGGGCTGCATGTCTACCGTCCGGTTTTAGAAACCCGCCTGCCCCGCATAGACGAAATTCCTTTTGACTCCGACCGGAAAATGATGACCACCCTGCACCGTATGGGAAGCAGTTCCGTTTCCTATACCAAGGGTTCTCCTGATGAAATCTTAAAACGCTGCACCCACATCCGGCTTGACGGCAAAGTAGTACCGTTTACGCCCGCCCACAAACAAAACATCCGGAATGCCATAAAGGAAATGTCCTCCCGGGCTCTGCGTGTACTGGCTCTTGCCATGCGGACGGGCGACCGGAAAGCCACAGAAAAGGAGCTCATTTTTGTCGGTCTTGCGGGCATGAAGGACCCCATCCGTCCGGGTGTTGCCGAAGCGGTGACAAGCTGTCAGAAAGCCGGTGTGAAAGTGGTTATGATTACCGGTGACAGAGTGGACACCGCCTACGCCATCGCCGGGGAGCTTTCCATTGCCGACTCCATGAGCCAGTGCATGACCGGAAGCCAGTTGGACCACCTGCCGGATGCGGAATTTAAGAAAGCTGTCCGAAACATCCATGTCTTTGCCCAGGTTTCTCCTTCCCACAAGACCAAGATTGTGAAAGCCTTAAAGGAAACCGGCAATGTGGTTGCCATGACCGGGGACGGTGTCAACGACGCCCCGTCCTTAAAATCCGCAGATGTGGGAATTGCCATGGGAAAAGCAGGAACGGATGTGGCAAAAAATGCGTCCGACATCATTCTCACCGATGACAATTTTGCCACCATCGTAAAGGCAATCGAACAGGGCAGAAGCATTTATGCCAATATCAAAAAGTCCGTCCTGTTTTTACTTTCTTCCAATTTCGGGGAAATCATTACCATGCTGACGGCTATTCTGTTCGGCTTTGCCTCTCCGTTAAAGCCCAGCCATATTTTATGGATAAACCTGATTACGGACTCTCTGCCCGCCCTTTCCTTAGGTGTGGACTGCAGCGATACTTCCCACTTTATGAAACGCCCACCCCGTCCCAAGGACGAAAATCTCTTTGCGGACGGCGGACTTTCCTGCACGGTCTTTTACGGTCTGCTGATTGGTTTTATCAGCATCAGTGCTTTCCTTTACCTGCCTATCCAGACCCTCAGGGCGAGCGGCATTGCCATTACAACGTCCCATATCCGCGAGCTTCTTTTGCTGCCGGACGTTCTGACCCGCTCCCAGACCTATGCGTTTACCGTTCTCGGTATGTCCCAGCTTTTCCATGCCATCGGCATGCGGGATGTGGACTGCTCGCTGTTTCGCATGAAGCACTTTACCAATAAGCTGATGATGCTTGCCGTAGTCTTAGGTATCGCCCTGCAGGCTCTTGTCACCACGGTTCCATACTTTATCAAGGCGTTCGGCACCGTGCCTTTAAGCTTTTCCGATTGGAAAATGCTGCTTCTGCTCGCTGCCATGCCCCTGCTTGCCCACGAATTTCTTTACTGGCATGCAAGGCTCCGCAGTAAAGCATTCCGGATAAGCTGATTATTTCAGGAGCTTGAATTTGCCAATCAACGGAAGCTCCTTGGCTTCGCCGTTTGCCGCATTGATGATACCAAGCACTGCCCATACCAGAAATACGATATGTACCAGGCCAAGGATGCCGTTTAAGATGCCGCCCACAACGGGAATCAGCCCGAAAATAAGACCCAGTACGGACTCCACGATAACATACGCAATCTCCGTAATAAACAGGGTCAGTCCCTGATTGGCATGGTATCTGGCAAACTTGGATTCCGGTGCTGCCAGAATGGGAATGAGTACCAGAATGGCAAGATAAGAAAGAACTGCCATTGCCTTGTTCTGGGAAATATCGTTGGGGTCAAATTCACCCGTGGTATTGGGTGTATCCATAAATTTGTCAAAGTTGCCCTGTGCACCGCCCTGGGGTGCTCCCGTCTGCTGATACTGCTGCGGTGCTCCGCATGCGGGACAAAATTTTTCTCCGTTAATCGTTGCGCCACATTTTGAACAAAATGCCATTTTAAATTCCTCCAATCCATTTATTTGCTGAAATTTATTTACTACCATTATAAAAGGTTCTGTGGGATTGTCAAACTGATATTCACCCCTACTCACCTATTTCATCCGTCAGGGAAAAGGTAACGGTCATGCCGTCTTCCGCGGGCTCTATCACCACTTTGACATAGCCGTCTTCCCCGCCGTAACTTGCCGTCCGGTAAAAGCAGAAAGCCGCATTGCCGGTTTTCTCTTCCGTCATGTTTTCGCTTCTTAAAAACTCCGCATAACCGGCTGCTGCCTCATACCCGTTTTCACAGCTATAGGTATAGAACCGGTCGATATCGTCTTTCGCGGTATTGACACAGACAATATCCTCTCTCCATTCATCCGGCTTTGCCACATTTCCGTAAAGCTCATCTAAAATGGCATCGCGGTGAATCATCATGTCGGCAGCCGACAGCATTTCCTTACCGTCCTCCGTGCTGCCCGCCGCTATGGCGCCAATGGCAATTGCCCCTATATAGATGGCAATAAACAGGAAAACTATTCTTTTATAAAGGTTTTCTGCCTTGCCCTTTTCGTATTTTTCTATGACCCAGCCGAACTTTCCGTAGTCCATGTGGGTTCCGCAGTAGGGGCAGACGCCGCCGCTTAAGATATCCACACTGCCTCCGCAGCCGGGACATTTGTATTCACGGATAGCTGTTTTTTTCCGTGCCAAAGCTGCCTCCGAGCAGGTCAGGGTAAGCTGCAGCTTTTCGTAGCGGTTTTTAATCTTTCTGCCCGTATCGCAGGAAAGTCTCATTTTTACCGTTACATCCGCCCGTATGCCTTCCGCCGTCCGTGCCGCCGATGTAAAGGTCAGATTACACAAAACGCAGTCCACCACATCCCGGTAATCCTCCACAATTCCCTGCAGCGGACAATGGGCAAAAGGCTGCACAGCCTCCGCTTTGTCCGTCAGATGGATGTTCTTCAACTGGTACTCCAGATTTTGCAGAAAGTCCTGCATGGAAAAATCAGGAATTAACTGTTTTACCATGTTTTCTCCCGATATCTGCACCCTGGTGCGCACCAGAAGCACGATGAACAAAATCAGGTATACCCAGAACAGAATGGAAAAGATAGCGCCCAGCTTGTCATACATGCCCAGTGCAATTATCATGACAATGCCCGACCATACCGCCTGTGTTCCGTTGTTTCCCTGCATCAGCAGCATCATGACCAGTGCCGCTGCCAGTACGCCCAGGATTACAAGACCAATAGAGGTAAAAAACATGATTGTCAACATTCTCGTAAAGGTCTTTTTGGCTTTTTTCGGCACATTTTCCTCTACCGAATATCCGGACACCTTGGTTTCAAAATCCGACACCACGAATTTTGCATCACAGTAATCACAGCCGTCTATGTAGCTGGAAATTTTACCCATATGTCCGCAGTTGGGGCATGCCGCCATATCCCCTTCCACATCGGATTTCAAAAACTGGATTCTGGATATTTCATAGTCCTTCTGCCTGCAAAGCTTTTTTCCATTCCTGTAAAACGTTCTCTTTATCTTCAGGCCCCGGCGGTGCATTCCCACATAATCCCCGCCGTCCTTGTAAGGTCCCTGATACATTTCGGCATCCACAAACATGGCAAATCTTCCGCCGGATCTGTCTTCTTCCGCCTGCACATCCACTGTCAGGTTTCGCTCTTCCAGACGTTTCCGGCTGAGTCTCATACTTTCATAAAAAGGCTGGGTAGTATCCTCCGTCAGTTGTTTGTCCGTGCACTGTCCCGCAAAATAAGCATTCCGTTTTTGTTCAAAATCCGCCTCTTTTGCCTCCATTTCCCGCCTTATCTGCCGTTTTTTGTTGTCCTCACTCTGTGCGTTTCCCATATTCATCCCCTGCATCTGTTTTTATTCTGCTCCTTTTTATTTTTGCTGCCGTTCCCGTTATCTGTTGGCGGGCAGGCCGCAGCCAGCGCCACACGGTAAAGACCGCCCTGTAAATCAGATTGTTTACGGTAAAAGTTTTTCCATTCCGGATAACCGCCACAAGTACTCCCTTTATCTGCTCCTGATAAACAGGACCCTCCAGCCTGCTCTGGTTATCTCCCGCCATATAATAAGCCGTGCTTCCGTTTTTCTCTTTTTTCAGGCGGCATATCCGATGTAAAATCAGCTTCTGCCCTTCGCCCCGGTATAGCACAACATCCCCCTTGCGGTACCGTAGATTTGTACCTTGCCTGCCGCTTTTTTCCGGCGGTGCTATCACAGCACTGTCCCTACCCGGAACAAACAGCGGATACATACTGTAGCCCTGCGGCTTTATCTGAATGGTTCTGCCCTCCGCAAGCAGCTCCTCCGGGCTTATTTTTGCCTCTGTCTGCAAAGCCTTCCCCTCACTTTTTTGTCTTTTATGGGTATTGTAGCATTTTTTATGTGCCAATGCTATAATAAATACTATACATCGATGCAAGAAAGATGAGGTATTCCATGATTCAGAATTCCGATTTTATCCTGAAAACCATAAACGGATCTTCCTATCTGCTCCCCACCGGCCAGAGCATTGCCGACCACAAAAGGGGACTTAAGCTGAACGACACCGGTATCTGCATCTGGAAGTTTCTGAAAACGGAGCATACCTCTATGGAAGTGGTAAATCACCTTCTGCTCCGCTACGGCGCCTCCGGTCAGGAAGCCGAAACCATAAAAAAAGAGACCCTGTCTTTTTTACAGAAGTTAGTAAATGGCGGCATGCTTCTTTGCGATATGGCTGTTCCCACCGGCCCGGACGGTTTGTGGCACACGCTCTCCATTGCAGGACTGACCTTTTCTTTATACGGAGAAAGTACCTTTTTCTCTCCGGCGCTGCTGCCTTTTGCAACAGATACTATGTTTGCTTTTCCGGACAATGCCGCTCCCATAAAAGCAGCGGACTGCGGCACATCACAGCAAAATGTTCCTGACCAGACCGTGCTTGTTTTAGCCGGAACACCTGCCTCTGCCGGAAACGGCATGGCCCTGCTTCATAACAAAGAACTTATCGTAATGGAACGGGCGGATGAATACCTGTTTCTTTTCCCCGACCAGCCTTTGCTTGTCGAAGCACGCTTAAAGAAAGATGCTTCTTTTTTCTGCATTTACTGCATCCCTTCGGAAAAAGGCTCTTTGCCGGATGTTCTTTTCCATGTGCTCCGGTTGGGCTTTTTATACCTTGCACAGCAAAGGGGAATGACGGTACTGCACTCCGCTTCCCTGCTCTATAAAAACAAGGCTTACCTGTTTTCCGGTCCTTCCGGCACCGGTAAGTCCACACATACCCGTTTGTGGCAGGAAGCCTTCGGTACACCTCTGTTAAACGGTGATTTGAATTTGCTCTCTTTTTCAGAAAACACGCCCGTGGTACACGGTATTCCCTGGTGCGGTACCTCCGGCATTTCCACCGCCTCTTCCCATCCTTTGGGCGGTATTGTGTTCCTGAAGCAGGATATTTCCGATTTTGTGGAAGAACTCACCCCGGACGAGCAGATTTTGTCTCTGACAAACCGCATGATTACGCCCTCCTGGACGCCTACTCTTTTTGAGAAAAATTTTTTCTTTGCGCAAAAACTGGCTCCTCTGACGTCCTTGTGCCGTCTACACTGTACGCCCACAAATCATGCAGCGGAGGTTATGAAAGAGTATGTGGATGGGTGGATAAGGGAATAAGAAAAAACGGTAGATTGTAAGTAAGAAGTGATAAGGGTAAAATATTTTATTCGCCCCAGAATTCAAGACTTTCAGATGTGCGAAGTGAAATCCCGAACATTTTTTGTATGAAATTTTCACGTTCACTGTACAAAGCTGTAATATAAATTGTGTTATTTTCAACCCTGTAAAAATATAAGTATACTCAATAGGCATCCACCCCCAATTCTTTTTCAAGCGCATCTGCATCTACCCAGCCTTCTTTATCAGCTTTCTTCTCGGCATTTTGCAGCTTAGAGAGTAACAGGTATGCTGCTTTTATCCTATCAAGTTCATCTACTTCATCCATGGTAAGTATTGCATATTCTCCATGTCCGTTTCTTGTCAAATATACACGATTGGATAAATCAACTTCCTTAAGTACATCTGTATAATTTCTTAAATCAGAAATAGGTTTAATATTAGGCATATAAACATCTCCTTTTCTTAATACTACCATTATGTCAATGTATATGCAAGTGTATTTACATGCTTATTAACATGCGAATATACTTCGTTTACTCACTTTCATACCGTAAAGTGAACCAATTTTTACACTTACGAGCGAATTTATGTTAAAATGATAAAAACTTTATTATGTTGTATATTCAGGAGAACCCAAATGCTTACATATCATAGAACAACGGAAGAAGAAAAATATAGCATTACAAATTGGAAATACGAAGGAAAGTACAGTATTTATACCGAGAAACCCTACGAGGAACATAAAAGAAACCATTACGGCTTTGCCAACCCCCAAAATAATTTCTTTTCCTTTTATGAAAATGAAAACCTCATAGGATTTATTAATTTATATGAAGAAAACACCGAGATTTTCTTTGGCATTGGTGTAAATCCTGAATTTTGCAATAAAGGCTACGGACAGCAAATGACCTTGCTATGAAAAGGCCGGTTTCCACATTGTCGGAAGTGAAATAACACAAACGACTTCCATCGGAGAAGGTGTGTTTTATCACATGGTTGCAGAATAGCATATTGGTGTAAAATTTTATGTACCTTATACTTCTTCTGAAATTAACTTCCGGAATATCTTCTCCTCATCATATTCCGGTGCAAATTCTTCCGCTGCTTTGCAGATAGGCGCAATCGTTGCGGTATCTTCTTCCAATTCGTCCGCAATCTGTTCTACGCTTTTACCTTTACAAAGTTTACGGACTGTCAGGGAAATCAGTGTCCGCAACTGCCCATCCTTTTTACCACGAGCTTCTCCCTGTGCTTCTCCATCCGCAAACCCATCCTGATAATACTCCATCCTCGTCAATTCAATCTGTCTTTCAAAAGTAAAATCAAGTGCCATAATCCTTCTCACCTCATTCTTATACGTTCCAAAGAAATCCTTCAAAATATTTTCTCTCGTACATGTGTCAATGGCTTCATCAATCGCCTGCTCCAGTTCCATCCCGTTTTCCTTATTGACATTCACCCTGTTTACAAAAAAAGTTTTATTGGCATTCACCCTGTTTACAAAGAAGGTATAGCCATATAAAACTTCCGACTTCTCCAGAAGTTCCTTATTTTCCGGTGCATTTAAGTTATACACCGTACAGGAAAGCTCCAAATCCGGATTTTTCTTTTCTCCCATATATGCCGAGGAAAGATACATTTTCTCCACTGCCGGGCGCTTTTCCCGCCCGTTGTAAAATACCACAAACCGGGGCGTGGGTATCTTAATCTGCTTGTGTCCGTACAGGTTCTCATTCTTCTCTTTTATACGCCTGTCTATGGCATCCGTACAGTAAATCAGGCTGCGCATGGGCATGTTGGGATTATAAGTTGACTGGTGTTCATAAAAATTCATGTCCGTT
>FR880842.1 GCA_000434615.1 Clostridium sp. CAG:510
AATTCCAGTTTTAGCTTTCATTTGTTTTTCATAATGGTCTCCAATCTTTTTCATAATTACCGGATGAAAGCATCATAAGGTGCTTTATCATCAAATGGCTTTCTTTTACTAAATCGCGCTGATTCATCAATGTGTGCAAATATAACGTCAGAATATTTTCTGATACCACTATGCCCTGTACAGACATATTCCAATTGAATGTGTTGGGAATTATCAATCAATGCCTTCAATTTCACCAGAGACTTTTTGTTCATGTCCGGATATTGGGTGAAAAAATCAAAAAAACTATATCCACCTTTTTCATTTATTGCAAGACAATCTCCGGTAAACAAAATCTTATCATCAACAATATAACAGGTATGCCCCAGAGTATGTCCGGGTGTAGGAATAGATTGTATCTTAATGCCTCCGATATCAAACTTTTCATTATTATCTATGGCATAATATCCTTCTTTAATTCTGACACAATTTTTAATTTTCACCCCCAATTTTGTCATACGATGGATGCTTCCAGTCAAGTATGCGCTTTCCGCTTTCCCCAGGTACACTTGTGCATTCGGGTATATATTTGTTCCGCTTGTATCAATTCCACCACAATGATCCACATCGGCATGAGTAATAAAAACATGTTTAATTTCTTCAGGATTAATACCTATTTGTTGAAAATTCTTTTCAACCCCCCGATAATTCAAATGTCCCGAATCAACAGCTATTGTCACGCCATTTTTGGTATAAAACCAAAGATTTACATCCCCTTGTCTGATACAGCTTATTCCGCATTCGTAATTTCCTGTTTCTGCCGGATTACAATATTTTTTCCCCTTCATAATATGGCGCTTTATTTTATCATCAAAAAAATACATAAACTTCATAGCAATTTTCTCCTCCTTATAATTACAATAGCCACTATAACCGAAGGGAAAACTTTTTGCTTTCAAAAATCTGCTGTTTTTCTGTTTATTTTAATACATCCGTAATAGAAACACCCGTTAATTTCTTACAAGTGTATGCAAGATGTGCCGAACTTGAGAAACCGCTTTCCTGCGCTGCCCAGGTAATTTTACCACCCGTGCTTATCAATCTGTATGCATATTCCATTCTGCGCATCAGAATATAACTTTTTAGCGAAATGCCGGCTTCTTCCTTGAATAAATGCGTCAACCTGCTTTCAGAAAGGAAAACTTTCTCCGCAATCTGCTTAACACTGTAACTTAACCATTCCCCTGAAATAACTTTGTCGATTATCAGTTCAGTCCTTTCATCTCGTACACTTTTTTTTCCTGTTGAAATACCCATAGCAAGAAACATATTTTCAACGATGCGTATAATTTCATTCTCCGGCAAATTGTGAATATCTTCTGATATCTCTACAATCTCATCCGAAACATTGCAGTAAGAACTGCCTTTTATATATTGCTCCCGAATCTGTTCCGCAATAATGCTTGTGGGATCAATCAGCAGAAAAAAAGCGCAATTGTTTCCTGCTTCAACTGCATGCCTGACTCTTGAATCAAGCAGAATAATATTTCCCCGTATATTTTCTTTACCCACTGTAATTCTGCAGCCCTTTTTCCCTGCAAACAAAT
>FR880843.1 GCA_000434615.1 Clostridium sp. CAG:510
CAACAACTGCTGCAATGATAGCTAAGGCCGCCATTGCGGTGGGAACCAACAAAAAGGTCTGGACAGGAATCGCATCGGTAGTGGTAGGGCTGTGTATTCCTTTTATTCTTGCTATTGTGTGCATTATGAGCATTGCATCCGCCGGAGCAGATCATAACAGGGCGGCAGTTCGGCTGGCATTTGACGGTGGCAGTATTCCTTTAAGCATGCCTGCTGATTACCGGGAGTATATCGGAAAAATGCAGGAAAGTTTCGTCAGGATTGATGTCGCTATGGATGAGATAGATGCAGTGGCAGAGGGAGATGTTCAGGACAGGTATCTGGTCAAGGCGGTGTTTTACTCTCTGTATTTCGGCGAGGACTGGCTCTGGCTGGGAGAAGCGGACTACCAGAGGTTTGCAGAATCCTTTGTGACTTTTGAAGACCGTACCAGGACTGTTACAGATGAGGAGGGCGGGCAGTATGTGGAAGTATATCAGGCATCCTTTGCCATCACAGACAAGGTGGAATTGTTTGAAAGGATAAAAGACCACTATGGGGTGGAAGTAACCTATGAGCAACAGGCTAATGCAATGAATGTGTGGCATATCGCAAAGTATAACACCACTGCCATGCAGGAGAGCGATGCGTATGATGATGGTTGGACAAACTGGAATGGAGGCGGTGACGTTACCTATTATGACCTGCCTGCAAGTGAAGTAGGAGGAAAGGTGGTAGAGCTTGCCATGTCCCGGTTAGGGCATCCATACTCGCAGACTTACAGAGGCAAGGGTGATTATGTGGACTGCAGCTATCTGACACTGTGGTGCTACAGGCAGGTGGGGATTATTCTGCCGGGA
>FR880844.1 GCA_000434615.1 Clostridium sp. CAG:510
ATAATCATCAATCTGGAGATGCAGAAGGACCAGCCCAGGGAATATCAGATTTTAAATCGGGCGGTCTTTTATGTGAGCCGGCAGATTTCCGCCCAGAAGGAGAGGGACTTTACGGGTTCCCATTACGACGATATCAAGAGCGTGTACTCTATCTGGATTTGCATGAATATGGAGGAAAACAGCATGAGCCATATTCATCTGACCAAAGAAGATATGATGGGAAGCCAGCCGTGGAGGGGAGGACTGGATCTGTTCCATATCGTTATGATTGGGATTGGAAAAGACCTGCCCGGACAGGAAGAAAGCTATGAACTGCACCGGTTTTTGGGAACTATATTTTCCCAGAAGCTTGCGGTGGAAGAAAAGTTACATATAATGAAAACAGAGTATGATATATCAGAGGAAGAAGATTTCAGAGAGGATGTGAACGAGATGTGCAACTTAGGTGAAGGAATTATGGAAGAGGGCATTGCCATTGGAATGGAAAAAGGCATAGCTATTGGAGAAACGAGGGGAAGAGAATCCGGTCTGGTGCAGGGACGCGAAGAAGGCATCGCTATTGGAGAAACCAAAGGAATCAGCATTGGAGAATCGAGAACAATCCGAAGTATGCACAAAAACGGCTTCACAGCGGAGCAGATAGCGGCGGCGACGGACAAGGCGCTGGATGAGGTGAAAGCAATTCTGGCGTAAAACCAAAAACTTTATCGGCAAAAAGCTAAATATTTTGAGGCTTTTTGCCGATATGTTTTTTGATAACGGAAATCAGCTGATTCATACGGAGGTGATTATAATGGCAATTGAACCATTAGGAAGTGTAATGAGTGTACAGGCACAGACGCAGATACAGACCAAGCCCGTGACACAGACGACAAACGCAGAGTACACGGATGTATCTGCCCAGGAAACGATACAGCAGACAGACCCGACTATCCGCATCGTAGAGAACACACGAAAAAAAGGTGATTCCGATGCAAAGAACGGTGACAATGCCAATACAATGAAGCAGCCCAGCAATGAGCAGATAAAAAAGGCAGTAGAAGCTTTTAACAAGAAATTTGGCAGCTCAGAGGCTATATTCGGCATACATGAGGCTACAAACCGTATTACCATCAAGATTGTGGATAAAGATACCAAGGAAGTTATCAAAGAGCTTCCTCCCGAAAAGACTCTGGATATGATAGCCAAGGTATGGGAGATGGCAGGTATCTTAGTGGATGAAAAGAGATAATGACAGCTGCAAACGGCAGAAATTAAGACCGAATAAAAGGAGGAGCACAGCATGGCAATGAGAATGAGCGGTCTGATTTCCGGCATGGATACTGAAAGCATCATCCAACAGTTGGTATCAGCCAGACAGACTAAAGTAGATAATACCAAAAAAGCACAGACCAAGCTGGAATGGAAGCAGGATACATGGAAAAGCTTAAATACCAAGCTGAAAAACCTGCAGAGTAAATATGTTTCCAACTTACGTTTCAGTACTTCTTATATGAAGAAAACAACAAAGGTTTCCAATAGCAGTGTTGTCAGCGTGATTACCGGTGAAAATGCGGTAAACGGTGTACAGCAGCTTGCCGTAAAGCAGCTGGCAAAGACGGCATATCTGACAGGCGATAAGGTAGAGGCGGGCGCAGACGGAAAAAGCTGGAATGCTTTATCCAAAATCAGCGACGTGGTAGGAGATGATTTCGCAGAGGGAAGTATTTCCTTTACGGCAGGCGGAAAGACGGTAGATATTAATATAACAAAGGATACGACCATTTCCGATTTACTGACCCAGGTAAAGGAAAGCGGACTGAATGCCAATTTTGATGCCGGACAGCAGAGATTTTTTATCAGTGCCAAGCAGTCAGGCGCTGACAATAACTTCAGTATGACGGCAAACAACGAAGCAGGCGCCAATATTTTGTCCAAGTTAGGACTGCAGGTAAGTCTGAAGGATGATGCATCGTCTTTAGCCCGCTATCAGGAATATGCAGGCTATTATGTGGCAGGAAACAGAGATGCGACCCTTGCAAATATGCAGAGCATGATTGATAAGGATATTGCAGCCAAGACGGACGAATATCTGTCCCGGTATAAGAGCCTTCTTACATCGAAAAAGTCTGCAGAAGATAAGATTGCGGAAATTCAGGAGAAGTACAAGGATAAAACACTGGAATCATCCGACGTATATCAGAAGCAGCTCGATGAAAAAAATGCCAGAATTAAGGAACTTACAAGACAGATTTATGTTCTTCCGCTGGGGGATGAGTCTGCTAAGCTGGAAGAAGAAAAAACAAAGCTGCAAAGCGAAGTGGATGAGCTTTCAAAATTAAAAAAAGATGCTGATACTCTGGAAACACAACAGAAAAATCTGGAGTCTTACAATAAGCAGATTCAGGATATTCAGGATAAATACATAGATGTTACGGCAACTACCGATGCCGAAGGTAATGTGACATACAGTGCAGTTACAAAGGACAACGTGAAAATAGAAATCGAAGATTCTTACTACAACAAAGCCGCTTATGCAGCTAAGGTAATGGATGACTATAATAACGGTAAGCTTGAAAATACTGGTGCAACTAAGATTGAAGGCCGGGATGCCAAAATTCTGTTAAACGGTGCGGAGTTTTCCAGTGCCAATAACAGTTTTGCCATTAACGGACTTACCTTTACGGCTCAGGCAGAGACCAGGGACGGAGAGGAAGTTACCGTTACCACACAGGATGATACGGATGGCATTTACAACATGATTAAAAATTTCCTGAAGGAGTACAACTCCATTATCAATGAAATTGATAAGTTGTATAATGCAGAGTCTGCCAAGGGGTATGAACCGTTGACAGATGATGAAAAAGATTCTATGTCCGATGCGGAAATTGAAAAGTATGAGAACAAGATTAAAAGTGCATTGCTAAAAAGTGATGAGACCTTATCCAACATCCGTTCCGGTTTCATAAGTGTAATGTCTACCGGCGCGGAAGTAAATGGAAAGACCATGTACTTATCCAATTTCGGCATCAATACACTGAGTTATTTTGTTGCGGCAGACAATGAAAAGAATATGTACCATATTGACGGAGATCCCGATGACGGTGATACCTCAGGCAACGCTGATAAGTTAAAGAGCATGATTTCCAGTGATCCGGATGCGGTAGTTTCCTTCTTTACCCAGCTTTCCAGAAACTTGTACAGTAAGATGTCAGACTTATCTTCTGCGGTGGACGGCTACAGAAGCTATGGCAGTTTTTATGACGACAAAAAGATAAAATCTGATTACAATGACTACAAGACCAAGATAGCGGAACAGGAACAGGAATTAGCGGATTACGAAGACAAATGGTATGAAAAGTTCAGTAAAATGGAAACGGCTCTTGCAAAAATGCAGTCCAATACCAATGCCGTAACCAGTTTATTAGGAGGTTGATGACATGGCACTTCCCAATGCCTATGCACAGTACAGTAACAATAAAGTTTTAACCGCATCACCGGCAGAACTGGTTCTTATGCTGTATGACGGAGCTATTAAATTCTGCAATATAGCAGTGGTGGCCATTGACGCTAAAGATATTCCCAAGGCACATACCAATATCATAAAAGCGCAGAAGATTATTGACCATCTGCGAATAACACTGGATATGAGCTATCCGGTGGCACAGGATTTTGATAATATTTATGCTTATGTAGCCAAAAGACTGGTGGAGGCCAATGTTTCCAAGGATAAGGAGATATTGGAAGAGGTATGTACTCACTTACGTTCTGTCAGGGATACCTGGAAAGAGGTTATGCGTATTAATCATGTGGGAGGTGCTTCATGATTGATAACTATTTAAATATCATGAATGAATCCTTAAAAAAGAAAAATGCTCTGCTGGATAAGATTGCGGAAAATTGCGAAAAACAGGAAATCCTGCTAAAACAGGAAGAACTTTCTTTCCCGGAATTTGATGCATTAATGACGGAAAAGGACGGACAGGCAACCGAACTTTCACGATTGGATGACGGCTTTGAGATGCTTTACGAAAAAGTGAAGGAACAGTTGCAGACCGGAAAGGAGCAGTACAGGCCACAGATTCTTTTCATGCAGGCTTTGATTAAAGAAATTACGGAAAAAAGCAATCATATTCAGACCATGGAAGAACGCAATAAACAAAGTATGGAAAGACATCTCCGAAAGGAGAGAGGAAAGCTCCAGATGAGTCGTCAGGCATCTGCAGCCGCTTACAATTATTATAAGAGTGCAAACAGCGAGGAAAGACATTCCATACTGGATAAAAAAAATTAAAAAAATATATAAAGAGGTGTAAAGTTTTCCAAAACCACACCGATATATATTACAAGTAAAACAAATTACTTACCAACCACTGGAGCGAGAGCTTCAGCTCATCAAGTGGCAAGGATGCTACTTAGGAAAATCCAAGGAGGAAAAAATTATGGTAGTACAGCACAACTTAAGAGCAATGAACTCAAACAGAATGTTAGGAGTAACTTCTTCTACACAGGCTAAATCCACTGAGAAGTTATCTTCCGGTTACAAGATCAACCGTGCAGCAGATGATGCAGCAGGTCTTGCAATTTCCGAGAAGATGAGACGTCAGATCAGAGGTCTTACACAGGCAAGTGCTAACGCACAGGACGGTATCTCCTGCGTACAGACAGCTGAAGGTGCATTAAACGAAGTTCATGACATGCTTCAGAGAATGAATGAACTGGCAGTTAAGGCAGCAAACGGAACCAATCAGGAAGAAGATCGTAGCTACATCCAGAGCGAAGTTGATCAGCTGATAACCGAAATCGACCGTGTATCTACAACCACCACATTCAATGAGAAGATGTTACTGGATGGTACATTCCAGAACGAAGAACTTCAGGTTGGTGCAGAAGGCGTAGCAGGAAACCAGATTAAGATTTCTATTTCCTCTATCTCCTCTAATGTTTTGGGCGTTAAGAATCTGAAGGTTGATGGCGCAGATGGTTCTAAGGCTAAAGCAGCTATCAGCACTGTTAAGAATGCTATCAAGACTCTGAACAAGCAGCGTTCTGATTTGGGTGCTATTCAGAACAGACTTGAGCACACCATCAAGAACCTTGACAATGTTGTTGAGAACACAACCGCTGCTGAAAGCCAGATTCGTGATACCGATATGGCTACAGAAATGGTTAAGTACTCCAATAACCAGATTCTTGCTCAGGCAGGTCAGGCTATGCTGGCACAGTCCAATACAGCTAACCAGGGTGTACTTTCTCTGTTACAGTAATTGCATATTGAACTACCTCAAAAGGGATTGGCGAAAGCCAGTCCCTTTTTCATATGATTAAATAGGTGAATGATATAAAATGTATGTAGTTAATTATTTTAATAAAAGAGTGAGACGTTCCAGAGCAGCAGGATAATTGCCACAATTTTGATATAATTTTTTTGCTTCCTCTGTTTGCCCCATTAATTCATTGATATACCCCATCTGATAAAGGGGAATATACGTATTGGAACCCTCTAAGTCAGCAGTGGAATATGTGGTAGCCTTTAAGAATTCTTTCATGGCATTGATGTACTGACCGTTCAAACGATAGATACGTCCCATAAGGCAGGCAAATTCGGGGGAGACATCGAAAACGTCCTGCACACTTTCCAAAGTAAGAGCTTCCTGATATTTTCCTAATTCCAGCATGGATTCCCCATAGCCTAAAATCATGAGATGCACATATTCCAAAGATGGGTCAATATCGAATTCCAATCCCTTTTTATAATATTTATAGGCATTTTCAGAATCATCAATAAGGTTGAAAGATTGTCCGATTTGAAAATAGACATAGGGATCGTTTGGATTTTTCTCCAGCATTTTAAATAGTAACTGGTTGTTTCGAAGAGCTTTCGCATGCAATTCATCAGAAGAACCAATATAGCCCACATGGTCAACGGTAATAGGAACCTGTAACATTTGGTAAGGCTGACCGTCATTGGAAACCAACTGCTCATGGATAATTTCCTCATAATGGAAGGAATTTTTATGAAACAAACGGTTCACTTCATCAGTATAAATTCTGTCATTGTTCCCGGACCAGCAATGGTTGTTTCGTGTTATAAGCCCAACGGATTTGGGAAAGTTTCGAGATAATTTGTCAAAACAAGATACATCTATATGAGTAATAAATTCATCACAGTCCAAAACAAGAACCCACTGGAAAGATGCACATTGCAGAGAGTAATTTCGTGCCGCACTGAAATCATTGCACCATTCAAAATGAAATAGTTTGACATTGTATTTTTGAATAATTTCTAAAGTTGAATCTGAGGAACCCGTATCGACAATTACGATTTCATGTGGATAGTTTTTCATACTTTTTTGAATAGAAGATAAAAATTTATCCATATTTTTTTCTTCGTTTTTAGCAATGATACAGATAGAAACGGGTGTCATGTTCTTTACCTCCGCAATATAGAATGTAGTAATTATATCATATATGCGCATAAAAAAAAAGTTTTTGAGATTATAGGTAAAAATAAATGTATATGTATGGTGCGAAAAAATAGAAATAATTAAGGGTAGATATTAGAAAAATTAGCATATATGTCGATACATTTTAAAATATAGAAAAATTAAGGGAGTGGAAAAATGCGCTTTTTTACAAAAAAACAAATCCTTTGTCTGGTAGAAACTATGAAAATTATGCAGGATAGATTAACAGAAGCCATTGTTTGGAACACTGAGGAGGGAATGAACGGACTTGCGGATTTACAGGAAGCGGCTGTTGCAATTGGAAATAATATAGAACAGGAGAAAAATAGTGGTGATATAGTTACAATTTTGGAAGAATACTGTGAAGAGATATATATATGCAGTATGGAACAGGGACAATCTGATAGAAAAATGCACTTATTTTCTATGAAGAATATGATGGAAACGATAGAACATAAAATTGAAACTAAAATACCGGTAGATAAAATAAAAATAGTTTTCATGCCCTATAAGGCAGATATGTGGACAAGTCTTGAGTCTATATGGTATGCTGCAGAGGCAGATGAAAATTATGAAGTAAAGGTAGTGCCGATACCATATTATGATATTGCAGATATGAAGAATATTCACATGAAATATGATGGAGATAGATTCCCCCCATATGTAAGGATTACGAGTTACAAAGAATATGCAATGGAAGAGGAACACCCGGAGATGATCTTCATACATAATCCATATGATGAATGCAACAATCTTACGAGAGTTCCGGCATATTATTATTCTTCCAATTTGAAAAAAAATACAGAATTGTTGGTATATAGTCCATATTTTACAGTAGGATCATTTAACAGAAAAAGTCAGGAATTTATGTTTACGGCACCGGGAGTATATTATTCTGATTATGTTATTGCCCAGTCACAGAGGGTTAAGGAGATTTTTGAAAGTTATGGACATAATGAAGAGAAAATAATAGCTTTTGGTTCTCCTAAAATAGATGCAATTGTCAAAAATAATAAGAATACTCAGAAGCTACCGGAAATATGGACAAAAAAATTGTCTAATAAAAAGATATTTTTATTAAATACGCATTTATCTTATTTTCCCAAAGCATTTCAATATGCAGAATCACCGGATAACTATGCTGTAAAGTTTCATAAGGAAATCCTTGATACTTTTCTAAACCGGGAGGATTGCGGATTAATTTGGCGCCCCCATCCTTTAATGAAGAATATGCTGCAGGGCAGATTCCCTGAATGTTTAGATTTTATAAATTATTTTGAAAGACAGATTCTTCAGTCTACAAATGGAATTATTGATGAAACGGGTGATTATGCAAAAGCCTTTTATTGTTCGGATGCTTTAATTTCTACATGGAGTTCTTTAATTAATGAATATATGGCAACAGGTAAGCCGATTTTAATTATACAACGAATGGTAAATGAAGAGGTAAATAAAATTTCTCCAATCAATAGAAATGTCAATTATTTTAGAATTGGAAAAAATAAAATGACATTTGCAGACTTCAGAGATAATGTTTTGCAAGGCAATGATTTTATGTATGAGGAACGTATGGAGGCAGTTCGTAAGGCATTTCCTAATATGGATGGGAATGCGGGAAATAAGATACTGGAGTTTTTGACAAATAAACTTAGAGGAGGAAAATAATATGCAGGCAATGATGCTCGCGGCAGGAATGGGACGCAGAATGAAAAAATATACCAAAAATCATACAAAATGTATGATTGAGGTAGGGGGTAAAACTTTATTAGAAAGAGTCGTGGAGGCTTTGACGGAAGCAGGTATTACAAAACTGATTATGGTTATAGGGTATGAGGCAGAGGCACTTCAGGATTATATTGAGAAGAAACATTTTTCGATAGAAATTGAATATGTTTATAACGAAGAATATGCTACGACAAATAATATATATTCTTTATATATGGCGAGAGAATGGCTGACAAAAGATGATACTATTTTACTGGAATCGGATTTGGTTTTTGAAAAGGGAATTATAAAAGATATTGTTGACAGCAAAGAAAAAAATATTGTAGTAGCCGCCAAATATGAACAATGGATGGATGGAACCATGGTACTTCTTGATGCCAAAAGAAATATCATTGATTTTGTTGATAAAACACAGTTTAGATATGAAGATGTGGATAGGTATTATAAAACTGTAAATATATATAAATTTAGCAAAGAATTTGCAGCAAATCAGTATATTCCCTTTATGGAAGCATATTTAAAAGCATATGGAACCAATCAGTACTACGAACAGGTTTTAAAAATTTTAGCGCATATTCGCAATTCGGAATTAAAGGCATTTTTATTAAGCAATGAAAACTGGTATGAAGTAGATGATGCACAAGATTTGGATATTGCTAATACCATGTTTGCAGATCAGGATACAGTGTTAAAGAAATATGAAAGACATTATGGAGGCTACTGGAGATTTCCTAAGGTAAAAGATTACTGCTATTTAGTGAATCCCTATTATCCACCTAAAAAATTGATATATCAAATGAAATATTTTTATGAAATATTATGCACGCAGTATCCATCAGGGATGGATATTCAAAGACTGAATGCGGCAAGTATGTTTGATATTGATGAGGAATATCTGATAGTTGGTAACGGAGCGGCTGAGTTAATCAATGTATTAGGGAAAATATTAGAGGGTACGGTATCGGTGGGCATTCCTGCTTTTAATGAATACATAAGATGTTTTGAGTCACAAAAAATTCGATTACTGGATAATGCAGACAATGATTATAGAATGAACATGAGAAGACTGTTAGAAGAAATTGATGAAACGGACAATCTGATTATTATTAATCCAGATAATCCCAGCGGATTTTTCTTCACAAAAGAGGAAATTTTACAGTTGCTTGAGAAATGTGAAAAAAAAGAAACATATTGCATTATTGATGAATCTTTTGTAGATTTTGCAGATCAAGAATTACGATTTACTTTATTAAATGAGCAAATTCTTGAAAAATATCCACATTTAATAGTTATTAAGAGTATAAGTAAATCATATGGAATTCCAGGCCTTAGACTGGGGGTTATGGCAACGGCAGATAAAGAAATCAGAAAAGCAATGCTTTCTCAAATGGCTATCTGGAATATAAATTCACTGGCAGAATATTATCTGCAGATTCAGAGACTGTATAAAAAGAGCTATATTGCTGCATGTAATAAAATAGCTGAAAATAGAAAATATATGCTGGAACAACTTGCAAATATGAAGGAATTAAGGGTATTTCCGTCGCAGGCTAATTATATTATGTGTGAAGTGAAAGGCGGCATAACTTCAGGAAAACTTGCTGCAATTTTGATGCAGGAGAAAAATATATTAATTAAAGACCTGTCAGATAAGAAAGGATTTTATAAAAAGTCATATATACGAATTGCTGTGAAAAATGAAGAAGATAACCAGATATTATTAGATGCCTTAAAGGAAATTCTGACAAAAAAGGAAGAAGAAAATGCAGTTCAAGGGTAGAAAATATACAAGAAATATCTTAAAAAAGGTAGATACTATTTGCAGGAAAAATAAATTATCTTATACGTTATTATTTACTACTTTACTTTCACAATATGAAGAGCAGAAAGAGGCAAATTGGTTATCGGACATTACTATTGGCATGTTATATGCTGATTATTTAAAACTGGTTACAATTTTGGAAAAAGGGGTAGATCCGGATTTATATGTTCTTAATAAGGAAAAAGATCCGAGCTTTAATGCGCTGTATTCGTATATATGTATGAGAAGTATGGTTAAATTGCCGGAAGACAGAAGTAAAGACCATATGTATTATGATTATTTTATATGTGTTTATCCTATTTTTTATGCGGGAAACACATGGAAGGAATATCGCTCAAATTACAAAAAAAATAAATTTTTTCTGCAATGTATAGAGGCAACTGCACCAGCACCGTATTTAAGAGGAGTGAAAGCTAATATTTGTGCCATAGCAAAAAGAAAATGGTGTACGATGAGTGCAAAAAAAGAAAAGGAAATAAAACTCTTTTATGGTAGATTGGCTGAAGAGAGTAAGACGCCGACCAAGTATGCACTTATTCCGGTTCAAGACAAACAGACAGGAGTAATGAACTTGACTAAAACATATCAAAATGTAGAAAACTGCGAGTTTAGCGGAATACAAGTAATGTGTATAAAAGAAAGTCAGGAATGGTTACGGCAATGCTATACAGATAATAAAAGGAAGAAAATTACAGGGCAAAAGGCCAATAGGGCTGTCATAGAAGGTCCGGAGACTATTCGCAGAGTACAAATGGTTGCACTGGAAATTTTGTGCGAATTTGACCGGGTGTGTAAAGCACATAATATAAAGTATATATTGGCAGCAGGAACATTACTGGGGGCAGTAAGACATCAGGGATTTATTCCATGGGATGATGATATTGATGTCTTTATGCTCAATGAAGAATGGCTGAAGTTTGAAAAAGTTGCAGAAACAGAATTGGATCAAGAAAGATTTTTTTTACGAACTCAAAAGACAGATCAGGATGATAATCTTGTTTTTGGTCAGATTAAGAGAAACGGAACAGTTTATGTAAAAGACGGAAGGAGCGCTTTTAACACACATAAGGGGATTGCAATTGATATTCTGCCCTTTTACAATAGTCCGGATAGTAGAATTATGTTTGAAATTCAAAATGCATTATGCAGTTTTTTTAAGACTATGACATGGGCGCATATGGGAAGCGGTAGTGAAAGGAATTGGCTAAAAAGAAAATATTATGAATGTATAGCGAAGGTTTCCAATAAAAAAAGCTACCAGTTATATTATAAATGGGCCAATATGGTAAAGGATAGGAAAGACTTTCTTGCATATTTGTGTGTAAGGAGAAATCCCTATCACAGGGGATTTAACCAAAGAAAATATTTTGAAAATTTATGCGAAATAGAATTTGAGGGGCACCGATTTCCTGCACCACAGGAGTACGATGAATTTTTGCGCTTTTTGTATGGAGACGATTATGGAAAATTACCGAAACCTCAAAATAGAATTAATCACCATTTACCGGCAGATATCGAACTGAACGGTTTGTATGAATATGAAGAGTAAGGAGAATACCATGATACAGGCAAAGAAGCATGATTTAGCCGATATACTATATTTTTTAAAAGAAAATCTCGCAGATTGTATTTATATGTACATAGATATAAAAAAATATTCTCTTTTTAATGATAATATGAAGGTTTGGATAAATAGGGAGAATAATACCGGAAAAATAAAAACAGTGCTTATGAAGTATTATGATAGTATGCAGATTGTCACAACGGAAGAGCAGGAACAAACAAAATGGCTTGCAGATTTTTTGCAAAGCAATCCGGTTAGTATGATATCAGGAAGGGAATCACTGATACAAAAATTATCTCTAAGTATGGCAAAAAACTATGATAGCATTTATGGTATGGTTTACCGGATAAATGAGTATAGAATTTTTGAAGGAACCGAAAAGATTGAAACGGCGACTTTGGATGATTGTGAAGAGATAGCCTGTTTGATATGTTCTGATGAGGCTTTTCAGAATAATTACAAAATAAAAGAACTGGAGCATCAACTACGGGAACGTATGGAAACGGGAATGGGACGAAATGTAATTATTCGCAAAGACGGTAAAATTGTCGCACATATAGCAACATACGCAGAATATGAGAACATAGCGGTGACGAGTGGATTGATAGTAGATGCCCACTATCGTAAGGAAGGGTATGGTTTTGTGATAGAAAGCTATTTGGTAAATACTCTTCTTCGTGAAGGTAAAGAAATATATACATTTGTAATAGAACCTAAGCGAGCAGCACTTCTAAATGCAATGGGAGCTGAATTGTGCAGTAAATATGGCAAAATGACAAAAAGGAACTGAGGGTATAAAAGAATGTCTGAAAAACAAATTAGAGAATTCTATGATAAAGATTTTTTGACAATTATGAGGGAAATTAAAAAAAAATCAGAAGTAAATAAAACATTCAATTTGGGGAAGAAAAATATAATAAAGGTTGCTTTACTTGGAACAGGAAGCCTGCAGTATTTTGCATCTATGTTAAAATATGGTCTCAATATGGTGGATGTCAGTATAGAAGTTTTTATTGGAACATACAAGGGCGCAGAAATAGATATAATGGATGATGACTCTGAATATTATAAATTTGAACCGGATATTACCGTGATATTTACGGATTACAGGGAAATTTTGCAGTTTCCTGATTTATACATGCAAGAAGAACAAGTGTGGAAGATGGTCTGGGAGTGGATGCGGAAACGAGAAAAACTTTGGGAGAAAGTGAATAGCAGGTGTGGTTCTGCTATTTTTCAAACTAATTTTGTTATTCCATTGGAAAGACAATTGGGAAATTTAGAGGAAAATTATGTATGGAGCCGGCAGAGCTATATAGAGTTATTGAACTATGTATTAAAAATAAAGAAGAAAAAATATGTTACAATCATAGATTACAACTATTTGGCATCTGCAGTTGGAAAAAGGAAATGGTTTGATTTTTCCAATTATTATTTGAATAAGTGCAATATGTCGTACGAATGCCTTCCTCAGGCAGTAAGGGAAATAGCATTAAATATATTAAATTATTGCGGTAAATATAGAAAATGTATAGTTTTAGATTTAGATAATACTTTATGGGGAGGGGTTTTAGAAGAGGTAGGTATTGATGGCGTAAATATATTCCCGGATAATCCTGTTGGAGAAGCTTTTTTAGCATTTCAAAAATATCTGAAAGATTTGAAAGACAGAGGGATTATATTAGCTGTATGCAGTAAGAATGATGAAGAATATGCAAAAGAAGTTTTTCGAAAAAACGATAACATGATTTTAAAATTAGATGATATTAGCTGCTTTATTGCGAATTGGGAAAATAAGGATAAAAATATACAGACCATTTCAGAAAAATTGAATATAGGAACAGATTCAATGGTATTTGTAGATGATAATCCTGTGGAAAGAAATTTAGTACAAGTATCGTTTCCGGAAGTAGAGGTAGTTAATTTATCAGAAGATCCGGCAGATTACATTGAAAATATTGAAAATGAAAATTATTTTGAATGGCTTCAGATTACAGAGGAAGATTTTAATAGAACTGCTACATACATTGTGCAGGAAGAAATGAAAAAAGCTGAAAAAAATAGCTGTGATTATATGGAATACTTAAACAGTCTTGATATGAGATGCAGTGCTGATAAGTTAAGTGAAAAAAACATTTCGAGAATAACACAGTTGTTTAATAAAACAAATCAGTTCAATACTACTGGCTTCAGATGCACGGAGGCACAGTTGTTAAACTATCAAAATAAAGGAAGTTACATATGGGGGTTCCAGTTAAAGGATAAATTTGTAAATTACGGCATAGTGTCTGTGCTATTATATAAAATTGAACAAGATGAATGTATAATAACAGCATGGGCTATGAGCTGTAGGGTATTCAAAAGGACGCTCGAAAAATTTATATTAAATATGATAACAGAGAAAGCCTTAAAGGAAGGGTGTAAAAAAATACTTATACATTATCTTCCAACAGAAAGAAATGCTATGATTAAAAAAATCTTGATAGAAAATGATTTTGAATTTGATAAAGACTTTTTTAGCATAAGTATAACTGATAAAACATATTTTCAAACAAACATTGTGGAGGTAAATAAAGATGAATATTGAGAAACAGGTAAAGGAAGTTTTTGCTGATTTATTTGAAATGGATGAAGAGGAAGTTCATAATACTGACACTATGGAAGATATAGATGATTGGGATTCTTTGATGCATATTCAACTAATGCTTGCATTGGAAAAGGAGTTTAGCATAAAATTTTCAACACAACAGATAATGGAAATGAAATCGGTTGCAGACATTATACAAATAATATCAAGCAAATTCTAAGATTGCAGTCAAGAGGAAAAACGATGATAGAATATGAAGATGGAAGCATAAGCTTTGAAGAAACTGATTTGAAATATTTTTCAGAGGACAGTGGGGATGTAAATCCGCTACATATGGATAGAAAATATGCGGAAACAACAGTTTATGGGGAGAGGGTTGTTTTTGGCATGTTGGGAATAGAGGTCCTTCTAAAGAAATATCAGATAGAAAAGAATTACTACGATATTAAATTTTATGCACCATTGTTTTTGGGTAGAAAATATTACCATAGGAAAGAAGAAAAAAAGGGTAAGGTATGTCTTTATATTGAGGAAAATGGAAATAAACTTCTGAGTATTAAATGTAATAACAAGGAATCACAAACTGCAGAATTACAAAATACAACAACAAATCAGTTGCCTATGTTTAAGACAGCTCGTAATATTACGGATGAAGAAATAGAGAAACTATCCTATGAAGAGGGAGAATATATTTATAAATCTTTTCCTCAAAAAAATAATATTTGCACACAAATTAAAACCAACATAGTATTAAAGTTCTGCAGCTATGTAGTAGGTATGGTTTTCCCGGGAGAGAGAGCCGTATTTATGGGAGCCACTATCTCAGTATGTGAACATGAAATTTTTTCACAATGTATGCAATATAGCTTACAAAAGACAAATTATGATAATAAGTTTGGAATTGTGGAATATACATTGTTCTTAAAATGTCAGAATAAAACGTTGGCTATTTGTACAATACAGGCATATGTCAGAGCAAATTTTAAACTGGATATGCAGGAAGGTGAAAAAATATCTTGTGAATTTCAAGGGAAGACTGTGCTGATAATTGGTGGAACTAAGGGGATAGGCGCCGAACTGGCAAAGAAATACGCACTGGGAGGAGCAAGGGTACTTTTAACGTATTGTCACGATGAAGATAAGGCAGAAGAAGTCAAAAAAAAGATACAAAAGTATAATCAAAATGTAAAACTTTACAGGGGGGATATGCGGGACTATGCTGATTGTAAAAGAATACAGATGGACTTGCAGAAAGAGAATGAAAGGATCGACAGATTATTCTTATGTTCAGCACTTCCAACTAAAAATATGCAGTTTTACCCAGAAGGGTATCGGGATTTTGAAAAATATTTAGGACAGGGTGTTCAAATTTTTTATTTACCGTTTTATATGTTATATCCATTGGTGTGTGAGGGTGGAAAGGTAGTTGTTCTATCATCAAGTGCAGTAGCTCAAAAAAAAGAAGCAAGCAAAATGTTGGATTATATATGTGTGAAATCCATAATAGAAAGTATTACGGAATGCACTGCTTACACGGACAAAATAAAAAGGGATTATTATATTATCAGACCGCCTAAAATGTTAACCGAAATGAATAATACACCGATAGGAAGAATTGGTGCAGCTGAACCTAAAAAAATTGCGCAGGAAATAATTAAAAAAATAAAAGAAGATAAAACGGAAAAAGGCTGTAAGATTTTGGATTTTTAAGATAAAGCAGCCAGGCAGTAAATAAGGGCGTTGTTGAAGTAGAGATATAAAAACGGTGAATATCACATATAATAAATATTGATTTTACTTATGTGACAGCATCGGCTATAATAACAGGGTAAGTGCGAAAAGCACAATTTCTGCGCAGAGCAGATATCGAGTGAGTCGATGAAAAGGAGGACACTATGGTTAAAGCAGTAGTAGGCGGAAACTGGGGAGACGAAGGAAAAGGTAAGATTACCGACATGATGGCGGAAAAAGCAGATATTATTGTCCGCTTTCAGGGTGGTGCCAATGCAGGACACACCATTGTAAACAATTATGGAAAATTTGCATTACACACGCTGCCGTCCGGTATTTTCTATCAGCATACAGTAAGTATTATCGGCAATGGTGTGGCATTAAACATTCCGGTACTGATGAAGGAGTTGAAGTCCATTACGGACAGAAACGTACCGGCACCCAGGCTTCTGATTTCCGACAGAGCACAGATTGTAATGCCGTATCATATTTTATTTGACCAGTATGAAGAGGAAAGACTGGGCAAGAATTCCTTCGGTTCCACAAAGTCCGGCATTGCGCCGTTCTATTCCGATAAATATGCCAAGATTGGTTTCCAGGTAAATGAGCTTTTCGATGACGAGTTATTGAAGGAAAAGGTTTACCATGTACTGGAAACAAAGAATATTCTTTTAGAGCATTTATACCACAAGGATCCCATCAATCCCGAGGAGCTGCTTGCAACTTTACGGGAATACAGAGAAATGGTTGCTCCTTATGTATGCGATGTATCCGCATATCTGGACAAGGCAATCAAGGAAGGCAAGACCATCCTGTTGGAAGGACAGCTTGGAACCTTAAAGGATCCGGACCACGGTATTTATCCCATGGTTACTTCTTCCTCTACCCTGGCAGCTTACGGTGCCATCGGTGCGGGACTTCCTCCTTATGAAATCAAGGAAATCGTTACCGTATGTAAGGCATATTCTTCCGCAGTAGGTGCGGGTGCTTTCGTATCCGAAATCTTCGGTGACGAAGCGGATGAACTGAGAAGACGCGGCGGCGACGGCGGTGAGTACGGCGCTACAACCGGACGTCCCAGACGTATGGGATGGTTTGACTGCGTAGCCTCCAAGTACGGATGCCGTCTGCAGGGTACTACGGATGTAGCGTTTACCGTTCTGGATGTACTGGGATACCTGGATGAAATCCCCGTATGTGTCGGTTATGATATTGATGGCGAAGTGACGACGGACTTCCCGGTTACCCGCAAGCTGGAAAAGGCAAAGCCGGTATTAAAGACTCTTCCCGGCTGGAAATGCGACATCAGAGGCATCAGGAACTATGATGAGCTGCCGGAGAACTGCAAGAACTATATTGAATTTATCGAAGGACAGATTGGATATCCTATCACCATGGTCAGCAACGGACCTGGCAGAGACGATATCATCTACCGTGAAAGCCCCTTAAAGAAATAAAAACAGGCTTTTTGACGCAGAAAGGAAGGAATGAAGTGAGCCGAAAAGGAAAACAGATTGCGGCATGGGTAGCAATCGTGCTTTTAGTAATGTTGTATGTAGTGACGCTGGTTGTGGCAATCTTAGATACCTCTTCCGCAGGCAACTGGGTTATGGGCTGCCTTTTGGCAACCGCCATCATTCCTCTGCTTACTTGGATGTATATCTGGATGTACGGAAAAATGACCGGAAAAGAAACCATGGCGGATGTGCATCTTTTGGAAGGTATAAAAGAAGATGCCGAAGAAGCGAAAGATGCTTCCGGACAGACTTCCGGACAAAGCGAAGCCGAAAAATCCACAGATAAGAAATAGGAAAATAAAGTCTGCATACAAGCAAAAGAATTATAGGATGAAATGAAAGAAGCACTGCCCGGGATTACTCCATACGGGCCAGTGCTTCTTTTGCCTGTGTCAGGTTTTCAAAGACGATGCCGTGAATTCCTACGGCATTGGCGCCTTCTGCATTCTCCGGTCTGTCGTCAAAAAAGACACATTCCTCTGCATTCAGCTGGTATTTGGACAGGAGAGCCTGGTAAATCTCCGGTGAGGGTTTTAACATATGCACGCGGCAGGAAAAAATACCGCCGTCCATATAATTGATAAAGCTTAACGCCTCGGGATTTTCCCGAATCAGCTTTTCAAAATAGTTGGACAGGAAATAGACGTGATAGCCCTTCTGCTTTAATTCCCGCACCCAGGGAACGGCATAGTCGTGCTGCACTACGATGTCGTGGCAGTTTGCAAGTACACGGCGGATATCACTTTCGATTTCGGGGTCCGCTTTTACCATCAAATCAATGATTTCTTCGTCGCTTAAATCACCCCGGTCAAAGTGCGCCCAGGCTTCGTTAAAGACGGTGGCTTTGGCAAGCCGGTCGACCATGGCTTCATCATAACCGAAGGAAGCAAAGCTTTCCCGGTAGGAGAAGTAGACAAGTACATTACCGATATCAAAAATTACGTTTTTAATCATAAATATTCTCATTCCTTTCATAAATAAGGTGTAACAGATTTTCAGCGGCGGGGGACATATGACCGCCGGACGGTGTGACCAGCAGGAAATTCCGCTTCGGGATCATCTGGTTGAAACGCAGGGCAAACAGCTTGCCGGACTGCAGATAGGGCAGGGCAAAATCCTTCACCACGCAGCCGATGCCCAGGGAGCGAAGGGCAAACTGGATAATCATATCACTGGTGGCAAGCTCGAATTCCGGCTTGAGGGCAACGTTGTTTTTGGAAAGAAATTCTTCCATATAATGCTTGGAGCTGGTATTGCCTTCAAGACAGATAAGGGGCAGTGTTTCTAAAACGGACAAGTCCAGCGTCCGGTTTTTATAGGAAATAAAGCGCCTGCCGCATACGAAGATATCTTCGATTTCCCGGACGGGGAGGGCACATACGGAAGGGTCCTCCGCCAGTGGGGAACTGACAACACCGAAATCAATCTGTTCTTTTTTTAAGTTTTCAATGGTTTCCGGCGTGGGGGCATTGGAAACAATCACCTTGATGCCGGGATATTTTTCGTGAAACTGCTCTAAATAAGGAAGAAGGAAGAACTGCAGGGTCATGTCGCTGGCGCCGATGTGGATTTCGCCGAGCTCTGAATTCTGCATCTGTTTCAGACGCTCTTCCCCGAGCAGAAACTGTTCGTAGCCCTTTGCCACGTAGGAGTAGAGCAGTTCGCCTTCCGCCGTCAGCTTTACGCCCTTGGACACGCGCCGGAAAAGCTTGGCGTTTGTCTGCTGTTCTAACTGCTTTAAGGCCTGGCTGACCGCCGGCTGGGATATGGACAGTAGGGAGGCTGCCTGGGTAAGGGACCCGGTTTTAGCCACATAATAAAATGTTTTGTAATATTCCAGATTGGAAACCATACCGCACCTCCGTTTTCTGCCGACTCTTTTTACAGAGTATCACAAAGTAGTAAATTCCACAACCGGAAAGAAGAAAGCAGGCTGGGAAACGGCATGACCGGAAACGAAAAAGCCCCGGGCCTACACGGTAAGCCCGGGACCCTTCAAGGGGAGGATAAGTATTAAATTTATCATTGGTAGCAGCATCAAGGGAGGGGTTCCTTTGATGACTAATGATAGTATATCCGCCGGAAAGGGCTTTATACATTTTTATCTTTTCTTTTTTCTGATTTTATTGTAAGATGAATTGAAATTATCGATTTACGAGGAGAAAACCATTATGAAGAAAATAAAAGGACGATTGCTGACACTGGCAGTTATGGTAATGATGCTTACGGCGCTGGTGCTCTCCGGCTGCGGTAAAAAAGAGGAGAGTGCGGAAATCAGGGTAGGCGCCCTGAAGGGACCGACTACCATCGGACTTCTGCACCTGATGGACGAAGCGGAAAAAGGCAATACACAGAACTCCTACACATTTACCATGGCAACGGCGGCGGATGAACTGACGGCACAGGTGGTAAAGGGAGATCTGGACATTGCGTTGCTGCCCGCCAATGTGGCAGCCATTGTTTACCAGAAGACGGACGGCGGCGTTACGGTACTGGATGTCAATACCCTCGGCGTGCTTTATCTGGTATCCGGCAGGGATGATATTACCGGTGTGGCTGACCTTGCCGGCAGGACGGTTTATCTGACGGGAAAAGGCACAACCCCGGATTACTGTCTGCAGTATCTGTTGGCACAGAACGGTCTTTCTCTGGAAGATGTGACTCTCGAATACAAATCCGAAGCAACCGAAGTGGCGGCAGTTCTTTCCGAAAATCCGGATGCCGTGGGACTTCTGCCCCAGCCGTTTGTAACGGTGGCATGTGCACAGAACGATGCCTTAAAGGTATGCGCTTCCCTGACGGAAGAGTGGGATAAGGCAGCGGATGACGGCAGCAGTCTGCTGACCGGCGTTACGATTGTACGCAACGATTTCTTAAAGGAGCATAAAAAAGCCGTAGAACAGTTCTTAAAGGACCATAAGGAGAGTGCGGACTTTGCCAATTCCAACGTGGAAGAAACCGCGGCTCTCTGTGTGGCGCAGGATATTATTGCCAAGGAACCGGTAGCGCAGAAGGCAATTCCTTTCTGTAATATTACCTGCATGACGGGCAGCGAAATGAAAGAGGCGCTTTCCGGTTATCTGAAGATTTTGTATGAGTTAAATCCGACAGCTGTCGGCGGAGAGCTTCCGGCAGACGATTTCTACTATGAATAAAAAAACAAAAGACAGGCTGGCAGGCATCGGCATAGTTATCTTCTGGCTGGTAGTCTGGCAGCTTGCTGCATTTTTCGTGCACAACCGAATTCTGATAGCGGGACCTGCGGAGACCCTGCAGGCGCTCGTGAGGGAGGCAGTTACCGTTTCCTTCTGGAAAACCGTGGGGATATCTGTATCCCGGGTAACCATTGGATTTTTAGCGGCCTTTTTTGCCGGCTGTCTGCTGGCGGCATTCAGTTTTAAAAGCAGCATGGTGCAAAGACTTCTGGCGCCGGTTATGCAGTTTGCCAAAGCGGTTCCGGTGGCTTCCTTTGTGGTGATATTACTCATATGGCGGGGCGCGGACAGCCTGTCTGTGGCAATTTCCTTTTTGGTGACGCTTCCTATTGTATATGTCAGTTTTCTGGAAGGGCTTACCCATGTGGATAAAAATCTCATGGAAATGGCACAGGTATATCATCTGCGGTTTCCCGTAAGGGCTCTGTATATTGTGCGGCCGGCGCTGGCGCCCTTTCTGGAGGGGGCATTGCAGACGGCGCTTGGCATGAGCTTTAAGGCAGGCGTTGCGGCGGAAGTAATCGGCACTCCGCGCTGGGCTATCGGTTCGGCTTTGTATGAGTCGAAAATCTACCTGGATACGGCGGGCGTGTTTGCCTGGACGGCAGTGGTGGTGTTGTTGTCCTTTCTGTTAGAAAGACTGTTTTTGTTTTTCTTCCGGAAGCTGCGCGACTGGCAGCCTTTCCTTGCCGGGAAAGAACAGGAGTATCCGGCGGAGGACGTTAAGGTGTGCGGACTGTTTCGGGGATATGACGGAAAGCAGGTACTGCGGGACGTGAATGCCCATTACCGGAAAGGGAAGATTTATTGCCTGATGGCGCCTTCGGGAGCCGGCAAGACGACCCTGCTTCTTACCATGGCAGGGATTTATCCTCCGGAGAAAGGAAGCATTTCCGGCTGCAGGTATCCATCGGTTCTGTTTCAGGAGGACAGGCTGCTTCCCAAAGCCACGGTACTGCAGAACGCAGCGGTAGCGGCGGGGGAGGAAAAAGCAAGGAATATCCTGTCGGACTTAGGGCTTTCCGATGTTTTCCTCCAAAAAACAGAAGAGCTTTCCGGCGGTATGAAACGGCGGGTTTGTCTGGCGAGGGCGCTTGCTTATGGCGGGGACTGCCTGCTTTTGGATGAACCTTTTACGGGACTGGATGTGGAGAACCGCAAAAAAGCGGCGGACTGCATCCGTAAATACGCCAACGGACGCATGGTTCTTATTTCCACCCACGACGGAGAAGATGTCTCTCTTTTAGACGGGGAGACTGTAAAATTAGAGAATTAAAATATAAATAAAAGAATAGAGGGGACATGTTTATAAAAAACAAAAGAGGTACTTATGCACAAAAGGTAGGCGGTGTTTTTTTCCGGATTATTTTCTTTATCCTGCTTTCCGTCTGCGTGGTGTCCATCTGCATCATGGCAGGGCTGGCACTGACACAATCCGGTATTTCCATGAAAAACGAGGTGAACGGGCTGACCGGTCAGATTAATGCGGAGATGGCGGAGAAACAGGCAGTGGTGGATGCGGTGGCAGCGACCATAGGGAGCGGACAGCTGAAGGGCTACCAGGCGCAGCTTGACTTTGTGGACAGCATCAAAGCAATGGATGACATAACGGCGGCGGTCTATGTGGCATATCCGGACGAAAGTGTTGTTTACAGCGGTGGCTGGCAGCCGGATGCGGGGTTTGTGCTTACCGACAGAATCTGGTATACCATGGCGGCAGCATCCGAAAATGTCTGCATTACCGAGCCATATGTGGATGAGAATACAGGAAACATCTGCATTACTCTTTCCAAGGCAGTCCGCAGTCGGGATGAGGTCACCTGTGTGGTAGGCATGGATCTGTATCTGGATGAGGTGGTTTCCCTGATTTCCGGTCAGTTTAACGGTTCCGCCTATGCCTTTTTGGTTACCGGCAAGGACGTTATCCTGGCGCATCCCAATGATGCTTACCGGATTACGGCGGATAAATCCGTTACCCTTAAGGATGCCGGTTATCAGAAGCTTTCCGGCACCAGCGACAAGCGGAAAATCATCTGGGATTACAGCGGCGGCTTAAAGGTCATGATGCTGGAAACCACTGACTGCGGCTGGCAGGTAGTGGTGGTACGTCCTCTTCTGGCGGCACTTTCCCTGGCATTTATCGTTCTTCTTCTGAATATCCTGATTTTTGTGCTTTCTGTATTTTTAAGCAACCGGTTCTGTAAAAATGCGGTTTCCAAGTGGTTTACCCCCATTTATTCCATCAGTAAAAAGGTGGCGGAAATGGCGGAGGGCGATTTGTCCCTGACCTTTGATGAGGAGCCGATTACGGATGAGATTGCCACCCTGACGGAGGCACTCAACAGCACCATAACGGAGCTGCATGCGTATATTGACGATATCCGTCATGTAGTCAGCAATGTGGCAAACGGCAATCTTACCGTGCACCAGCATGTGACATACCGCGGAGATTTTACCGCCATCAAGGAAGCTCTGGACCTGACACTGAAAAACTTAAACAACACCCTGTCGGAGGTAAAGGAGAATTCTTCTACCGTGGCGGACTATGCGGAGCAGGTTCAGCTTTCCACGGAGCAGGTGGCAGAAGGAGCAACCTCCCAGAGCCTTTCCATTGCGGGTCTGCGCGACAACATTCAGGTGCTTTCGGAAAAGCTTGGCATTGTGCAGAAAAATGCGGAGCTGGCGGCGGAAATTTCTTCTACCACCAACGAACAGTTAGTCAACGGTGAAGAAAAAATGCAGCAGCTCATGGAGGCTATGGAGCGTATCAACGAAACCTCCGATGAAATCGGCAGCATTGTGGGAACCATCAACGAGCTTGCCAACCAGACCAATCTGCTTTCCTTAAATGCATCCATAGAGGCGGCCAGGGCGGGAGAAGCCGGAAGAGGCTTTGCCGTGGTGGCGGAAGAAATCGGAAAGCTGGCAGGCGCCAGTGCGGAGGCAAGCAATACCATTGCCGGGCTGATTGCCAACAGTAAGGAAGCTGTGGGCAGGGGCCGTGAGGTGGCAGGACGGACTGCAGAGGTGATTAAATCCGGAGTGGACAACTTTAAGGTATCCAAGGACAAGCTGCTGGAAATCACGGAGTCGGTAGAGGAACAGATGACGGCATTAAACAGCATCACCAACGGCGCAGAAGAAATTTCGTCCGTTATCGAGACCACGGCAGCGGCTTCGGAGGAGAATGCCGCCATCAGTACGGAACTGATCGGAAAGTCACACGCTCTTTTAGGCTCCGTAAACCGTTTCAGGCTGGCGGACAGTTGCAAAAATGAATAGACAAGCGCCCGTTCTTATGCTATAATCTGTAAATGACTGTGGGTATATAGGTTATAGCCACGACTTTAAGGAGGAATTGTAACAATGAGTTTACAGGTAGAAAAATTAGAACACAACATGGCGAAGCTTACCATTGAAGTGCCCGCTGAAGAATTAGAGAAAGCACTGGAAACAGCTTATCAGAAAAACAAAAACAAAATCAGTGTACCCGGCTTCCGTAAGGGCAAGGTACCTCGCAATATGATTGAAAAAATGTACGGTCCTGCAATCTTCTACGAAGATGCAGCCAATGAACTGATCCCCGATGCTTACGAAAAAGCACTGGATGAATGTGAAGAAGAAATCGTATCCGCTCCCAAGATTGATGTTACCCAGATTGAAAAGGGCAAGGATTTCATCTTTACCGCAGAAGTAGCCGTAAAGCCGGAAGTTACCCTCGGCAAGTACAAGGGCATCAAGGTAGACGAAGCAGATCTCGCTGTTACAGAAGAAGAAATCAACGCACAGATTGAAAAGGAAAGAGAAAACAGCGCAAGAACCATCAGCGTAGAAGACAGACCTGTTAAAGACGGCGACATTACCACTCTGGATTTTGAAGGCTTCGTAGACGGCGTGGCTTTTGAAGGCGGCAAGGGTACCGATTATCCTTTAACCATCGGTTCCGGTTCTTTCATTCCCGGCTTCGAAGAGCAGTTAATCGGCGCTGAGTTAAATAAGGAAGTAGAAGTAAACGTTACTTTCCCCGAAGATTACCATGCAAAGGATTTAGCAGGAAAGCCTGCAACCTTCAAGTGTAAGATTAAGGATATCAAAGAAAAAGAGCTTCCTGAATTAGACGATGAATTCGCAAGCGAAGTTTCCGCATTCGATACCATGGCAGAATACAAGGAAGACGTTAAGAAATCCTTAGAGATGAAGAAAGCAGACGCTGCAAAGATTGCAAAGGAAGAGGCTGTTATCGATGCCGTTATCGAAGACGCAAAGATGGATATTCCCGACGCAATGGTAGAAACCGAGCAGAGACAGATTATTGAAGAGTTCTCCCAGAGAATGAGAATGCAGGGTCTTACCATGGAGCAGTACATGCAGTTCACCGGCATGACACCGCAGGCTCTTATGGATCAGACCAAGCCTCAGGCATTAAAGAGAATCCAGTCCAGACTGGTGCTCGAAGCAGTCGCTAAGGCTGAAGACCTGAAGGCAAGTGAAGAAGATTATGCAGCAGAAATCAAGGATATGTCTGAAAAGTATCAGATGGAAGAAGACAAGATTAAAGAAATGCTTGGCGAAAAGGGCAAGAAGCAGGTAGAAGAAGACCTTGCCATCAGAAAAGCAGTTGACTTCTTGGTTGATAATGCGAAATAATTAACCCAAAGAGTTTAAGACACTTCCCGAAAGCAAAGACTTGTGATGAGCGTTGCAAAGGGAAGTGTTTTTCTTTATATATGTTCGGATAATATATGTTCAGAGGCATCCGGAAGACCGGCTGCGAAAGGAGAAACATACTATGAGTGTATTAGAAGGCAAAGAGCCGCAGAAGGTGTGGCATTATTTTGAAGAAATCTGTAAAATTCCCCATGGCTCGGGAAATGTGGAAGGCATCAGCAACTATCTGGTTTCTTTTGCCAAAGAGCATAATCTTTCCTGCATACAGGACGAAATGAAGAATATTATCATAAAGAAGCCGGCATGCAGGGGATATGAACAGGAGCCTGCTGTCATCTTGCAGGGACATATGGATATGGTAGCCGTTAAGAAACCGGGAGCTGCCATTGATATGGAAAAAGACGGCCTGACACTGGGTGTGGAGGGAGATTTCCTGTATGCGAAGGACACCAGCCTGGGCGGAGATGACGGTATTGCCGTTGCTTATGCCCTGGCGCTGCTTTCTTCCGACGATATTCCCCATCCGGCATTGGAGGTTATCATTACCGTGGATGAAGAAGTGGGCATGGACGGCGCAAGGGAGATTGATCTGTCCGGTCTGAAGGCCAAAAGAATGCTGAACCTCGACTCCGAAGAAGAAGGAATTTTCTTAACAAGCTGTGCAGGCGGCGCCAGAATCAACTGCTTTTTCCCTCTCACCATGGAAGAAAAAGCGGGCGAGCTGTACCGTATCAGCGTGGAGGGACTGCTGGGCGGACATTCCGGTGAAATGATTGACAAGGGAAGAGGCAACTCCAATGTGATTATGGGCAGACTGCTTTATCTTATGGCGGAAGAATTTCCCGTGCATATCGTATCCTTGGAGGGCGGTCTTGCGGACAATGCCATTCCGAGACATACGGTGGCAGAGGTTATTGTAGCGGAAGAATACAGCAGACTGCTGGAGAATATTCTCTTAAAGGCAGAGAAGGACATTCACACGGAGCTCTGCACCAAGGACCCGGATTTCCAGCTTACCACTGTGCATATGGGAGAAGTGGTAAAAGAGGCTGCCGATGAAGAGAGCAGCATGCGTCTGGCATCCGCCCTGCTGGCATTTCCGAACGGTGTGCAGGCCATGAGCGGCGAGGTAGAGGGTCTGGTGGAAACTTCCCTGAACTTAGGTATTTTAACCTTGAATACCGAAAGAAATGAAGCCGTAGCTTCCTTCTCTGTCAGAAGCTGCTTAGAGAGCGCCAAGTATGCTCTGCTTTCCAAGGTGGAGACCATTACCCGTCTCTGCGGCGGCATTTCCACCATTACCGGCGAATATCCCGGCTGGGCATACCGTGTGGAATCCCCGCTCCGGGAGAAATGCGTTAAGGTTTACGAAGAGATGTACGGCAAAAAGCCCGAACTGCAGGCTATTCATGCTGGTCTGGAATGCGGCATTCTGGCCTCCAAAATCGATGATCTGGACTGTGTTTCCCTGGGACCCGACATGCGGGACATCCATACCACGGAAGAAAAATTAAGCATTTCTTCGGCAGAACGTGTCTGGAAATTCCTGCTTAAGGTGCTGGAAATGAAGGATTGATGTATTCACCTGTGGATGATACGATGGAGACATAAATCTGTGAATGATGAAAATTGACTTCCGTATGGGATAGCGGATGAAAAAGGTGGATGCATAAATCTGTGAATGGTGAAGATAGGATTCTACATGGGATTGTGGTTGAAGATGATGGATGCATAAATCTGTGAATGATGAAAATTGATTTCTGCATGAAGAGACGGATTGTGAGAAAAGGATTGGTCTTTATATGGGATTTGATAAGGAAAAGATAAAGCAGATAAGAGGATTGCTTATATTTGCGGCGGGACTGGTACTGCTCATTATATACAGCGGCAGTGTGGTAAAGGGCATTGGAATGTGTCTTTCTATTCTGGCGCCCTTTGCGGCAGGGGGCTGTATTGCGTTTGTACTGAACCTGCCCATGCGGGCAATCGAGAAAAATCTTCCCGGCAGACGGTGGGGGAAAAACACCGGAATGCTCAAAAGGGGAATCAGCCTGTTATTGGCATTCCTTTTTGTTGTTACTGTTTTTGTCGTTGTTTTTGTAACTGTGATTCCGAGGCTGCAGGAAAGCTTTATGATGATCGGAGCCCAGATTCCTGCATTTACGGCAAAAGTGCTTAAGGAACTGGAAGAACTTTTTGCAGGTAATCCGGAAATCCTGTCCCAGATAGAAAAATTGCAGATCAAAGAAATAGACTGGATGGAAATAGGAAAGCACATAAGTCAGTTTCTGACGAGCGGCATGGGAAGTGTGCTTTCCTCTGCCTATACAATGGCAAGTAATATCATTGGTGGCGTGGTAGACAGCTTTGTTGCCGTTATTTTTGCCATATATATTCTGGCACAGAAGGAAAAATTAGCAGATCAGGGAAGAAGAATACTGAAAGCCTATCTTTCGCCTTATGCCTGTGATAAGGTGCAGTATGTTCTGAGGCTGCTGGCTTCCAATTTCAGCCACTTCATCGTTGGACAGTGCACCGAAGCCCTGATTCTAGGTTGTCTGTTTCTGGTATCCATGACCATTTTCCGTTTTCCCTATGCACTGGTAATCAGTGTGCTGATTGCCATGACGGCTCTGATTCCCATAGTAGGAGCATTCATCGGCTGTGCTGTGGGAGCATTTCTTATTTTGATGACAGATCCTTTTCAGGCTCTGTGGTTTGTTGTTTTATTTTTGGTGCTGCAGCAGGTAGAAGGAAATCTGATCTATCCGCATGTGGTGGGAAATTCCGTGGGACTCCCCTCCATCTGGGTCCTGGTAGCAGTGACGGTGGGAGGCAGTCTGTTCGGCGTGCCGGGGATGCTTTTCTTTATTCCCCTGACAGCTACAATATACATGCTTTTCCGCGACAGAGTAAACGAACGGCTCCGGCAACGTAAAAATATGCAAAAAAGTACGAAAAATACAAAAAACATAAAAAATTGAAAAAATTTTAAAAAGCACTTGCTTTTTTAAAAAAAACAAGATATAATACATCTTGTGCTTCGGGGTGTGGCTCAGTTTGGCTAGAGCGCTGTCTTAGGGAGGCAGAGGTCGCGTGTTCGAATCACGTCACTCCGACTACTTAAAAGAAGCAGAAAAATCGCATTTTCAAGGGCAATACCTTGAAGGTGCGATTTTTTTGTGGGATTTAGATTTATGCCGGGTTTATGTAGAATTCATGTTGGGTTTATTTAGAATTCATGTCGGATTTATTTAGAATTCATGCTGGGTTTATGTATAATCCATGCCGGATTTTTGTGTAGCTGTAATTTGACTTTTTCTTGCAGCAGAATTTTGTATGTGACATAATGGAAAAGAAGCAAAACACGAAATTTCAGGGAAATGCCTTATGAAAAAGCTGTGGGAGAGAAGCAAAAAACATAGAATGATAAAAATGCTTTAAAGGAAGAAGAGAAAAAGGAAGCAAAAAGACATGAATTGAAAAAATGCTTTAAATCAAAGGAGATATACCATGCAGGGATATAATTGCATTATGGTTTTTGATAAAGAAGGAGATAAGCTCCTTTTCTGCAAGAGAACCAAGGACCCTTATCTGGGAAAGTATAATCTGGTGGGTGGAAAAATCGAACCGGGGGAAAATCATTTTCATGCGGCATACAGGGAATTGCAGGAGGAAACCGGCATAGGTCGTTCGGATATAATCCTGACGCATATGATGGATTTCACCTATTATAATCAGGACTGTTTTGTGGAGGTGTATGTGGGAACCCTGCGGGGAGATGTGACGTTACGTGAAGAAAAACATCCGTTAGGATTTTTGACATTGGCAGAGGAAGACTTTTTTGACCTGGACAAATTTGCAGGCGAGGGCAATATCGGTCATATGGTGGAGCAGGTCCGGCAGTTCGGCTGCGGTCGTGCAGAGGGAGAAGAAGAATGAGAGAAGAAAACAGGAAGCAGCAGAAAAACAGGAAGCAGCAGGAAAACAAGAAGCAGCAGGAAAACAAGAAGCTGCAGGAAAATAATAAGTGGGAGGAGAAGAAGCCACAGAATAAGAGACAGGCGGAGAACAGTGGTAAGCCGGCAAATGGAAAACGGCCGGAAGAGAAACCGGCGGTGCCCTGCAAGGTATACAAAAAATGCGGCGGATGCCGCTTCCTGGATGTTTCCTATGAGGAACATCTGAAACACAAGGAAAAGCAGGTAAAGGAGCTCTGCGGAAAGTTTGGTAGTTTTGACCCCATTATCGGTATGAGCAATCCCTACCATTACCGCCATAAAGTGCATGCAGTGTTTGGTGAGGACAGACGTCACAATATCATTTCCGGCACCTATGAAGAGAAAACACATAAAATTGTGCAGGTGGACAACTGCCTTTTGGAAAATCCGGATGCCGACAGAATTATTTTAACTATCCGCAAGCTTTTGAAGTCATTTAAAATAAAGCCTTATAACGAGGACACCGGTTTTGGATTATTCCGGCATGTACTTATCCGATGCGGCAGAAATACGGGAGAAATTCTGGTTATTCTGGTATTGGCATCTCCCATCTTGCCTTCCAAAAACAACTTTGTAAAGGCGCTCTTAAGGGAACACCCTGAGATTACAACGGTTGTCCTGAATGTAAATAACAGAGGAACCAGCATGGTAATGGGGGAAAAGGACTATGTGCTTTACGGAAAGGGTTACATTGAAGATACGCTTTGCGGCAAAACATTCCGCATTTCACCGCAATCCTTTTATCAGGTGAATCCGGAGCAGACAGAGGTGCTTTACAATAAAGCTATGGAATATGCGGGACTTACCGGAAAAGAAGTGGTTTTTGATGCGTACTGCGGAACCGGCACCATCGGACTGATTGCATCGGAACATGCCAAGCAGGTCATCGGAGTAGAGTTAAATAAGGCGGCAGTGGCGGATGCCAGACTGAATGCGAAGAGAAATGCCGTAAAGAACATCACGTTTTATGAAAAAGATGCCGGGCAGTTTATGGTGCAGATGGCAGAGGAGCGGACAACGGTGGATGTGGTCTTCATGGACCCGCCGCGGAGCGGCAGTGATGAAGCATTCTTAAGCTCTTTGGTGAGACTTGCACCGAAGCGGGTGGTTTATGTTTCCTGCAACCCGGAAACGCTGGCAAGGGACTTGGAATACTTAAAGAAACACGGCTATAGCATGAAAAAGGGTGTTGCGGTCGACATGTTCCCCTGGACGGGGCACGTCGAGTGCGTAGTCTTGATGTCAAAAGTACAGAAGTAAATACCGATA
>FR880845.1 GCA_000434615.1 Clostridium sp. CAG:510
AGCATTCGCCATGGCTGTAAACATGGAAGAATTTTCAGAATGGGACAATGCTTACCGTAATTTCAATGGCAAAGCCGCTATAACAGGCTATCCGCGAAGCAAGGGGAACGGCTATTATCTGGCAGGAAAGGAACTTTATCTGAATGCAGGTTCGGCACATAAAGAAGGTGCAAGGGAATTCTTGAGATATCTGCTTTCGGAGGAAGAGCAGGTATTGTATGCGGGGTATGACAGATATGCAGAAATGGAGAGAGAGTCCGACGGGACATCTTCACAGATATTTACCGGAAACCATTGTCGGTTTCCGGTAAACAGGGCCGCACTGGATGTTATTGTTGAGAAGAAAAAGGAAGAGGATAAGAGTTTATATGTTTCCGATGAAGATGGCAACTTTCATAAAAAGGAACCGATAGATGAGGAACAGATAAAACAGTTCTATTATATAGTAGAAAATGCCCATCCGGCAAATGTGAAAGCATCGGCACTGTATGATATTTTAGATGAGGAACTGGAGCCTTACTTTTCAGGAGATATTTCCGCTAAGGAAGCAGCGGAGCATCTCCAGAACCGTGTGCAGCTTTATCTGAATGAGAGGTAAAATGTTGCCTGCAAAGCATTTCCATTAAACGAAAGCGGGGCCGTCTGCCGTATATGCGGCAGACAGCCCTGCTTTCTTGTAATCAAATATAGATTGAGGTATAAAATGCCGCCGGCAGAGCATGAAAAAAGGGGGAGTGAATCAGATGGGGTACTGATTATCAAAACAAGCTCTGCATAACGGCAAATTATCGGACATAGCAGACAGATCCTCCAGCTTCATATAGCCCAGAGAATCGGCGCCGATGCGCCGGGCTATTTCTTCGGGACTGTTGTCTGCGGCGATCAGCTCCTTATTACTCGGAACGTCGGTTCCGTAATAACAAGGATACAAAAAGGGAGGGGAGCTGATTCGCACATGAACACTAACGGCACCGGCCTTTTTCAGTAGGGTAATCAGGCCTGCAATGGTGGTGCCTCTGACGATAGAGTCATCAATCAGTACCAGACGTTTTCCGCGGACAACCTCGGGCAGAACGCTCAGCTTCATGTGAACGGCAGACTCCCGTTCTTTCTGGGTTGGCTTAATAAAGGTTCTGCCCACGTAGCTGTTTTTGTAAAAGGCAAGCCCAAAGGGAATGCCTGACTCCTGGGAATAACCGATGGCGGCGGTAAGACCGGAATCGGGGACACCTACGACTAAATCCGCATCCACCGGGTAAGACTGCGCCAACAGCCTGCCGGCTTTGATACGGGAGTTGTAAACGGAGATGCCGTCCATACAGGAATCCAGTCTGGCAAAATAAATATATTCAAAAATGCAGTGAGCGTGTGTGCATTGGCAAAGGCTCCTGTCAGAAGAAATTCCGTCTTTGGTAATGCTTATGATTTCGCCCGGCTCAATGTCCCGGACAAATTTCGCATCAATGGCGTTTAAGGCACAGCTTTCCGAGGAAAGAATGTATTCATTTCCGCGCCTGCCTAAACACAAAGGTTTGAGTCCCAGAGGGTCGCGGATACCGATAATCTTCCGGGGGCTCATGACAATCAGGGCATAACCGCCCTTTAAAAAACCGGCTACTTTGGTAACCGCTTCTTCAATGGTACCGCACTTGGTTCTTTCTTTGGCAATCAGATAGGCAATGACTTCCGAATCGGTAGTACCGCGGAAGATGGCACCTTCCTTTTGCAGAGTATCCCGGAGGACACCGGCATTTTTGATATTGCCGTTATGAACCAGAGCAAGGGTACCTTTCAAGTAATTCAGGATCAGAGGCTGTGCATTTTCAATACTGCTCTGGCCTGTGGTGGAGTACCGGACATGGCCGATACCGATATTTCCTGTAAGGGTATCCAGGGTCTCTTTGTGAAAGACTTCACTGACAAGTCCCATTCCCTTATGATGATAAATATTCCCCATAGGACCGTCGGTATCGCACAGAGCCATACCGGCGGATTCCTGACCCCTGTGCTGGAGAGCACAGAGGCCGTAATACAGGGAATGTTTTGCGTCTTTATTATCGGGTGTAAATATTCCGAACACACCGCATTCTTCATGCAGTTTATCGTCATCCGCCAGACTATACATAGAACAGCATCTCCTCGTAGGAAGGGTAAGGTAAAAATTCTTTCGGAAGTTTAACTTCTGCCTTATCGGCTACGGCACGGATATCGTCCATATCCTTGATGATGGTGTCATGGTAGAAGAAGGAAGCCTTTGCGTTGTCGGTAAGACCTTCTGCTTCTGCGGTATCGGCAGCCAGCTTCTCGGATAAGGTGTAGAGGCTTTCGTAAGCAGCGGAAATATCCTTTAACAGAGCAGTTTCAGCGGTGCAGGGTAAATCGGCAACAGCTTTCTTATCTGCAATGGAGCTGCTTAAGGTGTCGGTGTAATGAAGCAGTGCCGGCATGAACTGCTGCTCAACCATGCTGTAAAGGGTCTTTGCTTCAATATGTATCGTCTTTACATAGTTCTCCAGTAAGATTTCGTAACGGGAGAAGATTTCGGTTTCGGTGAAAATATGGTGGGAAGTAAAGAGCTTTACATTCTTCTCAGCCTTGAATACAGGAAGAGCTTCCGGAGTGGATTTTAAGTTGTAAAGACCACGTTTCTCAGCTTCTGCAACCCATTCGTCGGTATAACCGTTGCCGTTGAAGACGATTCTCTTGTGGGCAATAACGGTATCCTTGACTAACTTGCGGACAGCGGCATCCATTTCTTCAGCGGGAACATCCTTCAGGATTTCGGAGAACTGGGAAAGAGCCTCTGCTACAGCGGTATTTAATACAATGTTGGGACCTGCTACGGAAATAGAGGATCCTAACATACGGAATTCAAATTTGTTGCCGGTGAAAGCAAACGGTGAAGTACGGTTTCTGTCGGTGGTATCCTTGAAGAAATGAGGAAGTACGGCAGCACCGGTATCCATGGCAATACGCTGCTTGGAATCGAAGAAGGTACCTTTTTCGATGACGTCCAGTACTTCGGTCAGTTCATCACCGAGGAACATGGAAACGATAGCGGGCGGTGCTTCGTTTGCACCGAGTCTGTGGTCGTTTCCTGCACTTGCTACGGAAAGACGAAGCAGATCGGCATACTCATCAACGGCCTTGATAACGGCGGTTAAGAATACAAGGAACTGGGTGTTCTCAGCGGGAGTACGACCAGGCTCCAAAAGGTTTGCACCGGTGTTGGTAATCATGGACCAGTTGTTATGTTTACCGCTGCCGTTGATGCCGTCGAAGGGCTTTTCATGTAAGAGGCAGACATAACCGTGACGGTCTGCAACCTCCTTCATCATTTCCATGGTGAGCTGGTTGTGGTCAACCGCTACGTTTGCGGTATCGAAAACGGGTGCTAATTCATGCTGGGAAGGAGCAACCTCGTTGTGCTTGGTCTTGGCGGGAATGCCTAATTTCCAAAGCTCTTCGTCCAGATCCTGCATGTAAGCGGCTACACGGGGCTTCAGGGCGCCGAAGTAGTGGTCTTCCATTTCCTGTCCCTTGGGAGGAAGGGCACCTAACAGGGTTCTGCCGGTGAAGATCAGGTCTTTACGTTTCTTATAATCTTCCTTATCAATTAAGAAGTATTCCTGTTCGGGACCTACGGTGGTGGAAACACCGGTTACATCAGCCTTACCGAGTAAGTGAAGAACCTTGCAGGCCTCTTTGCTTAATGCTTCCATGGAACGGAGCAGAGGAGTTTTCTTGTCCAGTGCCTCGCCGCTGTAGGAACAGAAAGCGGTAGGAATATAAAGGGTGGTATCTTTAATGAAAGCGGGAGAGGTAGGGTCCCATGCGGTATAACCTCTTGCCTCAAAGGTGGCGCGTAAGCCGCCGGAAGGGAAGCTGGAAGCATCGGGCTCGCCCTTTACTAATTCCTTGCCGGAGAAGTCCATGATGACCTGTCCATCCCCTGTCGGACTGATAAAGCTGTCATGCTTTTCTGCGGTAAATCCTGTCATAGGCTGGAACCAGTGGGTAAAATGAGTAGCACCGTTTTCAACGGCCCATTCTTTCATTGCTACTGCAACCGAGTTGGCTACATCCAACTCCAAGTGTGTACCATTTTCAATTGTTTTGCGGAGCGCCTTATAGATATCCTTGGGCAGCTTATCACGCATGATCTTGTCGTTGAATACCAGGCTTCCGTAGAGTTCGGGAATGCTCTTTGCCATAATGTTTTCTCCTTTCGAAATACAAAAAAGGCACTTCGGAGGAGTTCTCCAAAGCGCCTTTGCTTTTTATGTTTCGTAGTATGCACCCTGCTTCTGGAAATGTCAAGAACTTTTTTTGCAAAAAAAAATAAAAAAAAGTACTTTACAAAAAAGAAAGCCTATTATACAATCAACTTTATAAAATTTTACACGCAGGTTTGAAAGACAAAGGCGTCTTGGAACGGGTTTTCGTTTCTTCTATAGAAAGAGCGAAAGCGGGAAGTTCCGGGATGCCTTTTTTGTTTCAATAGGAAATTTCGTTGAAGTTCAATAAGCCATACCTGCAAAAATGGGGAAAATTCTCATAAAAAGGCGAGGAGGAAATCAGTATGGAAAACAAAGAAGCCGGATTGTATGACAGCAATTTTGAGCATGACAACTGCGGTATTGGCGCTATCGTCAATATACATGGTAAGAAAAGCCACATGATCGTGGATGATGCTCTGAAAATTGTAGAACATCTGGAGCATCGTGCCGGAAAGGACGCAGAAGGAGAAACCGGTGACGGCGTCGGTATATTGACCCAGGTGCCGCATCATTTCTTTCAGAAGGTCTGCAAGGAGGCAGGCATCGCAATAGGAAAAGAAAGAGAATACGGCGTAGGCATGTTCTTCTTTCCCCAGAACGAATTAAAGTGCGGCCAGGCGAAGAAGATGTTTGAAATCATTGTAAAAAAAGAAGGCATGGAATTCTTAGGCTGGCGTGAAGTGCTGACCGTACCGGAGGTGCTGGGCAAGAAAGCCAGATCCTGCATGCCCGCTATTTACCAGGGCTTTATCAAAAGACCCGCAGGTATCGGCAGTGACCTTGACTTCGACAGAAAGCTGTATGTGGTAAGAAGAGTGTTTGAGCAGAGCAACGACAACACCTATGTTCCTTCCTTATCCTGCAGAACGATTGTATATAAAGGAATGTTTCTGGTAGGACAGCTCCGTACTTTCTTTAAGGATTTACAGGATGAGTCCTATACCACCGCCATTGCCATGGTGCATTCCCGTTTCTCCACCAACACCAATCCGAGCTGGGAAAGAGCGCATCCGAACCACTTTATCGTACACAACGGTGAAATCAATACTATTAAGGGCAATGTGGACAAGATGCTTGCCCGGGAAGAAACCATGCATACCGATACCTTTGACCCGGACGACATGAGCAAGGTACTGCCGGTTATTCATAAGGACGGTTCCGACTCCGCCATGCTGGATGCCACTCTGGAATTTCTGGTAATGAGCGGTATGCCCCTGCCTCTGGCAGCCATGGTTTTAATTCCGGAGCCCTGGTCCCACAACGACACCATTTCCAAGGAATGCCGCGATTTCTACCAATATTATGCAACCATGATGGAGCCCTGGGACGGCCCGGCTTCCATTCTTTACTCCGACGGCGATGTGATGGGCGCCGTACTGGATAGAAATGGCCTGCGGCCTTCCCGTTATTATGTCATGGATGACGGCAGACTCATCCTTTCTTCCGAAGTGGGCGTGCTGCCTCTGGAAGAAAGCCATATATTAAAGAAAGAACGTCTTCATCCCGGCAAAATGCTCTTAATCGATACCGTAAAGGGCAAGATTTTCACGGATGAAGAAATTAAGGAAACCTATGCGCACAAGGAGCCTTACGGTGAATGGCTGGACAGCAACTTGATTTCCCTGCGGGAGTTAAAAATTCCCAACAAGATGGTACCTTCCTACACACCGGAGGAGCGTGCCCGTCTGCAGAAGGCATTCGGTTACACCTACGAAGAATACCATGACGGTATCTGCAGCATGGCACTGAATGGTTCCGAGCACATCGGCGCCATGGGTGTGGATACGCCGCTTGCCGTACTGTCCAAGGAATACCAGCCGCTGTTCGGTTACTTTAAGCAGATGTTTGCGCAGGTAACGAACCCGCCCATTGATGCGGTACGTGAAAAAATCGTAACCTCCACCACCATTTATGTGGGCAAAAACGGTAATCTGTTGGAGGAAAAGCCGGAGAACTGCCATGTACTCAAGATTGAAAATCCCATTCTGGCAGATTTGGATTTATTGAAAATCGAAAATATGAACAAGCCCGGTTTCCAGGTAGAAAAGGTTTCCATCCTGTTCTACAAGAGCACCCCGTTCCAGAGAGTGCTGGACCATCTGTTCGTAGAAGTGGACAAGGCCTACAGAAAGGGCGCCAACGTGCTCATCCTTTCCGACAGAGGCGTGGACGAAAACCATGTGGCACTGCCATCTCTTTTAGCGGTGGCAGCTGTTCACAGACATCTGGTACAGACCAAGAAGTGTACCGCCATGTCTCTTATTCTGGAGTCCGCAGAACCGAGAGAGGTGCATCATTTTGCCACCCTGCTTGGCTATGGAGCCAGCGCTGTCAACCCGTATTTAGCACATGCCACCATCGGGGAGCTGATAGAAGAGGGACTTTTGAACAAGGATTATTACGCAGCCGTTGCAGACTACGACAACGCCATTCTGCAGGGCATTGTAAAGATTGCGTCCAAGATGGGCATTTCCACCATCCAGTCCTATCAGGGCAGCCAGATTTTTGAAGCCATCGGTATTTCCAGGGAAGTAACCGAGAAATATTTCACCGGTACGGTCAGCCGTATCGGCGGTATCACACTGGAAGATTTAGCCGCACAGACCGATGCCCAGCATTCCAAGGCATTTGACCCTCTGGGCTTACAGACGGACTACAGCTTAGCCAGTGTGGGACGCCACAAGATGAGAAGCGGCGGCGAAAAGCACCGTTACAATCCTGCGACCATCCATATGCTGCAGCAGTCCACAAGAGAAGGGGACTACGGAAAATTTACCGAATATACCAAAATGGTGGATGCGGAGGATACCGGTTATTTAAGAAGCCTGCTTGACTTTAACTACCCGGAGGAAGGCATTCCCCTTTCCGAAGTAGAAAGCGAAGAGTCCATTGTAAAGCGTTTCAAGACCGGTGCGATGTCCTACGGTTCCATTTCCGAGGAAGCTCATACCACACTTGCCATTGCCATGAACCATCTGCACGGCAAGTCCAACAGCGGCGAAGGCGGTGAAAGCGACGAAAGACTGGCAACGGCAGGAACCGACCACGACAGAAGCTCTGCCATCAAGCAGGTAGCCAGCGGCCGTTTCGGAGTTACCGAACGTTATTTACTGAGTGCCAAGGAAATCCAGATTAAAATGGCGCAGGGTGCAAAACCCGGGGAAGGCGGTCACCTGCCTGCCGGAAAGGTTTACCCCTGGATTGCCAAGACCAGACATTCCACACCCGGTGTGAGCCTGATTTCCCCGCCCCCTCATCATGATATTTATTCCATTGAGGATTTGGCACAGCTTATTTACGACTTAAAGAATGCCAATAAAAATGCAAGAATTTCCGTAAAATTAGTTTCCGAAGCAGGTGTCGGCACGGTTGCGGCAGGTGTTGCCAAGGCAGGTGCGCAGGTTATCCTGATTTCCGGTTATGACGGCGGTACCGGTGCGGCACCCCTAAGCTCCATCCACAATGCCGGCCTTCCCTGGGAGCTGGGTCTTGCGGAAGCACATCAGACCCTGATTTCCAACGGCCTGCGTCACAGAGTCATCGTGGAAACCGACGGTAAGCTGATGAGCGGCAGGGACGTAGCCATTGCCGCCCTGCTTGGCGCAGAGGAATTCGGCTTTGCAACTGCACCCTTAGTTGTCATGGGCTGCGTCATGATGCGTGTATGTAACCTCGATACCTGCCCCATGGGCGTTGCCACCCAGGATCCCAAGCTTCGTGCCAGATTTACCGGCAAGCCCGAATATGTGGAGAACTTTATGCTCTTCATTGCCAGACAGCTCCGGGAATATATGGCAAAATTAGGTGTCCGCACCGTGGAAGAAATGGTGGGCAGAACCGATTTGTTAAAGACAAAAGAACATCTGACGGACAGAGAGGCAAAGTTAGACTTAAGCGCTATCTTAAAGCAGTCCGGCAATGCCGCTTTCAATCCGGCGCAGGTGTATGATTTTGCCTTGAATAAAGTAAAGGATGAAACTGTACTTCTGAAACAGAAGAAGGTAAAGGAAGCTCTGGAAAACGGCACTCCCGCCAGAGTTTCCATTGAACTGACCAATACCGACCGTACCTTCGGTACCCTGCTCGGTGCGGAAATGTGCCGCAGATATCCGGAAGGCATGCCGGAAGATACCATTACCGTGGCATGTACCGGTGCCGGCGGACAGAGCTTCGGCGCCTTCATTCCGAAGGGACTTACGCTTGACCTCTGCGGCGACTCCAACGACTACTTCGGCAAGGGCTTATCCGGCGGTAAGCTGATTGTGTATGCGCCCAAGGATGCCGCTTATGAAACCGAGGAAAACGTCATCATCGGCAACGTGGCGCTTTACGGCGCTACCTCCGGCGAAGCGTATATTGCGGGCATGGCGGGCGAACGTTTCTGCGTCCGTAACTCCGGTGCCGTAGCGGTAGTCGAAGGTGTCGGTGAGCATGGCTGCGAATACATGACCGGAGGACGTGTGGTAGTGCTCGGCCCTACCGGCAAGAACTTTGCAGCCGGCATGAGTGGCGGTATTGCCTATGTACTTGATGACCAGAACTGCTTATACAAAAATCTGAACAAGGAAATGGTTCTCATGGAAAAGGTGGACAACAAGGCAGATGAAGAAGAGCTTCTGCATATGATTGAAAACCACACCAAAGCAACCGGTTCTTTAAAGGGTGCGGAAATCTTAAAGCATTTTGAAGAATACCTGCCCAAGTTCAAGAAGATTATTCCTGGTGATTACAAGCGCATGCTCCACCTCTCCGCACAGTTTGAGGAACAGGGCATGGGCAAGGAAGAGGCACAGATTGAGGCCTTTTATGTAAGCGTAGGAAAGGCATAAGGAGGGAAGGAACAATGGAAAGCATCGAAGAAAGAATAAAGAATTTTGAGGAATTTCATGATGTGGCACCTGTGGAAGAGGCAAAAAAACAGGCAGACAGATGTATGGACTGCGGCGTTCCCTTCTGCCAGGCGGGTATGATGATTGCGGGCATGGCGTCCGGCTGTCCCCTGCACAATCTGATACCGGAAGTAAACCAGCTTGTCCACAGCGGCAGAATGGATCAGGCATACAAGAGACTGGCAAGCACCCACAGCTTCCCGGAATTTACCGGAAGGGTCTGCCCGGCGCTCTGCGAAGCAGCCTGCACCTGCGGCGTGCATGCGGCTCCCGTATCCACGAAAGCCAATGAAAGAACCCTGATTGAATATGCATATGCCAACGGTCTTGTGGAAGAAAAAGAACCGGGTGTGCGTACCGGCAAGACGGTAGCCATCGTAGGAAGCGGTCCTTCCGGATTGGCGGCTGCCCAGCTCTTAAACAGAAGAGGCCACAAGGTAACCGTTTTTGAAAGAAGCGACAGACCGGGCGGACTGCTCCGCTACGGCATTCCCAATATGAAGTTAGACAAAAAGGTCATTGACCGGAGAGTGGATTTACTTACTAAAGCCGGTGTGGAATTTTGCTGTAATGTAAACGTGGGCGTGGATGTGACGGCGGAGGAACTGACGCAGCAGTATGACAGCGTGATTTTAGCCTGCGGTGCATCCCATCCCCGTGACATTTCCGTACCCGGCAGGGATGCGGAAGGCATTTACTTTGCTGTGGACTTCTTAGGCAAAGTAACGAAAACCTTACTGGACAGCGATTTTTCCAAGGTGCCTTACGAGCTGGCAAAGGGAAAACAGGTTCTGGTTATCGGTGGCGGCGACACCGGCAACGACTGTGTGGGAACGGCAATCCGTCTGAAGGCGGCAGGCGTTACCCAGTTAGAGATGATGCCCCAGGCACCGCTTACCAGAGCGGAAAGCAACCCCTGGCCCGAATGGCCGAAGGTCTGCAAGACGGACTACGGTCAGGAAGAAGCCATTTTCGTATTCGGCAAGGACCCGAGAGTGTACCAGACCACGGTAACGGAATTTATCAAGGACGAAAAGGGGCATGTGAAAGCAGCCAGAACAGTAGAACTTGCACCCACGAAGGATAAAAAGACGGGCAGAATGCTGATGAAGCCCATTGAGGGTACGGAAAAGGAAATCCCGGCAGATTTAGTGCTGATTGCCGCCGGTTTCTTAGGCAGTGAAGAATATGTGACCAAGGCTTTTCAGGTGGATGTGAACGAGAGGACCAATGTGAAAACGGCACCCGGCTCCTATATGACCAGCCGGGACAAGATATTCTGTGCCGGTGATATGCACAGAGGACAGTCCTTAGTGGTATGGGCGATTGCGGAAGGCAGAGCCGTTGCCAGACAGGTGGATGAATACCTGATGGGTTACTCCAATCTGTAAAAAAAAGAGGGCATGTGAGAAAGGAAAACTCCCAAAATTTCGGGAACTTCCTTTCGCACATGCCCTTTATGTATGTTCTTTTACAGCAGCATCTTTCAGCATAGCTTACTCCGCCTTTTCAAAGCTTAACATGGAAAAGGCTTTGGAAGCTGCTTCTTCGGAAGCCTGGCTGGCAAGCAGGACTCCGGTTTTGGCGCCGTCAATGTCCACAATAAAGTTGTGCTCCATGCCGGTTTCCCCGTCGTATTCATAATATAAATAAGTAATACCACCGGTGCTTTTATCCTCTAAAACCGTGGCATCCGGGTCGGCATCCACGACTTCCCGGTAGGAGTCGGTATAGCCCTCTAAAAGGAAAATGCCGGTCAGAATATCGTTGCCGTCCTTGTCGGAAACGGTGAATTGTCCGTTTTCCTGGCTTAAATCATAGCCTTCTTTCACATTTAAGGTCACTTCGATCTGTTCCCCCGTACTGACATTAAAAGTATAGGATTTGTTGGCGTAGGTGGAGCAGGCGCACAGGAAAAATACGGACATAAGAAGCAGAAGGGATAAGTACTTTCTTGTTTTTTTCATGGAAATCTCCTTTTTACATTTTTTTATAATAATATCAGCATAACACGGGATGCCCCAAAATGCAAAAGATTGCATGCAATATATGGAAGCAAAATTTTGTTGCAAAATATTGCTTGTAAGTTTCATTGACAAATGACAGGGAAGCCTTTAAAATTAAGCATTAGCAAAGAGGGAACCGGTATGAAAAAGAAGATAGGGATACATATCGCCATGGGGGTCTGCGCCGCAGTTTTCCTGTTTTCGGCAGGCAAAATTGTATGGACGCTGGCGGAACAATATAAAGAGGATAAGGCATTCTCGGATTTAGCCGCCAAGCTTTCCGAAGTCTCCGGATTTTCGGGGGAGGAAACAGACAGTTCGGACGTGCAGAATACTTCCGGCGCAGAGAACGGGAACGTTGGCAAGGATGGAGAAAGGGACGGAAGTGCAGCGGAGACAGCCACGGGGACTGCTTCGGCGCCCAAAGAAAAGGTGGCAGGAAAACCGAGAACGGTCATGGAAACGGATGCAGCCACCGGGATGCTGGTTCCGTATCTGCCCTTTTATGAGGAAAATCCGGATTTTTACGGCTGGATCTGCATAGACGGCACCAAAGTAAATTATCCGGTGATGTATACGCCCACGGATCCGGAATATTATCTGCGGAGAGCATTCGACGGTTCGGATGCCCGGAGCGGTACGCCCTTTTTGGATGCTTCCTGCACGGAAGAGGGCAATCTGTATGTGGTATACGGGCACCGCATGAAGAACCGCACCATGTTCGGCACCCTGCCTTACTATGAAAAGAGGGACTACTGGGCAGAGCATCCGTACATTTATTTTGATACCTTATACGAGCAGGGAACCTATGAAATCGTGGCTGCTTTCTACAGCAAGATTTATGAGGAAGGCGAGGCGGGATTCCGTTATTACCAGTATAAAAGCTTAACGGATGAACAGACCTTTGCAGACTTTAAGGAAGGGGTTGAAAAATCGGCCCTGTATAAAACCGATGAAGAGCTTATGTTTGGGGATAAGGTCCTGCTGTTATCCACCTGCAGCTACCACACAAATGAGGGAAGATTTGTGGTGGTGGCGAAAAAACTGACGGAAGAGTAACAGACCTCCGAAACAACCCGGGGTAAGGACCCTGGCACTGTGTGAAAGGAAAAAATGAAAAAGATTGTGATTATAGGAGCCGGACCGGCGGGTCTTACTGCCGGTGTGGAAATTTTGCGGAAAAATTCTCAGTATCAGGTCGTAATATTGGAAGAAAGCGGGTTCATGGGCGGTATTTCCAAAACAGTAAATTGTGACGGAAACCGTATGGATATGGGCGGTCACCGCTTTTTCACCAAAAATAAAAGGGTTATGGACTGGTGGAAGGACATGTTGCCCGCCGATTTTCTGGTGCGGAAAAGGGTGTCCCACATCTATTATCGGAAGCATTTCTTTGACTATCCGGTCAAAATGAATTTCACAACGATTAAAAATTTAGGTCCTGTGACCATGCTGCAGGCAGGCTTCAGCTACTTGAAATCCTGCGTCCGGAAACGGAAGGAAAATTCTCTGGAGGATTTTTATATCAACCGTTTCGGGAAAAAACTGTACAGCATTTTTTTTGAAGGATATACGGAAAAACTGTGGGGACGGCATCCCTCGCAGATATCACCGGATTGGGGTGCCCAGCGGGTAAAGGGACTCTCGGTTTCGGCGGTGATAAAGGATATGCTCGGCAAGGTTCTCCACGGCAGAAAAAGAGATGTGGAAACCTCTCTTATTGAGACTTTTTATTATCCGAAATACGGTCCCGGACAGATGTGGGAGGCGGCAGCGGAAACATTCAAATCGCTTGGCGGGGAGATTTGGTGCGGCTGCAAAGTAACAGGACTCATACAGGCAGACGGCAGAATAAGAGTCAAGTCCATATTTGTGTGTAA
>FR880846.1 GCA_000434615.1 Clostridium sp. CAG:510
TTCTTAACACAATCTACTTCTATAGCATCAATCACTTTACGGCATTATCCACCAGAGGAAGGGCCTGGTGCCGATGTAGAACTTCACGGTCTTCGTTCCGCCGTATTTTCCGCATCCCTGCAGGGTAACCTGGGCGGTTCCTTTGTTGACATTGTTCTTGTAACTGATGATTTTGTATCCATCCTTCGTGTCATCGCCGTCCGTGATGAGCTTCAGCTCTTCTACCACAGCCTGCTTGCCGGTTCCCACCTTCATGGTAAGGATTAAATCCTCCTCCGTCAGGGTAACCGGTTTTGTGGTATAGGGAAGCGTCTTAGGAACTACCTTAACCGTCACCTTTTTGAAGTCAAACTCGGTAATGCGGTAGTCTGCAGTCAGCACAGAACCTTCTCCCCGGTAGTTTCCGGCACCGGTAATAGTGATACGGATAGTGCTGCCGGGTTCATTTACAATGCCTGTTTTGGTGTCCAGCTCCACAGCTCCGTTTTCGGTCAGTAAGCTGTAAGTAAGCGTATAGTCTGTTTTCTCTTTTAGCTTTGTTCCGGTTTCATCCGTTACCACGGGTTTGCTGACAAATTTGCCCTTGTTTTTGTTTGCCGGCACATCCGCAACCGTCACCGTGATGGGATTTACCGTGTCTGCAAGGCTCTTGTTGGTAATGGTAAAGGTCTGCTTGATGCTGCCCTTAAAGTTTCCTTTGCCCTTTACGGTAATGAGCGGCAGCTTCTTCTCCGTCAGGTTTTTACCCTCGCTGACAGCCTTGTTGTTGGTATAGGTTATTGTGTAGTCCTTGCCCTCTTTCAGGGTAACGGTGTTGCCGTTTGCTAATTTCGCTGTCACCACAATTGCGGGCTTCGCACCGTTCTTCGCAAATGCAACCTTGATTGCGCCGGAGGTATTGCTTCCGGTGGAGGCATTGCTTTCGGCGGGTGCATTGCTTTCGGCGGATGCATTGCTTTCGTATGCACTCTGCGCACCGCTTGCTGCGATTTTTGCTTCGGTTCCTTCCGCCGCCAAATCCGCCTGCGTAATCTTGAAGGTTTTCTTCACGGTTCCGGTATAACCGCCTACGCCGGTAATCACAACCGTTGCGGTTCCCGCATCCACATTTTTCAAATAAGAAACCTTATAATCACCTTCTTTGTAATAGTCATCATATTCCCACAGATAGGTTGTCTGTGTTACCATCTTTCCATCTTTACCTTTTACTTTTTTCTGCAGACTTACCCTTACTTCGGGTTCCTGTTCCCCGCCGTTATAAACAACACTTACGTTCTTGCTGCCGTCCGCCCAGCTTACCATGCTTGCGGAAAGTGCTGTGCCCTTGATTTTAAAGGTAATGCGTTTTTTGCCGAAATATTGTCCGCTGACCGTCCCGTCTTCCAGAATCTTTCCGGTTCCGGTAAGAACGACAGTTGCGGTTCCCACATACCTGTTGTTTATCCAGGTTACCGTATAGTCGGCATTTTCCGCGGCACCAAAATAGGTTCCGATGGCTGTTCCGTCTTCCAGAATCTTTCCGGTTCCGGTAAGAACAGCGGTTGCGGTTCCCACGTACCTGTTGTTTATCCAGGTTACCGTATAGTCGGCATTTTCCGCGGAAACGGTTTCACCGGCTGCATTCACATCACCTTCCTTGTATAAGGTAACTTTATTTTTTCCGCTGCCGTAGGTTACGGTAAGCGCCGGGGTCATGCCTTTTGCATTGTTTCCTTCGCATAAATCCGCATCATAAGTCACATCCGGTACTTTTGCCACAGTAACCTTGCTCATCAAAATCTGCTCTTTTGCCACATCTGCCAGTGTTACCGTTATCTGTCTGGTACCGGTGTAATTGCCTTTTCCGGTAATCTCCACGGTATACTTTCCGGGAGTTACATAGCTGTTTGCGTTTTTGTTTTCCGCATTCTGTTCATTCAGGGTTACGTGGTTTACGGTGTAATCCTTGTTTTCTGACAGCTTCTTTCCGTTATCCGTCACCACCGGCACGGCTTTAATGCCTTTGGGATCTTATTTTTTCCGCTGCCGTAGGTTACGGTAAGTGCCGGGGTCATGCCGGCTGCACTTCTTCCTTCGCATAAACCCGCATCATAGGTCACATCCGGTACTTTTGCCACAGTAACCTTGCTCATCAAAATCTGCTCTTTTGCCACATCTGCCAGGGTCACCGTTATCTGCCTGGTGCCGGTATAGTTGCCTTTTCCGGTAATCTCCACGGTATACTTTCCGGGAGTTACATAGCTGTTTGCGTTTTTGTTTTCCGGGTTCTGTTCATTCAGGGTTACGTGGTTTACGGTGTAGTCCTTGTTTTCTGACAGCTTTTTTCCGTTATCCGTCACCACCGGCACGGCTTTAATGCCTTTGGGATTTTTTCCCGCAGGCGCTGCCAGATAAAGGTTATCGATGTTAATACGCTGTTCCGTTGCATCCAGGGATGCCGGATTTATGGTAAAGGTACGGGTTTCCGTTCCCTTATAGTTACCGGTACTCTTCACGGTAATGGTGGGCGCCTTTTTCGCATCATCCGCCGTTGCCGCATTGATGTTATTTTTATAGGAAACCGTGTAATCCTTCTTTACTGCCAGCATTTTTTTGCCGTCGTATACCCTAAAAGAAGGTGTGATTGCTTTGCCGGTATAGGTATAGCCGCCTGCCTGCAGGTCCGACATTTGATGTTGTTTTTATAAGAAACGGTGTAGTCCTTCTTCACTGCCAGCATTTTTTTGCCGTCGTATACCCTAAAGGAGGGCGTAATTGCTTTGCCGGTATAGGTATAGCCGCCTGCCTGCAGGTCCGACATCCAGATACCGTCGGGAATGATACCGTCTTCCGGCACATCCTCCCGGAGCACTTCCCCATATTCTGCTTTTCCGTCCGTGCTGCTTATCAGGGTAAAATCACTATACCTCATCCAGATACCGTCGGGAATGATACCGTCATCCGGCACATCCTCCCGGAGCACCTCCCCGTACTCTGCTTTTCCGTCCGTGCTGCTTATCAGGGTAAAATCACTATACCGGCCAGGTTCCAGTTCATAATCAAATTTCTTTACCGTCGCTTCGTAAACGGCATTGTCAAACACCAGACGGGTCACCGTATCCTCGGTATCTGCCGGAAGATACATGTATAAATAGCCGTCTTCCATGGTGCATACATCCTTCAGGTTGTAAGAAAGCGTCTTTGTTTCTCCTGTTTTCTTATTATAGGTCTGTAATACAGGATTTCCAAGAGCCGCATTTTTTCCGGCAAGAAGCAGCAGGTCTGCCCTCGCAAGATATGCTTCATGTAGCTCGTCTCCATCTTTTCCGAGTACACCGCTAAGTCTGCTTGCTTTGATGTTTCCACCATAGATTTCCGGACCACTGATGCCGGTACTACAGCCGCTTCCGATTCCGTATCCTTCCCAGTAGGCTTCGTCCGCAGTTGACAGAGCCGTTACGGTTCCCCCGCTTATGGTAATGCCAATTCCCATACAAGCGTAACCACCGCCGATTCCGGCTCCCGCACAACCGTACTCTCCTGTTGCAGTGGAGGTTGCGGTGACCGTTCCTCCGCTTATGGTAATATTATTTCCCATACCGGCATAACCACCGCCGATTCCGGCTCCGGTAGCTCCATGATCTCCTGCTGTAGCGGTTGCTATGACCGTTCCTCCACTTATATCGATATTGTTTCCGGCGCCACTTTTTCCGCCGCCAATTCCGGCACCTTGATTTCCTCCCTGTGCGATTACGGTTCCTCCGCTTATCGTAATATTGCTTCCGCTTTCGTAATAACCGCTTCCGACTCCGGCTCCACTTTCGCCTCCGGTTGCCGTTACGGTTCCTCCGCTTATCGTAATACTGCTTCCGCTACCGTACATACCACCGCCGATTCCAGCTGCATATTCGCCTCCGGTTGCCGTTACCTCTCCTCCGCTTATGACGATATTGTTTCCGGCTTTTTCATGGCCGCCTCCGATTCCGGCTCCCTGTTTTCCTCCCTGTGCAATCAGGGCACCGTCACCGGAAATGGTAAGGGTACCGATGTTTTCCGCATCTCCGTCCTTCTGGATAGCGGCATAGTATCTTCCTGCTTTTAAGCCATTTTCACCCTTTAAGATAATGTTTACATTTCCGGTACTGTTTTCCGGAATCAGAATGGGCGAATCGGTAGTATCAATAGTATCAATATAGGTTCCATCCAAAGTCAGGGTCACGGATGCATCTTTTTCTATTTCTATCCTTGTCTGAGAATAGTTGTCCTTGCCGTAGCCGTTTCCACTCTTTATAGTCAGGTTGGCACCGTCTTTTATCAGAATGCCCTGCGGGATTTCATTTCTTTCATAATAAGCGGGGTCGCCCAGTACCAGTAAATCGTATCTGCACTTTCCCCTTGTGAGACGGTTGTCTGCTCCGGCTTCCGCAGAAACGGTACCGGTATAGTAATACATTCCGAGTAAAATCGAGGTTTCGCCAGCCGGAAGATACATATAAATCTTTCCGTCCGCATCGGTCATGACATCCTTCATGCCATAGGCGGTT
>FR880847.1:0-2201 GCA_000434615.1 Clostridium sp. CAG:510
CATAATCCAGTATGCGGAGCAGGCTATTATTTCTGCTCCGCACGAGACTCAAACTTTATTTGATGCAAAAAAGTACCCATAATCATACATTTTCAAACTCAAATGCCGCCCAATATCCAGAAGATTATTTATGACTATTTCGACATCACGATCCTCCGTATCTGGTTTACCTAACCGATGACAAATTCTTTCGTATGCATCATGCATCCCAGCATAAAGTTCATAGCATGGTTTGCCTTCTTCATATTCATTCTCTACATATTTGCTCTCTTCCACCGGGAAATGCTCCAAATCAAGAGAGCCATTGGCCAGATCGAAAATTAAGGTTTTGAATTCTGAACTTTGTTTATCCATCACTTTACTCCATTCCGTAGTTAAAATTACTTTTCTGGCGCTAAAAAGTGTTGTCAGCAGAAAAAAAAAGGAAACAGCCTATCATCGGTAAATAGAACTGCTTCCTCATTCCTTCTTAAGACTACGAACAAACTGTAGCAGAATTCTTCTCTCTTCTGCCCCTAACATATCCCACGTCTCAATGATTTCTTTTTGTTCTTGTGTTAAATCCGGTCGGTTGCCTTCTCCAGCAAAGAATTGCGCCAACGTGATGCCGAAAGCATCACATATCTTTTGCAGAGTAAGCACAGTCGGCATACTTTTCATATTCATAATATTACCCAGAGCCGTTTGTGACATCCCGGTCAGCTGGGAAAGCCGATACTTTGTCACTTTATGTTTAACACACAACTCTTTTACCCGTGTGGTAATATACTCTTCTACACGCAAGTAAAATACACCTCTCTTCTAACCTATATACCGTAATTGTACTGGTAAATTAGAAGATTGATTAGAGCTATATTACTTGACTAATATACTCCACTGTACTTTAGTATTCAGGTAAAAAAAATTAGAACTCAGCAGTTCTTGTTTTGATAGTTCTATCTGTTCCAAAGTTTATTGTTTTCTCCGATCACCTCTTTTCCCTTCAATGGCAAGCATAGCATTTATCCCTTTACTCTGCAACAAAATCTCATCGACAAATAACTACATATCCCGACATATACAGAAAGCCTCTCCGCAATAGCATCGGAAGACCCACACATACCGAAAGCCTCTCCGCAATAGCAACGGAAGAGGCTTTAAAATTCCCACTGTAATTATTCCCTGTTATTTGCTGGTAGGTATGGATGTCTCAATTTTATAAATTCTCATCAGCTTTAATCACTATGGTTCCATTATCACATTCCAAAGTGACACGGTTCCCGATTTCAAACCCAGCTTCCCTAAGCCACTGCCCTTTAAGAATAATTGTAGGAGTCTCTTTATACTTGTATCCAGACTGTCCATATACCTTTAAATTATGTTTCTTTTTGTCTCTCATATTTCTCCTTTTGCTATATTTTATTTTCGCCAAATAGTTAAGACGTTTCGCCAAAAAATAGGACTTTCGCTGAATGGTTCTGTTCACCGCCGAGTCGGAATCTACATATAGGGGGTACATATTTTTTTTAAAACACATATCTTGAGAACACTTTTCTTCAAAACTTCACCACACAAATGTGGATTTTATGCGGGTTCTCAATCCGACTTTCGCTGAAAGCCCGTGTTTAAGCCGCTTTCACGGCTCCGTTTTTACAACCACAAGATATTGTGGTCGTTCCACCGGTGAATAAGACACCGCGATGAGCCAGTGACAAAACGCCGGGCTTGGGAATTCTGCCGCCTCCCGCCAGTGCCTGCGGGGATATCGTATGATGTGGTGCCTGAAAAGGTCGCATTTTTGTCAGAGGTTTTCCGGCAATACTGTAAATGCTCATAACCTCCAGCTGCTCTTCCCTCGTAAGCGGTGGCAATATTCCCGGAATCCTCTGGGCAATCATGGTTTTTCCGGCTCCCGGCGGTCCCGAAAAAAGGAGATGGTGAAAACCGGCTGCTGCTACACAAGCCGCGCGTTTCATGCTTTCCTGTCCACTTACCTGTGAAAAGTCCAGCATGTTCTGTTCCGAATTTGCCTGCATGAATTCCGTCCTGTCCTGCCCGGCATTTACCTGCATGAATTCCGTCCTGTCCTGCCCGGCGTTTACTCCGGCTCCCCTCACCTCCCACTCTTTTCTTTTCTCTTCCGTTGTCCGTAAGAATGCTGATAAATCCTGCATATCCCGCATAGGTACCACCGTAAGCCCGGGTACCATCCGGCATTCCTC
>FR880847.1:2231-54540 GCA_000434615.1 Clostridium sp. CAG:510
GGCATTCCTCCACATTTGCGCAGGGAACCACCAGCCGTTGTATCCCGTCTTTTTGCAGCTGCAAGGCAATGGGCAGCGCTCCGTCCGTTTTATGTACTTCGCCGCTCAGAGCCAGTTCTCCCAAAAAAGCAGTGCTTTCCAGACCTTCTTTTTTCACCATTCCCATACATGCCAGTATGGCTGTTGCAATCGCCAGATCATATCCGGTGCCTTCTTTTTTAATCTGTGCCGGTGACAGGTTGACTGTTATGCGTGCCACCGGCAGCGGAAATCCGGCATTTTTCATGGCAACCCGCACCCTTTCTTTTGCTTCTCTGACCTCGCATGCCAGACTGCCTACCATTTCAAATCCCGGCAGACCATTGGAAACATCCGCTTCCACACGCACTTTGTAGGCATTCATCCCCTGAATGCCGCCTGCATAAAATACCTGAAACATAAAAACCTCCTTTAAATTTGAATATGTGGAAATAACCTAATAAATATTGGAAAAATGCAAATTTAAGAATTGAAAACATGAGAACACAGAGACTTTTCCCCAGCAGCCGCAGAACCGGCTGCCGGGCATAGAATTAAGAACAAGAGCAGAGTTAAAAACCTGCGTAGAGTTATGAACATGCGTTGAGTTATGAACATGCGTTGAATTATGAACATGCGTTGAATTATGAACATGCGTTGAATTAAGAACTTGAATAGAATTAAGAATATGCATGAATTTTTACAAATTCATTTTTCAGTTTGAGAAGCGCTTTTTTTTCGATACGGGAAACGTAGCTTCGGGAAATCCCCATTTCGCGTCCTATCTCATTCTGGGTCATTTCCCTGCCGGACAGGATTCCGTAGCGGAGTACCAGAATTTCTTTTTCCCGTTTTGTCAGAATTTTATCCATAAAAAAATACATCTGCCGGATGTTGTCAAGAAGTGTCATCTGTTCCACCACATCCGTCTGCTGCCCTTCCATGACATCTAAAAGATTGATTTCATTCCCCTCTTTGTCCATTCCGATGGACTCAAACAAAGAAACCTCCCGGGATGTTTTTTTCCGGCTCCGAAACATCATCAGAAGTTCATTTTCTATACAACGGCAGGCATAAGTAGCCAGTCTGCCCTTGCCGGCATCAAATGTATCCACTGCTTTAATCAGCCCGATGGTTCCGATGGAAATCAAATCCTCCATATCCTCTTCGGCATTCTGATATTTTTTTGCAATATGAGCAACCAGCCGCATGTTCCGGATAATCAGAATATCCTTTGCTTCCTTAGCTTCCTGCGGACTGCCGTCTTTCAGAACATGGATGTAAGCAGCTTCCTCCTCTGCGGATAAAGGTTTTTGAAAAGTCTTCAAGAGAACCTCCAAAAGCAGATTTATAATATTCTATGAAGCTTCTGCTACTGAAGTGCCTTTCCACCTTCCAGAAACTAAAATCTCCAAGGTGCCTTTCCACCTTCCGGAAACTAAAATCTCCGGGGGCGCCACCGGTCCTCTGCCGATGTCAGCCTGCCCTGCCGCCCCTACTGCCCTGCCGTTTTGCCCTTCAGACCTCATCCAGTAAAAACTGCGCCATAACATAGTTGGATAAATCCATGCCCTCCCGGGTAAGGCAGACATACCCGGCTTCGTCGATGAGAAGACCCTTGGCTGTATTTTTCCGTATGACTTCCCCGTAAATCTGCTCCATGGAGACGCCGAACTGCCGATGAAACTCTGCCTTGGATACGCCCTCTGTTAGCCGTAGTCCCAAGAACATGGTTTCCTCCATCTGTTCTTGGGGCGAAAGCGGATGAACATTCTCTCTTATCGAAAGCTCCTGCTCGTCTTCAGAGTGAGTATCCTCACGCAAGGAAGACTCCTGCTCGTTCGGAAGCACCTGCGCATCCCTCTGTGCCACCTCCGCAAACACCGGCTCTGCATCCGGCATGCCCGCATATTCTGCCAGATATTCCTGCATTTCCCGGATGTTTTCAAAGCGTACGTTTTCCACCATGGAGGCAGCGCCCAGTCCGAAGCCCACGTAGTTGCCCCGCTTCCAGTACACAAGATTGTGACGGCACTCCCTGCCGGGAAGTGCATAATTGGAAATTTCATAGCGGTGGTATCCGGCAGCGGCAAGCAGCTTTTCCGTCAGGGCATACATTTCCCGCTCCTCTTCTTCAGAAGGAAGGTCGGGCTGCTTTTCACCGGTTGCCTGCAGTTTTTCACTCTCCTGCCCGTATTTTTCATAAAAGGGAGTCCCCACCTCCACAATCAGGCTGTACGCGGAAATATGCTGCGGCTTTAAGGAAAGAATCGTTTCCAGTGTCTTTTTGTAATTTTCCACACTCTGTCCGGGAAGAGCCGACATAATATCCAGATTGATGTTGGTAAAGCCGGCTTCCTGCGCCCACCGGTAGGTCTGCTGAAAATCCCTGTAGGTGTGAATTCTGCCAAGCAGCTTCAGTTCCACGTCGTCGGCAGACTGCAGGCCGATACTGATCCTGTTTATACCGGCTTTTCGGTACGACAAAAGAGCTTCCTTCGTAACGGTACCCGGGTTGGCTTCCATACTGATTTCCGCATGCGGGTTCATCCGGTAAAAGGAAAATACCGTTTTTAAAACCTCACAGAGATTTTCGCACGGCACGGCGGTCGGTGTGCCTCCGCCGATGAAAACTGTCTGCACTTCATACTCCCGGTAACGGGCAGCCTGTTCTCTAATCTCCTGTTTCAGGGCGCGCAAATACACTTCCTGCGCCCGGCTGTCCGCCGGTGCAGAAAGGAAATCACAATATTGACATTTTTTAACACAAAATGGGATATGAATATAGATACTGATAGATTTCATGATTTGCTCAATTTCTGTCGGGAATTACCGATACCAATTCCTGACACGTTTTTAATTTCTGTCATCCAGCTTCAGAACGCTCATAAATGCCTTCTGGGGCACTTCCACATTACCAATCTGGCGCATACGCTTCTTGCCTTCTTTTTGCTTCTCTAAGAGCTTTTTCTTACGGGAAATGTCACCGCCGTAGCACTTGGCAAGCACATCCTTACGCATGGCCTTGATAGTTTCTCTGGCAATGATTTTGCCGCCGACTGCTGCCTGAATGGGAATTTCAAACAGATGTCTGGGAATTTCATCCTTTAACTTTTCGCACATTTTTCTGCCGCGTTCATAGGCGCTGTCCGCATGCACGATAAAAGAAAGTGCATCCACTTCCTCTCTGTTTACCAGAATATCCAGCTTTACCAGACGGCTCTGTTCGTAGCCCTTTAAGTCATAATCGAAGGAAGCATAGCCTCTGGAACGGGATTTCAAGGCATCAAAGAAATCGTAAATGATTTCGTTCAACGGAAGCTCGTACTTTAAGAGAGCACGGGTTTCTTCTATATATTCCATGCCGAGATATCTGCCACGTCTTTCCTGGCAAAGCTCCATAATGGAACCGATGAATTCGGTGGTAACCATGATTTCGGCACTGACTATGGGCTCTTCCATGTACTCGATTTCGGAAGGGTCCGGCAGGTTGGACGGATTCGTCAGCTCAATCACTTCCCCGTTTGTCTTGTGCACCTTGTAAATAACACCGGGAGCCGTGGTAACCAGATCCAGATTGTACTCGCGCTCCAGTCTTTCCTGAATAATTTCCAGATGCAGAAGTCCTAAGAAACCACAGCGGAAACCAAATCCCAAAGCCACGGATGTCTCTGGTTCGTAATTTAAGGAAGCATCGTTTAACTGCAGTTTTTCCAAAGCATCCCTAAGGTCCGGATACTTGGCTCCGTCCGCCGGATACATACCGCAGTAAACCATGGAGTTTACTTTTTTATACCCCGGCAAAGGCTCTTTGCAGGGATTGTTGTTGTCGGTAACCGTATCACCGACCGCCGTATCCCTGACGTTTTTAATGGAGGCGGTAATATAACCAACCATGCCTGCCGTCAGTTCCTCGCAGGGAATAAACTGTCCGGCGCCAAAGTAGCCGACCTCCACCACTTCTTCCACCGCTCCGGTTGCCATCATGCGGATGACAGTCCCCTTCTTTACCCGGCCTTCTTTAATTCGCACAAACACAATAACACCCTTGTACGAGTCGTATAAGGAGTCGAAAATAAGTGCCTGCAGCGGGGCATCCGGGTCACCAACCGGCGCCGGAATTTTTTTCACAATGGCTTCCAGCACTTCCTCAATGCCGATGCCGTTTTTCGCGGAAATCAGCGGAGCGTCCTGTGCCTCAATACCAATAACGTCTTCAATTTCTTCAATGACCTTTTCCGGCTGTGCACTCGGCAGGTCGATTTTGTTTATAACCGGAAATACATCCAGATTGTGGTCCAGCGCCAGATACACATTGGCAAGTGTCTGCGCTTCTATGCCCTGTGCGGCATCCACCACCAGAATGGCGCCGTCACATGCAGCTAAGGAACGGCTGACTTCGTAATTAAAGTCCACATGTCCCGGGGTATCAATCAGGTTAAAAATGTATTCCTCACCGTCCTGCGCTTTGTAAACCGTACGAACGGTCTGGGCTTTGATAGTAATACCTCTTTCCCTTTCCAGATCCATGTTGTCCAGAACCTGCGCCTGCATTTCCCTGCTGGTCAGAAGTCCTGTTTTTTCAATAATTCTATCCGCTAAGGTTGATTTACCATGGTCAATATGGGCAACGATACAAAAGTTGCGGATTTTGCTCTGGTCAATAACTGACATTTCTATTCCTCCGGTTTTTCCTCTGCAGTCTGACTGTCAGTATCTGCAAAAATTGTATCCCTGTACCAACGGAGTGCATTCAGATAAGCATCGTAAACCGGCTGCATCTCAATATTATGCACAATCATCAGTCTTGAAACCTCCTGCCAGTTTGCATTTTCATACTGCAGGATAAATTCAAGCGGGAATGCAAAGATACCCTTATGGTAAACAAGCGCATCGCTGATATTCTTTGAAACCCTTATCGTTTCCAGTGCGTCCTTCATGGGCATATCCAGAATAACATCCAATACGGAAAAGAGTCCCATCAGGAAAAGCTCCGATGACTGGATTGCCATGGAAAATACGGGTGCTAAATTTTCCGCAAACTTCGCCCTGAGCAAGGACATTCTGGTCAGTTCATTGGGTTTATCCGTATAAAGTTGTCCCGCCACTGCCGTAATCAGCCACTTGCGGAGTTCTTTTTCGCCCAGCATGGCTGCCGCGTGCCGGATGGACGTAATGGTGGAGTTTCGCGTCATACGGTTTACCATCTTTAATAAGGAAATAACCAGTGCGGTATCCCTTCCGATAATGTCCGCCGCTTCCGTCAGTTCAAATTCCGGGCTGTTTACCATGTTCAATAATTGAATGTAGTTGACCTTAAGCGGAGAAACCTCGTGCTCGCTCCGGTTGCCAGGAATACGGAAAAATTCGCCTTCGTACAGGGAATAGCCGCCGGCAGCTTTCAGTTTTTCAAAGGTTTCCATACTGTCCACGCCAACCGCACACAGCTTAATATTGGGGAACAGGCTCTGAAAATATATTTTTGCCTTACTGATATCTATTTTTCTCTGATTTAACAATATGTAATCCATGAGCTGCAGAACTTCCCTGTAATCTTCAAACTGGGAAACCTCCAGCTTACGGATGGCAAGCTTATAACCGGATTTCCGGAGTGCTTTCAGCCTGTCCAAATACATATCACTCGGCAAAACCGTATTGTCTAAAAGGAGCACCACTCTTTCATGAGGGGCATCACACTGATTTTCAATATCGGAAAATACGGAAATATTGCTCACCTGTACAAAAACCTCCGCATCATTGGAAAGAGTTTCCATACCCATATTGTCAATTACTTCCAGACCGTCCACATGACCGGCGCCGTCAAACTGCGCACCTCCCAAAAGATTGGGATTTAAAAAATAATTCTTTTTCTGAACAAAAAGAGAATAGGCTCTTACTGCTATATCTTCATCAAACAAAGGAATAATCGATACCAGCATACTGTTCCTCCTTCATAGATATACTCAAATTATATCCGTAAAAACGGGATTATCTGTCTTGAAATATTATAACATATTTCTTAAATCTTGCCTATCTGATTTTTTATCAGAAAAATTATTTAAAAAGATTAAATTTTGTGCGAAGACAAGCATTTTTTGTACAATGGCATGTTGACATTTTCAACAATGCAAAGTATACTAAATGGTGATATTATTTAGTGTAGATACATAAAAAATTTATAATCAAAAGGAGAATGTTACTATGTTAAATACACGTGAACTGGATATCTTAAATATTTTATGGAACAGCGGTGTACCTATGACTTCTTCTGATATTGTAAATGCCGGCAGAGGATTAAGCCAGAGTACCGTTCAGGCTGTACTTCGTAAGCTTTTGAATGCAAACCTTGTAAAAGTAAGCGGCATTACTCACAGCGGTAATGTTTTAAGTCGTCAGTATGAGCCGGAAGCTTCTTCCAAGAACATTATTTTACATCAGTTCTTAGAAGACTACCGTAACTTCAGCAATATCATTTCTAAAGAAGAACTGTTGACTTCTATCGTAAAATTAAGTGAAGACAGCGAAAAGCGCAAGAATGAGATTAAAGAGTTAAAGAAGGTTCTTGCAAATCTTGAAAAAGGTGAATAAGACGGATGTGCTTTCAAAGCTCATCTCCTTACATTAAAAAGCCGGTGCTATAGCATTGGCTTTTTAATTTGCTCAAAAATCTGTTCTCTGCTCTCTCACCAAAAAAGGGCACTCCACCTAAGCGGAATGCCCTGCTTTTGTTTCTTTATAAAATTACGGATTACATACCGGCCTGAGCTGCAACTTCTGCTGCGAAGTCTTCGTTCTTCTTCTCAAGACCTTCACCAACTTCAAAACGAACCATCTCGGTGATTACGATATCCTTGGATACGGACTCAAGATACTTAGCTACGGACTGCTTACCATCTTCAGCCTTAACATAGGTCTGGTCAAGAAGGCAGATTTCCTTTAACTGCTTGGATACGCGGCCGTCTACAACGCCTGCGAACATCTTCTCTGCGACGATGGACTCCTTGTCTGCCATAGCCAGCTCACCGAGCTTAGCCTTTGCAGCATCGGAAAGGAAATTCCATACATAATTCATGTTGTTCTTATGTTCTTCAAACTGCTGGATGTCATCCTCGCTCCATAACTTCTCGTTAATTGCCTTGTCTAATAACTTGTTTAAGATAGGCTTGGGAAGAGTTGTTGCATCATTTAATGCGCTGTCGGTTGTGATGTCTTTAATCTTAGCAAGTTCTTCTTCAGAAATATCATTTCTGCTGATGTACTGAGGATTCATTGCTGCAACCTGCATAGCGATGTTGGTCAGCGCTTCTTTTGCCGCATCGTTGTTGGTACCCTTTGCTGCAATGATAACACCGATTCTTCCGCCACCGTGGATATAGGAAGTAACGATATCACCGGTAACCTTTGCAAATCTGCGGATGGATAACTTCTCTCCGATTGTTGCAGTCTTTTCAACGAGTAAGTCATTCAGTCCGTTGATGTTAAGAAGTGCATCGATGTCTTCGCCGTTTGCTCCGCCGTTTAAGTCGGATGCAAGTGCGGTATCGGCTACGGTCTGAACGAATTCCTGGAAGGTTTCGTTCTTGGCAACGAAGTCAGTTTCGGAGTTAACTTCCGCTACAACCGCTACATTGTCCTTTACAGCAACGCGGGCAATACCTTCTGCTGCGATTCTGCTCTGCTTCTTTTCCATCTTAGCAGCACCGCTTTTTCTTAATACTTCAACAGCGGCATCCATATTTCCGTCTGTTTCTGTTAAAGCCTTTTTACAATCCATCATACCTGCGCCGGTCATTTCACGCAGTTCTTTTACCATAGCTGCGGTAATATTTGCCATAATAAGTTTACCCTGTCCTTTCGTTATTCTTATTCTTCGTTAGCTGCGATTTCTTCTACATCTGCATTTTCGGAAGCAGCTTCTACGTCAGCGTCTGTATAAACAGCTTCGCCCTGCTTTGCTTCGATAACTGCATCTGCCATCTTGGAAACGATAAGCTTTACGGCTCTGATAGCGTCATCATTACCGGGAATGATGTAATCCAATTCTTCGGGATCGCAGTTGGTATCGCCGATACCTAACAGAGTAATTCCTAAGGAATGAGCTTCCTGTACGCAAATTCTTTCCTTCTTGGGATCTACTACGAAAATAGCATCAGGAATTCTGGTCATATTCTTGATACCGCCTAAGTTCTTCTCTAACTTTTCCCATTCTTTCTTCAGTGCAATAACTTCCTTCTTGGGAAGAACATCGAAAGTACCGTCTACGGACATGGTTTCGATTGCATGAAGTCTTGCAATACGGGACTGGATGGTCTTGAAGTTGGTAAGCATACCGCCAAGCCATCTTTCGTTTACATAGTACATACCGCATCTCTCAGCTTCTGTCTTAACAGCATCCTGAGCCTGCTTCTTGGTACCTACGAAAAGAATGGTGCCGCCCTGTGCAGCGATTTCGGAAATGGCTTTGTAAGCTTCATCCACCTTGCCTACAGACTTCTGTAAGTCGATGATATGGATACCATTTCTCTCGGTGAAGATGTAAGGAGCCATCTTAGGGTTCCATCTTCTGGTCTGATGTCCGAAATGAACACCTGCTTCAAGTAACTGTTTCATAGAAATAACGCTCATGTTTTTACCTCCGTTTGGTTAATAGTCTTCCGTAAATTTTCCCTCCGCATCTGCGTTAAAATACGGACGCCTCCACAGCTAATCTGTTCCTTTTTGAAGAAAACTGACACCGGCTGCGAATAAATTTACGTGTTTTTTGTCACAACATTCGAATTATAACATAAGAAAACCCCTATTGCAAGGGGTTTCTACTTTCTTGTAATGATTTTTGCGATTTCCTCTTCGGATGCTCCGTACGGGATTTCATAGGTGCCCGTTATGATTTTTTTATCATAGCCGTTATTGCATAAAAATCTGTCAAAGGCGGCGGCATCCTCCACGATTCCCGCCTTCTTTAAGTTTTTGCTCACGGTGGTGGAGCTCTCTCCTCTTCCGATTACCAGGGTAACCGTTTCCCCTGCGGGAATATCCGGATTTCCGTCCTCCGGGCTGACCGGTGTTTCTTCCGGAGCCACAGGTGTTTCTTCCGGAGCCTCTGGTGTTTCTTCCGGAGCCATAGGTGTTTCTTCCGGAGCCACAGGTGTTTCCGGTGTGGAAGCCGACTCTTCCGGCTCCGATGTTTCCGGCTGCAAGCTGATTTCCGGCTCCGTGGGTCTGACCTCATCCGTTTTTGTCTGGTCCGGCAGGTCGGAAAGCAGAGTGCTTTCCACCATTCCCAGTTCCTTTGCCCTCTTCACGACCTCTTCATCCGTCATGTTTTTCCTGCCGACACCGGCTAAGCTTAAAATCACGGTGGTTACCAGAATGCCGATACCCAGTCCCCGTAAATAGTACTTCAATTTCATGCTTCTGTTCCTTCTGTCCTTATTTCATGCCTTCAAACAGGTCAATTACCAGCTTGACTTCGCCCACGCCGAGTCCCAGCTCCTTAGCTATGGAAACATTGGATTTTCCCTGCTTGTGCAGCTCCAGTATCCGTTCGTTATTGTTGCCGCCGTCCTGCATAAAGCTGATATCCGTCTGATTCATCTGCAGGGTTCCGGACTTCGTTTCTTTAACAGAATTCGAATCTGCGGTCTGTGTCTCAGCAGATGCTTCCTCATAAGCAGACACCTCAGCCACCGGAGTATTCGTTTCAAAGGTCTCTTCCGCAATATCGTCCAAGCCCTTAAAATCCGTTGCCAGGTCAATGGTTCTGCCTATGTCCTTATGCTTGTCATTGAGCATGTCATATAGAAACATGGCTTCTTTGTGGTTTTTATCGATTTCCGCAAGCACTGTGTCGGAGTATTCGCTGACCGCCATAATCTTTTCGTTGGAAACCTTGGATAGTTCCCGTTCCGTATTGTTCACGGCATCCTCCGCTTTTTCGCGCAGGGTGTCTTCCCACCGTCTGCCTGCCTCCGCCATCTGCACGTTTACCGCCTGCCTGACCTCTTCCTTCACTTCTTCCCTGATTTCCGTCAGATCCTGTCTGCTGTTTCCACCAAACACAAAAAAACTGAGTACAAAAATGGCAATTCCCAAAATCAGCAAAACGATTTCCAATGTTGTCATATGCTCTCCACCTTACGCTTTCAAATCTTGATATCAAAGCCGGAGCTGTGATACAAAGCATTTTTCGCTTTTTCCTCTTCCTGTTTCTTCTTTCTTTGTCCGGAATTGCCGGCATAGTGACCGTTACCCTTTTCCCTGGCATCGAATTTTTTCTGCTGCCAGTCCGCATCCTTTCCCTGGTTGACCTGTTTTGCCCTCTGCTCCTCCTGCTGATGCATACTGGTTATCAGGTTGCTCTGCTGCATGACACCTTTGCTGTCTTCGTTAAATTTAATGGCCGTATAATCCTGCGACCTGACTATGGATGTCATTTCAATTCCACCGATTGCCATACAACTACCTCCCTTTAAATTCCTACCATTTTCACATCTCCGCGTAGCCTGATAAAGCGGCAGTACTGCATATTGCCGGGTACCGACATGGAAACATCTCCGATTACAATACGTACACCGGGATATACCTCTCCGTGGACAATTACCTGGGCATCTGCCTGTCTGGATATCATGCTTTCGATTTCTTCCGCTTCAGCGGTAAATTCCTTCAGCTCTTTTGTGCACTGTTCCCTTGCCTGAATTAAGTTCTTCAGATACTTCATCTGGTCCATGCTGATGGAAACACCCTGCTTATACTTCTGCGAATACATTACAATCACCGGGTCTATGTCATGAATTTTCTTTGTCAGCTCGCCGATGCTTTTCCTGACCTTGTTCAGTCTGTCCTTTCTGTCGGGAATTACCCCTACTTCAATGACGGTGTTCGTTCCCAGATGGGAGCCTAAGGTCTTTGCCTCCACCAGATTTGTGGCTGCGATTTTACCGCCGGAAATAAAGCCTTTCCTTCCGTCTACGGTAATTTCTTCTTTTGCCGTTACGGTACTGTGCAGAATGGACTCCGAGCGCACATAACCGCCGGCCGAAGCCGTGGTGTTTTCCAGAAACTTGGCAACAATATTGCCGCCCGCCGTCAGGCTGCCCTTTCCGGCTCCCGCCATGCCGCGGATAAGAATGATATCCCCACCGGATTTTAAGGTGGCCCCTTCCACCAGCCCACGTACGAGAATGTTTCCACCCGCATTCACGGAAAAGTTGGACTGCACATTGCCTTCAATCGTAACACTGCCTTCAAAATCTATATTGCCTGTGGAAGTATCCACATTCTTTAATTCCAATACATCGGATACAAAAACCCGGCCGTCCAGGAACGAAACATGACCGTCCACTTCGGAAATGAGCTCCGTACCGTCTTCGGAAACCGTCAGGTTTTTTCCGCTTCGGAGAGAGGCTCTCCTGACGGGCTTCGGCTTTACACTGGCTCCGTAAACGGTCATGCCCACCTCGCCCGGGTCCTCTTTCGTAAGCCTTGCCAGAACGTCTCCTTTTTTACAGGGATTTAAGGTATTCAAATGGAAGAAATCCACACTGCCGTCTTCATTTAACGTAGGACGTACCTTGGGGTCCGTATTGAACAGATAGGTAATATATGCATCCTTTCCTTCCCTTATGGGGCTGCCCTGCGCTGCCAGAATGTCGGTACAGTACATTTCTTTTTCTATGGCTTCTTTTATGGCTTCCTCCAGGATGCCCACCTTTATCTGTTTCTGCGCCAGTCCGCGGATAATTTCGCCGGCAGTCAAAGCCGCACCGGTGTCGGACGGACTGAAAAGCCTTACATATGCCTGCATGGCGTCTTCGGTAACCCTGACATCATATTCCATGTTGATGCGGGGACAGTTACCGGTTCCGAGGGGTAAAATCTTACGCTCGCCGGACTCTATGGCATCACTAATCATTTCAAAAGAGAATACCATTCCCTGTTCCTTTAAGTAATCCATGACTTCGGCTATATTTAAGGGTTCTCCGCCGTTTTTTGGCGGTTCCAGTAACAATCCGAATTTGCTGCCGTCAGATGTAATTTTAAAATACGCATTCTGCATAAGCCATATCCTCCATCATCCTGCAAAAATTCCCATGTAATCTCCCATTTTCGTTTTCATCTTCTGTAACGCTCTGGTATGGAGCTGGGAAATACGGGATTCGGAAACCTCCAGTACGTTGCTGATTTCTTTCAGTGTCAGGTCTTCATAATAATAAAGAAGAATGACCTTTTTTTCTTTTTCGGTAAGCTGCTCCAGGGACTCTTCCAACACCTTTTTCAGCTCTTCCTTTTCAATGTTTTCCTCCGGGCTGTCAAACCGTGAGGTGGTAAACTGATTGCCCTCCGCCGGTACCTCCGCGCCCTGTTCCATATATTCGTTCAGGGAAACCACGTTGGTTATTTTCATCTGGCTCTGCCATTCCAGATATTCATCATCCGAAATACCCAGTTCCGATGCAATTTCTTCATCCGTGGCGCTCCTGCCCAGTCTTGTTTCAATGTCCTTGCAGACCGCATCGATGCGTTTCTGTTTCTGCCTTATAGTTCGGGGAATCCAGTCCATTTTTCTTATCTGGTCCAGAATGGCTCCACGGATACGCAGACTGGCATAAGTTTCAAATTTGACTTCCTTTGCGTAGTCGTACTTGTCAATGGCATCAATCAGACCGAAAATTCCATAGCTGACCAGATCGTCGTACTCTACATTATACCCCAGATACATGCTGAGTCTGCCCGCCACCAGTTTGACAAGCGGTGCATATTCCAATATGATTTTTTCTCTTAACTCCGGGGTTCTGCTTTTATCATACTCTGTCCAAAGCTTTTTTCTGCCTGCTTCATCCATGGTTTGAACTCTGCCTTTCCCTTCTTACTTTTGACGGTCAGCCTTGTGCCGGCTGCTTACTGTCTTCCTTCCTGCATGCTGCCTGTGCCGGCTTCCTTACTTTCCTTCCGTCTTACCGGCTGCCTGTTCTTTTTCCTTCTGCGCCTGCTCCTGTTCCGCTTCTTCCTCCGCCTTCTGCCTTTCGGCATTCTGTCTGTCAAAAACATCCAGAAGGGTTTTGAAGCACACCCCTATCAGATAAAACACAACTAATGAAATCAATAACGCTGTCAGCTTTTCCACAATGGAATAGCCCTTCACACAAGTAATAATGCCGGTAACAGCACCCGCCACCAGCATTAAAATCAGCGGTATATTCCTTCTTTTCATAAACTACCATGCCTTTCCGAAAGCCAGACCTTAAATGGTTTTTTCCGGCTTTCCCACCGCTCTGATCACGTAGTCGCCCGTTTCCGGGTAAAAAATAACGGTTCGTCCGTAAGTTTCGCCGGTATCCTCCGCGATGACCGGTATCTGCATACTCCGCAGAATCTCTTTGGATGCTTCTACATTTCGCTCTCCTACGCGGACCATATCCGACTTATTCTGAAATGCAAACATCATAGCGCCTCCGGCAAGCTTGGCAGTCATCCTGCTTCTTCTTGCTCCCATTTCTTCCATCTGGCGCACCATTTCCCTGATTGCAGTATCCGCAAACTTCGGAATATTGTCGCTGCCTCCGCGGATAGCGGTGCTGTCCGGCAGCATGACATGCGCCAGTCCCCCTATATGTGTCAGGGTATCCCGGATGGCAATGCCAACGCAGGACCCCAGCCCCAGGGTGGTCAGACCGTCCGTGCCGGAACATATCTTAAAATCGGCCATACCCACTTTTATCAATTCACCCATGTTTACTCCCATCTACATCATTCCAAGTGAACGCAGTATCTTAGCATAGGATTCCAAATCCGGAATCAGAATAAAATAGCCATCAATCATTGTGTCGTCGTAAAACTGTGACTGAATCAAAAGGATTTTGTCCCCTATGGCTCCGAATTCAATAGCCGGCACGCTTAAAATAGCTCCTGCCATGTCTACCGCAAGCTCCGGCGGTGAAGGATAAATTTTCAAATTGGTAAGTGCGGACAAAGAGTTTAAGTACGCTCCCGTAATAATGTTGCTTACCTCTTTCATAGCGGAAAGCTCCATTTCATTCAAGCCGGGACCCTCGCTGCCTCCCATCCCCATCATAATCTTGTTTACCAGATGCTTGGCGCTGTCCTGTTTGACAAGGAACATAATGCTGCCGGTAATATCTCCCTCTACGGCAAGATAAATGCCCACCATAATCTGTTCCTCGCCGCCCATAAGAGCGCCGACATCTTTAAATTCCAGCAGTTTGACCTGCGGAACCTGCATATCTACTTTACACTGCAGCATCTGGGAAAGTGCGGTCATGGCATTACCTGCCCCGATATTGCCAATTTCTCTCAATACGTCAAAATAGTTTTCCGTCACTTTTTCCAGGCTCATGTCATGATCTGCCATGCACTGTTCTCCTTTATCGTTTGCTTCCTACTTTTCTGCGGTTACCGCATTTAAGTCAAGCAGGGAAATAAGACCGCCGGCACACTTTCCTACGCCCTGTACAAAATTGCTCTTGTCCTCTTTTTTGAATGCTAACTTCTCCACCTGCTCCGTCATATCGAGGGTAACCACTTCCTTTACCTCATCCACGATAAGGCCGAGGGTGCCGCACTGCTCCATCTTGATGATAATGATACGGCTTTCCTTGGTTTCCTCTTCTACGGGCAGTCCCATTTTCATGGAAAGGCACATAATGGGAATGACCTCGCCGCGCAGGTTGATGACCCCTTTCAGATAGGGCGCCAGCTTGGGCACTCTGGTGATGTGCTGCATTCTCACAATATTTTCTATGTAACTGATGTCAATACCGTACTGTTCCTGTCCAAGACGTATCACGATAAACTGGGCGGTTTCGCCTGCTACTTTAATCTCTTCCATTTTACTCTCCTCCTGCTTATAACAATACGTTTGTATCTAAAATCAGGGCTACTTCGCCATCGCCCAGGATGGTAGCGCCGCTGATAAGCCTGCACTTGTTGTCAATGTACTTGCCCATGGACTTGATAACGATTTCCTGCTGTCCAAGCAGTTCATCCACCACAAGACCTGCCAGCTTATCGCCCTTCTTCACAATCAGGATGGTCATGTTTTCATCCGGTCCCTTGGTGCTTACGGTATCCAACTCCTTGTCCATACGGATAAGCGGAATGACATTACCGCGCAGATGAATGACCTCCTTGTTCTGGATTAAGCGGATTTCATCTGTGGGAATATCCTCGATGGTCTGAATTGAGCCTAAGGAAATTGCATACTTTTCGCCGCCGATTACCACCATCAGCGCCTGGATAATAGCCAGTGTCAGAGGCAGACGGATAATCCAGGTACTGCCGACTCCGAGCACGCTCTTTACTTCCACTTCACCGCTTAAGGCTTCAATTTTACTCTTTACAACGTCCAGACCTACGCCTCGTCCCGATACATCCGTAACCTTTTCGGAGGTGGAGAAGCTGGGGAGGAACAGTAAATCAATAATTTCCTTTTCGGACATGCCTGCTGCCTGCTCCGGTGTGATGGTGCCACGACTGATAGCCTTATTCTTAACGACTTCCGTATCGATGCCGTTACCGTCGTCCCTTACTTCAATGACAACGTTGTTGCCGTCCTGGTAAGCATCCAGCCAGATGGAACCGACTTCGGGCTTGCCTCTTTCCGCACGGACTTCGGCGCTTTCAATGCCGTGGTCGGCGGAGTTACGCAGAAGATGCATCAGCGGGTCGCCGATTTCATCCACTACGGTACGGTCCATTTCGGTTTCTTCACCGGACATATAAAGCTCCATCTTTTTGTCCAGCTTCTTTGTCAGGTCACGAATCATTCTCGGGAACTTGCTGACAACGCTTTCAATGGGAACCATTCGTACCTTCATAACGGACTCGTGAAGGCTGGTGGTCACGCTCTCCAGATATTCAATCTGCTCGTTTACTTTGTTCTGAGCCTTGTCACTGGCGCTCTTTTGGGCATTGGATGCCGCTACCAGAGAGTTTTTGGCGATAATAAGCTCGCTGACAAGGTTCATTAACACGTCTAACTTTTCAATATCCACACGGACGGTACGGTTTACAATAGGTTTGCCGCCTGCCTGCTTTGCCACACCGGTCTTTTTGTCCGCTGCCGGAGCTGCGGCTGCCTTTGCCGGTACTGCCTTCTGCTCTTCTTTTTTCTGCTCGGGTGCGGCGCTCTTTCCTTCTTCGCTGCACGGCATCTTAGATAAATCAATGGGCTCAGCTAAAACCTCTGCGATTTCGGAAACATTGCTGATGGCTGCAATCAGCTTATCCACCGGCTTGTCCGAAATCACAATCAGGGAAAAATCCAGTTCAAATTTTTCGTCCTCGATATCCTGTGCGGAAGGGCTGGAAACAATGATTTCGCCCACTTCTTCCACAGCCTTGAATACTAAGAAGGCCCTTGCTGCTTTAAGTAAACAACTCTCCTGCACATAAACGGTTGCGCCATATACAAAATCCCCCTGCTTCCGGGCTTCCGTAATGACCATGACGTCCGTGCTGTCCAGCTTGATGTTCAGCCACTTTCTCTTATCCCCGCCTTCGGGCGCTTTTTCCTCTTTTTTCGGCTCCCCGGCGGGCTTTTCATCCTTCTTGCCAAGCTCCTCGTTCAAAAGCTTGATTAAAGGCTCGTTTTCGTTCGTACCCTCGTCCCCGGTCTCCCGGATATTGTTGGTGTACTCCTCCAGTGCATCCAGGCACTGGAACAGAAGGTCAATCATGTTTGCATTTACTTTGATATTGCCGTTTCTTACTTCGGAGAACACGTTTTCCATATCATGGGTCAGCGTCTGCATGCGCTTATAACCCATGGTGCCCGCCATTCCTTTTAAGGAATGTGCCGCACGGAAAATTTCATTGATGGTATCCATGTTTTCCGGCTCCTGCTCCAAGGTTAAAATCTGGGTATTCAGATTTTGCAAATGCTCCGTGGTTTCATCAAGGAAGATTTCAAGATACTGGCTTACATCCATTTTACATTACCCCCATACTAATCATAATTTCCCCTGCGATTTCTTCGAGAGGAATGGTTTTATCTGCAAGATTTGCTTCCACAACGCTTTTTGGCATGCCGTAAACCGCACAGGTACTCTTTTCCTGTGCAATCACCGTGACTTTCTTCTTTTGTTTAAGGTACCGGATACCGTCCCTGCCATCGGCGCCCATGCCTGTCATAACAACGCAGACAACAGTTTCAAAACCGGTCTCTGCCAGGGACTCATACAGATAATTGGCGCAGGGCTTCACACCTTCCCTTACCGGTTCATCCGTATAATGAATCACATACTGGGCTCCGGATTTCTTTTTCACCTGCATGTGCATACCGGTTTTTGCAAGGTACACATACCCTTTTTTCAGTGCTTCTCCCTCTTCCGCTTCTTTCACAGTAAGAGCGCTTAATGTATTGAGCCTCTCCGCGAGAAACTTCGTAAAGCCTGCCTGCATATGCTGGACTATCAGCACCGGAACCGGAAAATCTGCCGGCAGCCTTGGGATTACCGATTGCAAAGCCTTGGGACCGCCTGTCGAGCTTGCGATTGCTACTACTCCGTTCATAGGTATCTTTTCCGTATCGTTCACCTCACTTACGTTTATTATACCATACTCATGCCTTCTCATGAGTGCAAAGTAATCGTTTCAGAGTCTTTTGTCACGTAAATTCAGTGGCCTTCGGATTCTTTTTTCCGGTTTTTCCGCTCTTCTTCAAAAATATACCGGATAATTTCCTCTCTTTCCCCCTCACCCATGTCTACATAACGTACTCTGTGTTCAAAAGTCCCCTTTTTATTTTCCAGCTCCCTGGCGCTCAGAATTTTTCCAATCGTTTCACACTGCTTGGTTCTGCCGCCCACAATCAGATAATAACTGCAGTATATCAGGCTGCCTGTTTCGTATCTGTGATCGCTCATAAAACGGAGCCCGCCGCCGCTGATATCCACAATCAGACTTCTCTTCAGGGGAAGTCCCGGCGTCAGATAATAATTCCGGTGCTCCTCCACTGCCTTTATCTCTTCCTCCACCAAAAGCCGGGAGCACATCTCGAGTGCGCAGCTGAAGCGGTAATATTCCCGCCTCTGCACCTTGCGCAGGTTGCTGGTTGCCTCCATGAGGAGAATATACATATTGTCCCTTTTATAACGGTCCACCACTCTGGTAAAACACTGATACAGATACTCCCCCGCATAGAAGGTGATGTCGATTTCCCCGTCCACGGGAAGTAGAATCAGTCTGGTCTTTTCCATGGGCATCAGGATTTCCATTCTGTCTTCGGACAGCACGTCAAAAACCTTGCTTATATATACTTTCTTTTCTTCCGCCGCCGTCAGTTTTCTGCTTATAAGCTGCATTTCCACCTTGCAGCCCGGTTCAATCAGTTTTGTCAACATATCCGTTTACCCCATCCTCATACTATTTATAATGTGTGAAAAGAAATCCACCATTCCCCTTTGCTTTCCTGCCGTTTCCGGTACGTTCATCAGCTTGCCGGCAATTGCCTCATACTGCCTGCTGCTCCGTGCCTCCGGATTTTGCATGGAAACCGGTACCTGCTGCATAACCGCTTTCTCTAAATTTTTGTCCTTTTCCACCGCCCCAAGGTAAAAAAAAGGAAGTTTTAAGTACTTTTCCACAACCGCATGCAGCTTGTCATACAGAAGCTGCCCTTCTCTCTCGTTTGCCACTTTGTTCGCCACCATTTTTATCCTGGTATTTTCCGTGGAAAAACGGGGATGGGAGCGCAGTGCCTTCAGCAGGGAATACGAGTCCGTGATGGATGTAGGCTCCGGTGTGGTCACAAGCAGCACTTCACCGCATGCCACCAAAAATTCCAGCACCGAGTCGGAAATACCGGCTCCGGTATCAATAATGATGATGTCCGTAAGGGTATCCAGCTCCGCTAAATTACGGATAATGTAGGTAAGCGACTCCCTGCTTAAATTGGACATGCCGGTAATACCCGAACCACCGGAAATAAATCCGATTTCCATGGGTCCCCATGTAATAATGTCCTTTATGTTCTTTCCCTGATAAACCAAATCAAACAGATTCCACTTGGGCACCGCACCAAACATAATTTCAATATTGGCCAGTCCGAAGTCTGCATCCAGAATGATAACCCGTTTTCCCATTTTACGGAACTGGATAGCGAGATTGATGGCGGTATTGGATTTGCCCACGCCGCCCTTTCCACTGGTAACGGTCAGAACTCTGGCTGTCGGTCTCGGTTTGTTTTCGGCTTTTATGATATTCCTTAACTGTTCCGCCTGATCCATAATGGTTACGTTCCCTTTCTATTTGCCCCCCAACAGTTGCTTCACCATTTTCTGCGGATTGAATTTCTCGATATCGTCCGGTACATTCTGTCCACAGGTCACGTACGATAAATCCGCACCCGTATAAAGCTTCAGGTTCAGGAGATTACCGATAGCCGTGGTTTCATCTAATTTGGTGAAAATAAGCTTGTAGTCCGCCATATCCTTATAACTGTCCGCAATGCTCTCCAAATCCCTCTTTTTGGTGGTTGCCGACAGTACTAAGTACACATCTTTTTCGCAGAGATTGTCTGCGGAATGAACGAGACGCTTCATGGCGTCCTTCTGTTCCTCATTCTGATGGGAATGTCCGGCCGTATCCACAAAGACATAATCGAAGTCGGAAAATTCCCTGATGGCTCCCTGCATATCCTCTTCCGTATAAATAATCCGGAACGGCACCTCTAAAATATTCGCATAGGTACGGAGCTGCTCCGCCGCCGCAATACGGTAGGTATCCGCCGTAAGCAGCGCCACCTTCTTTTTCTCCTCCACACTGAACCGGGATGCTATCTTGGCAATAGTCGTCGTCTTGCCAACTCCGGTCGGCCCGATAAAGAAAACTGCCTTGCAGCCGGATTTAGCCGGTTCTATTTCGGAAGGCTTGCCGAATTTTAATATCAGCTTCTGGTAAGCATTGGAAAGGGCATAGTCAAACGGCATCCCCGGCTTATGTACCTTTTCAATCTCATCCATAATCTGACTGATGTATTTTTCATCCACTTCGTTGTCCGACATGACCTTGTAAAGAAGCTTCATGAAACGTACCATTTCCGCATCCTTTTCCGTTTCCGGCTCTGCAGCGGATTTTTCTTTTCCGTTTTCCTCACCGTCCGCTTCTTTTTCCGGCTCCGGATTTTTAAGCTGCTTTTCCAAAAGGGACTGCAGGCTGTCTAATTTTTCCTCTATATTGCCGATGCCTGCGGCGCTTTTCCGGTAAATGCCCGCTGCCTGACCGGAGCCTGAGGCTGCGGCGGGCTGTGCCGGTGTAAAGACAGGTGTCTGCAGTCTTCCCGCCGTCTGGGAATACCGGTCCTTTTCCTCAATGGCTACCGTAACCTCCACAAGCTGCGGCTTAAAGATGGCAAAAAGACCTTTCCTTTTCACATTCTTTACATTCATGACCACGACACCGTCGCCCAGTTCCTTTTTGGCTGCCGCCAGTGCCTCTTCTTCTGTTTTTCCCTGATACTTCTTAATAATCATTATGCTGTCACCATCCCAACGGACTGCAGTTCCACATTGGATTCAATTTCATTGTAGGAAACCACAATCAAGTCTTTGTAATAGTCCTCCGTCAGTCTCTTAAAGTACATTCTGACGATGGGTGAAGTAATAATAATAGGGTTTTTGCCCAGATTTTCCAGCTTCTGCACTTCCTTTCCCAGAGAGTCCATAATCTTTCTTGTTCTCTCAGGGTCTAAATTGAGATAAGCCCCCTGCTCCGTCTGTTTGACACTTCCCATGATTTCCTGTTCAATCTTGGGGTCCAGCGTAATAACCTGCGTGGTTTCGTGAGCCGGGAAATATTTCACGGAAATGGCCCTCTTTAGGCTCTGTCTGACGTATTCCGTCAGAATATCCGTATCCCTCGTGGTGGGAGCATAGTCCGCCAGTGTTTCAAAAATGGTAAGCAGGTCGCGGATGGAAATACCTTCCTGTAAAAGGTTCTGTAATACCTTCTGTACTTCACCGAGCCCAAGCAGCTTGGGAACCAGTTCTTCCACAAGCGCCGGATTGTTTTCCTTTAAGTTGTTGATAAGACCCTGCACATCCTGTCTGGTAAGCAGCTCTGCGATATGCTGCCTGATGACCTCCGTCAGATGGGTTGCAATAATGGAAGGCGGGTCTACAACCGTATAGCCCAGGCTCTCCGCTCTTTCCCTCTGTCCTTCTGTAATCCAGATAGCCGGCAGATGGAAAGAAGGCTCAAAAGTGGGAATACCGGTAATCTCCTCTTCCACATAGCCGGGGTTCATCGCCATATAGTGGTCAAACAGGATTTCACCCTCGCTGACCTGAATACCCTTGATTTTAATAATGTACTGGTTGGGATTTAACTGGATGTTGTCACGCAGACGGATAATGGGCACCACGGTACCAAGCTCCAGCGCAATCTGTCTTCTTATCATAACCACACGGTCCAGCAGATCGCCGCCCTGCGCCGCATCCGCCAGGGGGATAATGCCGTAACCGAATTCCAGCTCAATAGGATCCACCTGCAGGAGGCTGTTGACGTTTTCAGGCTGTCTTATTTCCTCCGCTGCCGTTTCCTCCGCATCCACCATATTTTCAATGCCGGCGGTTTCTATATTGCCTGCCACCAATCTGCCCGCTACAATGAACAAAAGTCCCAGGCCCAAAAACAAAATGGTATTAAGTCCCGTGGTAATGCCTAAGAACATCAGGGTCGCACCTACCATATACATAGCTTTGGGAATACCGAAGAGCTGCTTTACAATGGTGGTGCCGAATTCCGCTTCCTTACCGCCCTTGGTAACTAAAATACCGGTGGAAAGAGATATCAGAAGGGAGGGAATCTGGCTTACCAGACCGTCACCGATGGTAAGCACACCATAGGTACTCAGCGCCGTGTTGATGTCCATGCCGCTTCTCGTCATACCCATGATAATACCGCCCACCAGGTTGATGACGGTGAGGATAAGTCCCGCTACGGCATCTCCTTTTACATACTTCACAGCACCGTCCATGGAGCCGAAGAAGCTGGACTCCTGCTGGATTTTATCACGTCTGATTTTGGCTTCCTTGTCATCGATGGCGCCGGTATTTAAGTCCGCGTCAATCGCCATCTGTTTACCGGGCATGGCGTCCAGGGTAAATCTTGCCGTTACTTCTGCCACACGTTCGGTACCTTTGTTGATAACTAAGAACTGTACCAGAATAAGGATAATGAAAATAACCGCACCTACAATCAGATCACCGCCGCCTACGAACTGGCCGAAGGTCATAACCACGTTGCCGGCCGTACCGGTGGTTAGGATAAGCCTGGTGGACGATACGTTCATGGCGATACGGAAAATGGTTGTGAACAGCAGGATGGACGGGAAATAGGACATATCCAGTACTTCCTTGGAAAACATGGCGGCAAACAGAATTGTAAATGCCACTGCCATGTTGAATGCCATAAATACGTCCAGAATCCATGCCGGCAAAGGAACAATGAGCATAATAAACGCCGTCAGGATATAGATTGCCACAACCGCATCCCATTTTTGTAACTTAACGTTCATCTGCTCACCTCTTTTCTCTTATCTATACTGTCATTCCGGACTATTCTGTCCGTTTTATGCCCTGCCCTTTAAGTGGTACACGTAAGCAAGGACATCTGCCACTGCCTGATAAAGCTCCGGCGGAATCATGTCTCCCACTTCCACGTTTGCATAAAGCATACGGGCAAGGGGTTTGTTTTCTACAATTTCAATCTCGTTTTCCCTGGCAACTTCTTTTATTCTTTTTGCCATGTAATCGGCGCCCTTTGCCAGGACAATGGGGGCATCCGCAATCTCCAGGTCATACTGGATTGCCACAGCATAATGGGTCGGGTTCGTGATGACCACGTCCGCCTTGGGCAGGTTCTGCATCATACGCCTGCGGGATACCTCCTGCATTTTCTGCCGGATTTTTCCCTTAATCTGCGGATCACCTTCCTGCTCCTTGTACTCGTCCTTGACTTCCTGCTTCGTCATCCGCATGTCCATGGTGAACTTCACCTTCTGGTACGCAAAATCCGCCGCCGCAATGATACAGTACACAGCCGAAATCCGGATACCCATTTCCGTAATGAGATTACTGATTACGGAAAGTGCCTGGGTAAAGGACATATCGTAAAGAAGATATATCTGGTTGACTTTATTTTTCAGGTACTGATACGCCACATAGCTGATCAGTCCGATCTTTAAGATGGCCTTTATAAGCTCCACAAGGGAGTTGACGGAAAAAATCCGCTTAAAGCCACTGACCGGGCTCATCCGGTTAAACTTTGGCTTCAGAGGCTTGCCGGAAACCTTCCATTTGACCTGTACCAGGTCTGCAATAAACGCTATCAGAAAAAAAATTACAAATATGGGACCTGTCACATAAATGGTCTTTATAAAAATCTGAAAAAAAACATCCCTCATGCCCTTTTCCGGCAGATAGCCGTTCCAGCTTTTCACCGTCTCCGGCATATTTCCGTAAACGGAAGAAAAAAGCTCCATGAGCTGTGTGCCAATCGTGCCGATAAAAACCTTCAGGACCACGAACATGGCAAGAATACCCAGGGCATTGCCCACTTCACGGCTCTTGGCAACCTGTCCTTCTTTTCTGGCATCCGACAGCTTTTTCTCGGTAGCCGGTTCTGTTTTCTCACCGCCGGGGCCTTCTGCCGCAAAGAACTGCAGATTATACTTCAGTATCACATCATACCCCCTACAAATGAAACGGTGATTTTTTTCACTTCGTTGAAAATGAAGCCTGCCGCATCCGACATCATATAGGATGACAGAAACAGAACTGCCAGCCCCACCATTATCTTAAGCTGAATTCCCACGGCAAACATATTCATCTGCGGGGAAACCTTGGAAAGTACACCCAAAATCACATTTAACAGCAATGCCGCACAGAAAATCGGCAGGCAGATGCGAAAGCCTATTACAATGTAATCCGTCAGAAACCGGATCAACGTGTTAAGCAGGTTCTCACTCCGGATAACGGCGCCGTTTACGGGAATGAGTAAAAATGAGTCTGCCAGGGCACCTAAAAGATACCGGTACATACCGCTGGCAATCAGCATCATCATAATGACGTACTGATACAGAGCGCCGGAGATGGTGGTCTGCTCCCTTGTTGCCGGATCTAACAGGGTGACCATGGAAAGTCCCGTTTCCATATCCGCAACGGAACCGGCAAAATTGACGATTGCCGTACAGATATTGGCGGCAAAGCCGATAAGCAGTCCCGTCAGTGCTTCTTTCGCCACGATTACCGCATAGGAAACCACGGAATCGTATATCACACCGGCACTCGGTGTCAGCACCGTATACAGAAGCATGGCCGTGAAAAAGGAAATGGCTATGCGCACCGTCCGGGGTGTGTTCTGCATGCTGAAAAAGGGAGCAATGAACACAAAGCAGGAAACCCTGACAAAAATCAGCAGAAAATATTCCAAATCCATAAGGGAAAAAGATAAATCAACCATTTTTCACACTTTCCTATCCACTTACATAGTTGGAAAAATTCAGCCACAGATCCGTTGTATATTCAATAATCAGATTGAGCATCCAGTGCCCCATAATCATGATTGTCAGAAAGACTCCGATAATCTTGGGAATAAAAGTCAGCGTCTGTTCCTGAATGGAAGTTACTGTCTGGAAGATGCTCACCACAAGACCGATGATCAGGGAAACTAAAAGTATCGGCATGGATACTTTTATGATCAGATATAAAGCTTTGTTGGTAATTTCAGTTACCGCTTCTACACTCATATGCTGCCTTCCTTTCCTGTCAGATGTGGAATGTCCTTACCAGACTTCCGATAATCAGGCTCCAGCCGTCCGCCATGACAAACAGCAAAATCTTGAACGGCATGGAAATGGTGGTGGGCGGCAGCATCATCATACCCATACTCATGAGGGCGGAGGCTACCACCATGTCAATAATAATAAACGGAATGTATATCATAAATCCCATGAAGAATGCGGTACGAAGCTCGCTTACCATGAAGCTGGGGATGAGCACCGTCAGCGGAATGTCATCCAGCTCCCCGTCCCAGTCCAGTCTCGCAATTCCCATAAAAAGCTCTACGTCCTTCGTCTGGGTTTCGCCGTACATAAACTGCCTGATGGGACCGATGGCTGCCGTTAAGGCTTCCTCTTCTTTGATTTCTCCCGCCTCATAGGGCACATACGCATCCTGATATATCTGGGTAATGGTCGGTGTCATAATAAAAAACGTGAGAAACAGCGCCAGCCCGATAAGAACCTGATTGGGCGGTGCCGTCTGCGTATTCAGTGCCGACCTGGTAAAATGCAGTACAATAATAATCCGGGTAAACGAAGTCAGGCAGATAAGCAGTGTCGGTGCAATGGCAATAAGCGTCAGTATCAATAGGATACGGAGTGCTCCGTTAATGGAGCCGTTGCCATTGTTGTACTCAATCTTTACCGTATTGGCAATATTCAGTTGATTCAGATCTTCGGAGGTCTGTGCACTTCCCGGTTCGTTTATGACGGTGGAGTTGCCGCTTTGCGGGTCCGTTACGGCGCTGCCCGTAGCATGTGCTTCACCTGCCGGTATAATACACAATATGCCTACCGTTACCAGCAGGCATATTATTTTCCTTATTATATTACCTGATAAAATACCTTTACGTGTTTTCACTCTTAAGCCTACTCTTCTTTCGATGAAATTCCCTCCTTGGGGAGTTCATCCTTTGCCTTTTGGAACAAATCCTTAAAGTGCAGCGTCATACCGCCGGTATCCTCCGGAAAACGGATATCCTCCTTCGGAATTTCTGCCAGCATGGTTACCGTATCCTTGCATACGGCAATCGCCGCGTAAGTCCCTGCCAGTCTTACAATCTGTATGTATTTTCCGTTTCCGATAGGGTACGTTTCCACAACCTCGATATTTTTACCCTTGTTCTGTCCCTTCTGGTAGCCGGCAATCCACCTTGTGGTAAAAAGGGTTGCCGCCAAAACCAGAATAAAAATAATCAGAACCGTAATAAGCTGTGCAAAGCTGTCAGCTTTGTCTATCGCCGTTATCGCAATATGCATTAACCCACAACCTTCTTTACGGCTTCCAGTACACGGTCTGCCTGGAACGGTTTTACAATAAAGTCCTTGGCTCCTGCCTGGATGGACTCTATAACCATTGCCTGCTGGCCCATTGCGGAACACATGATAACATGTGCATTGGGGTCAATCTGCTTGATGCCCTTAAGCGCCGCAATACCATCCATCTCCGGCATGGTAATATCCATCAGAACAAGATCGGGATGCAGTTCGTTGTATTTTTCAACACCCTTTGCTCCGTTTTCTGCCTCGCCAACAACATTGTATCCGTTCTTGGTTAAAATGTCCTTAATCATCATGCGCATGAATGCCGCATCATCACAGATTAAAATATTCTTTGCCATAGTTTCTGCCACTCCTTATGTACTATTTTATAATCTCCGTTACACGAACGCCGAAGCTCTCTTCGATAACTACTACTTCACCTTTTGCCACAAACTTGCCGTTTACCAGAACGTCAATAGGTTCGCCTGCAATACGGTCAAGTTCAATAATGGTACCCGGTGCAAAATCCAGAATTTCGGAAATAGATTTCTTCGTTCTGCCAAGCTCTACGGTTACCTCCAGAGGCACATCCATAATCAGTCCGATGTTCTGGTTGCCCGCCACTCCCGCATAATCGTTGGTAAGTGTCTGGAACTGTGCCGGCTGGATGTTTACATTCTGCTGGGGCGCTGCCTGCTGCGGAATGCTCATCTGCGGTGGAACATAGGCCTGTGCTGCTTGCTGCATCATAGGCTGGGGCGCTGCCTGCTGGTACATGGGCTGCGGTGCCGCCTGCTGGTATGTGGGCTGCGGTGCCGCCTGTGGAGCCGGTGCCGGTGCCGGTGCTGACGCCGGCGCCGCTGCTGCTGCGGGTTCCTCCGTATTCTGGTGTAAGAAGTTCTTTACGATACTTTTTGCAAATTCAATGGGATACAGCTGCATGATGGTGCTGTCTACCAAATCCCCGATCTGCATACGGAATGCAATTTTTACAAATGTGCCGCCGAGGAACGGGGCAATATCTGAGCCGCTGTGGTATTCCGTCAAATCAATGAGACTGGATTCCGGCGGACTGATGTCTATTGTCTTATCCAGCATAGTGGAAAGAGATGTGGACGCAGAACCCATCATCTGATTCATGGCCTCGGAAATTGCACTTAAGTGCAGTTCTCCCAGCTCCCCGTCCGTATTGGTGCCGTCTCCGCCCATCATAAGATCGGTGATAATTTTTACATCATGGTCTCTCAGTACTAAAATGTTGGTGCCGTCCAGTCCTTTAGTATATTTGATCTGAATAAATACACAGGGCTTCTCATACTCATCCAGCACATTTTTCCAGTGCGCCAGTGTAACAACCGGTGTGGTGATATTTACTTTTCTGTTGACTAAGGAATACAGTGTCGTAGCAGAAGAACCCATGCTGATATTGGCAATTTCGCCAATGGCATCTCTCTCCATACTGGAAAGCAGGCTTTCGTCAATAGGCTCCTCTTGCGGTGTTTCCGCCGGTTTATTGTCGGAAAGATCCATACCGTTTAACAGTGCATTTATTTCGTCCTGGGACAACATGTTGTCCATGTTCTATTCCCCCTCTCGGATTACCGAAGTCACTTTAACCGCATAGTTCTCTTTGCTGACTCCCGGTAACGCAGTAAATTTTCTAATATTGCCCACATATACGGACAACTCGTCCTCTACATGGGTATCCAGCCGGATAACATCTCCGACCTGCAGGTTGGCAAAATCGTTGACCGTAATGATACTCTTTCCCAGCATGGCTTTCATGGGGACATCCACCCTCCGTATAAGGGTTTCCACCTGTTCCTCATAATCCTCGTCACGCCGTTCCTGCATATTGGCATACCAGTATCTGGTATTCAGTTTATCCATAATGTCTTCCAGTGTAAAGTAGGGAAGACACATGTTCATAAATCCCTGCACATCCCCGATTTTTACGTTTAAGGTTACAATGGCAACCATGTCGTTGGGGGATATGATTTGTGCAAACTGCGGATTGGTCTCGAGCCTGTCCAGTACCGGGTCAATTTCCAGCACATTTTTCCACGGCTCCCGCATAAGCTGCACACAGACAATAATAATCTTTTCGATAATGGTAAGCTCTATCTCCGAAAACTCCCGGCTCTTTTCAAGTGGTCTTCCGGCTCCGCCGAGCATCCTGTCTATAATGGTATAACCGAGGTTGGTCGACATATCAATGATGATATTGCCGGACAGCGGATGGAAATTCACAATTCCTAAAATAACCGGATTGGAAAGGGAGTTGGTAAACTCCGAAAAAGTAACCGTTTCGGAGCTTGCCACGCTTACCTGTACATTTTTTCTAAGGTAAACCGGCAGGTTTGTGGAAATCAGTCTGCCGTAATGTTCAAATATAATTTCCAGGGTACGCAGATGCTCCTTGGAGAACTTCGCCGGGCGACGGAAATCATAGTTTTTTACCGGTTTGTCGCTGCCGTCGTTGATATCGCTGACATCTAATTCGCCGGTCGAGAGTGCCGCCAGCAAATTGTCTATTTCGTTTTGGGAAAGCACGTCTCCCATGAAAGTCACCTCCTTACAGTCATTTTCTTTTCGAGGGACTTAATATACCTGAAAATCACTGATTACAATGTTGTAAATCACATCGGAATTGTCAAATCTTTCCTGAATTCTGGAAAGGATTTCCTTACAGATATCATCCTTGGTTGCCATGAATTCTTCTTTGGTGTAATTCATAACCACATCGATGATGATGGATTTGATTTCCGGTACATAGGCGGACAAATCGGAATATTTCTTAAAATCCTTGCTGTTCTTGTCCATCAGAATGGAAACGGAAATCTTGGCATAATGCTGTTCCTCATCATTTTCGCTGTTCTTTAACGGAATGGTCATGGCTTCCGAAATATCATAAGAAACGCTGTCCGCGATGGAAACCTGCTGTTCTTCCTTTTCCTCCGTTGTAAGCTCTAAATTCAGTACAGCGGCAATTTTGCCCACCAGTGCGGATGTACTCTTTACGGAGCTCATCATGCCGAACATCATAATGGATGTCAGGGCAATGTTGATAATAAGCAGTGTAAGTATCAATATGGAAAGTAAATTCTTTTTCAAAACAATATCCTTGCCTTTCTTGTCGGGCTACCGGCAGCTATTTATTCATATGTGCTCAAATCATGATAAATACGGATTTCCACACGTCTGTTTTTCGCTCTTCCCTCTTCCGTGGAATTGTCGGCAACAGGAACATATTCGCCCCTGCCCGCATACTTGATTTTGGAAGGGTCAAGATTGGTGGTGCTAATCAGATAATCGTAGACCGCCAGTGCTCTGCCGCAGCTTAACTCACTGTTGTTGGCATATTTGGCGCTGTGCATGGGCACGTTGTCCGTATGGCCTTCAATCTCAATCACGTTGCCGGCATAGTTTTCCAGTATCCTGCCCACCTTGTCCACAACCGGTACGGCTTCCGCCCGGATTTCCGTCTTGCCGGAATCAAACAGAAGTGCCCCCTTCAGGGTAAGCTGCACATACTGGGATGTAAAGGTGATGTCTATTTTGTCCGTCATATTGCTTTCCGCCACAGACTCGTCTATTTTTTCCGCAAGCTGCTCGGACTCATTTAACTGGGCTTCCTCCAGTTTGTCTTTCATCTCTGTATAGTTGTCAATCTTTTCGGGGTCATCCTTTCCCTCTTCCGTTTTGCCGGTATTGTTTACATACTGGTCCAGATCGTTTAACTGGCTGACACCGTTGCTGATAAGCAGACCGTCACCTATGGATGTGGCGCCTCCTTCAAAAATGGAAAAAGTTTTGGAAAAGGACTCCGCAATCGCCTTGAACTTCTCCGAGTCAACCGTTGACATGGCAAAAAGCATGACAAAAAAGCAAAGAAGCAGGTTCATCAGGTCACCGAATGTGGCTGTCCATGCCGGAGCTCCGGGAGCCGGCAGTTCTTCCTTCCTCTTAGCCATTTTCTTCACCTCCTTCATCACCGCCGGCTGCGTTTCTGTCGCCGGGTGCCATGAAGGATTTCAGTTTTTCTTCGATAACGCGGGGGTTCTCACCGGCCTGAATGGATAACAGACCTTCAATCATAATCTCCCGCTGCATAATTTCGCTTTCGTTGTAGCCCTTTAGCTTGCTGGTGATAGGTGCACAGATCCAGTTTGCAAGTAAGGAGCCGTAAAGAGTGGTAATCAGCGCTGTTGCCATGTTGGGACCGATGGCGGACGCATCATCCATGTTGTTCAAAAGGTTTACCAGACCTACCAGGGTACCAATCATACCCCAGGCAGGACCCATGCCGGCAACACTTTCCCAGAAGCCGATGGTTGCCTTGTGACGGGAGTCCATGCTGACAAGCTCGGTCTCCATAATGGCACGTACCAGTTCGGGGTCAGTACCGTCTACTATAAGAAGAATTCCCTTTTTCAAAAACTCATCATCCAGATCGCCTGCCGCCTCTTCCAGGGAAAGAAGTCCCTCTTTTCTGGCTACATTGGATAAGTTGATAATATTCTGTATCATTTCAGTGGTATTGTCCTGGGGGACACGTAAAATCATACCAAAACTTTTTATACCGTTTATAAAGTTCTTAAAAGACATACCCGCCAGAACGGATGCAAACGAACCGCCGATGGTAATTGCTATGGAAGGTAAATCCCAGTAGCTCGGTAACGATGTGATACCGCCGGAAGTTACAACACCCAGCAAAAACATGGCCAAACAGAAAAGTAATCCCACTAATGAAGCTATGTCCACTTTATTTCACCTGCCAATTTTTGCCCTTTTACTGCAAAAAAATATCCTTTCTATATGATTTTACTAAATTTTTTATATCTTGTCTACTTTCTTTTACAATTATTTTTCTCCCCGTGGTCAGGCTGATGACCGTATCCGGAGTTTCTTCCACCATTTCAATCAGGCTGGGATTAATTAGTACTTTTTGCCCATTTAATTTTGTAATCTCTATCATACTCTTTCCCATTGTAAACACTAAGGAATGCAGGAAGCCGTTACTTCCTGCATTCCCACCATTATGTATCTGTTTTTTATCCTGTGTCTGTTATATAACTGCCGATTTGCCGTTATCTCTTCAGGTTGGTAAGCTCTTCCAGAAGAGTATCGGAAACGGTAATGATACGGCTGTTTGCCTGGAAACCTCTCTGCGTGGTAATCATTTCCGTAAATTCCTGGGAAAGATCTACATTACTCATTTCGAGCTGTCCGGGCGACATTTTATCGCCGTTTGCGGTAATATCCACACCGACACCGTCGAATTCGCCGGAGTTTAAGGTTGCGGAGTACAGGTTGTCGCCCGCTTTTTCCAGACCGGAAACATTTGCAAACCGTGCTACGGCAATCTGTCCTAAAAGCTTGGTCATACCGTTGTCATAGGTTGCATAAATCATACCGTTTGTCTGGATGGAAACGCCTGTCATTTCACCGCTTTTACGTCCTGCGCCAAGGCCGCCCGCATCACCGGAGGTTGCTTCCAGGGTACTGGTGCCCTTCTTGTCATACATGGTGGTCTTGGAGAAATCGATGGAAATATCTTCAAAGTTGCCGCTGGCATCCTTCAGCGCCAGGGTGATGCTCGTCTGGTTCGGCATGCCGTTTACGCCGGAGAAAGTACCGTTATCGGGGTTGTATACGATGGTTGCACCTTCAAATACACGACCGGAGGTATCAAAGGAGGTAAGGCTAAAGTTTTCGATATCCTCCGTATAAGCGCCGTCCGGTGTGGAGAAGCTGGGCTGCAGACCCTTTAACTGGTTGTAAAACAACTGCTGTACGCTGTAGGTACCGCTTTGGAAATTGGTACCGCTGGTGGCATCATTTGTGAGGGTTACGGTCAAGTTCATGAATTCCTTTTCAGAGCCTTCGTAGCCGTATGCCTTCGCCAGTGCCGCAAGGGCCGCCTTGCCTTCGTCTGTATCCGCTAACTTCGGGTCATCCACGGTTGCAGCTGCATCAAACAGCTCTGCAAGATCAAATACCTTGCTGCCGCCTACGGCATTCTGCAGCTCCGTGCCGTTCCACTTATACGCGGTGGTATCCAGTTTTACGGTATTGTTTACCTTCTGGGATGATGTGGAACCGAATTTCACGCCGCTTACGTCAATGTCCTTGCCGTAAGCATCGGTAAGTTTTGCCAGCTCCACGCTGTATTCGTTTTCGTTGGAGGACTGCTTGATGGCAAGCTTTGCAGTGTAGCTGTATCCCAGTGAATCATAGAAGCTTAAGGATACATACTTGCCGGTGCTGCTTGTCAGGGATGTATCGTTTTTATCGATGACACCGGTTACCTGCGCCTTGGTGGTGGCTTCGGGCGGGTAAGTCATGTTTGTCGCATCCATGATACGGAGTGCGGATACGGTGTCGGGTTTAATCTTCATGGTATCCGGGTCTACCTTCCAACCCATGACATTGTAGCCGTTGCTGGTCATGGCAAGGTTGCCGGCTGCGTCCACATAGAAAGAACCGTCTCTGGTAAAGAAGTTCTCGCTGCCGTTACTTACGACAAAGAAAGAACTGCCGTTAATCATAATATCGAACGGGTTGTTGGTGCTCTGGGCAGTGCCCTGTCCGCTGATGTATGTGTTGATGGCTCCTGCCTTTACACCCAGACCGATCTGTTTTGCGTTGATACCGCCGGTACCGGTTGCCGCATTGGGACCGGATGCCTTCTGCGTGGTCTGGCTGATCATGTCGCTGAATACCATGCTGCTGGATTTGTATGCGGTTGTGTTTACGTTTGCAATGTTGTTACCAATTACGTCCATTCTGGTCTGATGGGTTTTTAAACCCGATACGCCAGAAAAAAGTGATCTCATCATAATGAGTGACCTCCTTCATGTTTACGAAGCTTTTCCTTCTGTCAGTCAGGAAAACTGTGCCCCCTAAAAGGTCCGGCTACATAAATACTGCTCCGTCTATGTTTGTAAATACATTATCTGCGGTGTCCGACGTGTCCATTGCCGTAATCACCGTTTTGTTGGGAATGTTGACGATAAACGCCAGTTCATCCACAACGACCAAAGATTCCTGAATGCCTTTCTCTCCCGCTTTGACAGCTCCGCTTTCCAGACGCTCCCACTGGCTGTTTGTCAGGGTAATATTCCTGTCCGTCAGTCGCATCGATGCATGCTTGGAAAACTTAAGTTCTCCGTGAGACTCTGCCGTTTCCTGTTTTGCTTTCAGGATGTCCTGAAAGGATACTGCCGAACTCTCTTTTTTTTCGACTTTTTTTGCCGGTGTCAGGTATCTGTCCTGCAGCTGTTCAATGGAGGAAAAGCTGCCTTTCTGAATATTCATACTTACTCCTTCTCCGCCTTCTTAAGCTCTGCAATCTTGTCCGCATATTTCTGCAGCAGGTTTACTTTTTCGGAAGCGATAAAGGTCTTCTGGTAAGAAGTCATCCTGTTGTAAGCTTCGGAAAGAGCCGTAACGGTTTCTTCGCTGGAAAGATCCAAATCCTCTAAGCTCGGAAGCTTGTTTAATGCGGCAATGAAACTGTAAGCCAAGGAACATGCTTCTGTGTAATCGGAGTCAAGAACCGTCTTCACATCGTCCAGTGCATATTCTTTTTCATTCACATATACATAAGCTTTACCGCTCTTGTAGGTAACATAATCCACTCTGCCCTGTACGGTCTTGGTTTCGCCATCCGTGCCGGTGGTTTCGATGTAAACTTCCTTGCCTACCAGATTGCTTGCTCTCTGCAAATCCATGTTGCTGCTCATACTCTGCAAGGATTCTACCTGGGAGAACTGTGCATACTGGGAAATATATTCGGTGTTGGAGGTCGGTTCCAGAGGATCCTGGTATTTCATCTGCGCTACTAAAAGCTGTAAGAAAGACTCCTTGTCCATGCCGTTTGACTTGGTGGTTTTCTGGGTGGTGTTTGTCTGGCTGACGATTTTACCGTCTTTTACTTCTGCTACCGGTGATGCCATATGTTTCACATCCTTTCTGTTTCAAACTGTTTGTAAGGCCTATGCCTTATGCCGTAAATTCTACGGTACTGCCCTGTCCTTTCAAGACTTCCTTTGCCAGAATTTCTTCGTCGGACAATTCCTCGTCCTCCATGGAAACATGTAAGCCTGTTCTTCTGGTGCGCTGTCTGCCGGAACGGCTGCCCGTATCGTTTGCATGGCTTTCCGCCTCCTCATAGCTCTGGTTGAACTTCTGGCTGGAAACCATGACTTCAATGGACTCTACGGTAAGTCCCTGCTCCTCAAAGCTGTCCTTAAGCTGAATCATCTGGCTTTCCAAAGCTGCTTTTACCGACTCATTCTGTGCGGTAAACTGTGCAGTCAGGACGCCTTCCTTTGCCTCTAAGTGAATATGTACACTGCCGAGGCTGGCAGGATGCAGCTGCATATCCATTTCAGATACACCGTCCGTCACATTGCCTCTCATGTAGTCCGTAATCTGCCGGATGATATTTTCCGTTTCCACATCAAAATGCGGTGTAACTTCGGCTGCCGCCTGTGTGTTCTGTGTCTGTCCGGTCTTAAAACTCTGGGCGAAATTGTCAAACGCCTTGTCTCCGGTAAAGCTCTTTTCTTCTCCGGATGTTTCTTTTTCCGTCTGTTTTCCGGTTTCCTTACCCGGAACGGTCACCTCGGAAGCTGCCTTGTCACCGGTAATACTTTCGGTGTCTGAACCTTTTTTCACATCCGTTACGGCATCCTCTGTTTCCTCTGTGGAAAACTCCTCTGCGGAAAACTCCTCTGCGGAAAGCACCTCCGCCTGTAATGCGGATGCATCACCTGCTTTATCTGCTAAAGCCGTCAGGAAATCCTGTACCTCATCCTGACTGATGCCAAGCTCGTCTGCCAGATCGGAAAGCGTCGTCTGCAGCTCTCCATTTAAATTCTGCAATGTGGTAAACATCGTTTCGTCCGTCAGGAAATTTGCGAAGTCCGTTTCCCCCGATACGGCAAGCACTACCTGCTGCAAGCCTTCTTTCGTCAGTAAATCAGCGGGTGTCAGGGATAAACTCTGCAATACGGAAAGCAGCTCCTCTTCTGTTACGGAAAGCTCCTCCGCAGTATCGGAAAGCATCTTGTCCGCCGCCTCGTCCACCTTTTTGCCTGTGTCCTTTCCTGCTGCTTCCCCTGCTTCCTTTACGGCATCCTGTACCTTCCGCTGTCTTGCGGAAATTCCTGTGTTCCGGTTTTCCGTCCGGTTCTGCGCTGCTGAAACAATCTTTCCGTCATCGGTGCCGTTATCGTTCTTCTGGTTTTTGAAAATATCGGAAAAACTGCCTGCGGCATCCTGCATGTTCGCCTTTTTCTGAGTCTGCGCTCCCGGGACGATACCCTTCACACTGTTGTTTACGGGAATACTTGTCACGTTTTCTCCTCCTTTCTTAAATTTTCAAAGTACATAATGTATATCGGTCAAAAGCACTCTGTGCTTAAGACTCCGGGTCCATGATTTTGGTGAGCTTTGCGGCAATCGCCGGATCCATTTCCGCCAAAATATCGCCTCTGTTCTCCGCACTCATGGTCTTAAGGATGCGGGCAGCCAGATTTAAGTTGTCCGTCATCTGTTCAAAAATAGCTGCTGCCTTTTTGGGCTTCATGGAAGAATATGCCGACGCATAATCCTGCACGGACTTGTCCTCCTGCAGCTGTGCAATTACCTGTTTATACAAATATTCCGCCGTGGTCGGGTCCATGGACTCGTAATATTTCTGATAAGCTTCCGCTCCCGGTCCGTTTTCCGCATAAACCACTTCCTCGTAAAATTCGTTTTTAATCCGCTGGAACTCCACCTGCTTGTCTTCAAATTCCTGCAGTCGGGCATTTTCCGCTTTTAAATTTGCCACATCCTCCTGCAGCTTTAAGTTATCCGTCTGTGCCTGCTGAAGCTGCAACTCTAAATTTTTAATCTGTTCCGTTGCATCGTTTAAGTTGGTGTAACCGCCGTTCTCCGTGGAAATATTGCCGCTGTTTTGGCTGTTCGGTAAAATCAGGTTCACCACCGGCACATCCTTCAAAAGCGGGGTCAGTACCTTGGAGCCGAAGCCTCCCACGTCTAACTTGATAACTACGCAGAGGATAGCCACCCATACCAGGATAATACCGATGGTTGCTATCACCGTAAAGAAACCGCCGCTTTCGTCATCCGCCGAAAGCTCTGCCTCCTGGGCTTCGATTTCCTTTGCCCGTTTTTTAGCTTCCTTCTTCTGCTTTTTCTGTTCTTCCTTCAGTTTTTTCTTTTCATCCGCAAGCCGTTTCTTTTCCGCTGCGGAAGCATCCGGTGTCTTAGCCATTCTATTCACCCTTCTTGCGACCTGTTCTTCCGGTTGGCATTCTGTATCCGCTGGCCGTAGGTATAACTTGTCAGCTCGTCCACTTCCTTGCCTTCCTGTTTCTTTTCTTCCGTCAGGAACTCTTCAAAAGCGTGCTCCTTCAGTTTTTCATGCATTTTTCTTTCCTGCATAACTTCCGTCAGATTTTCCCTTGCCGCTTCCACCGCCTTCTCCGCCTTTTTCACCTGCACCCTCTGGGTTTCCATGTAGTCCTCCATGGTATGTATGGCGGTGCGGTTGTCCGCAATGTCCTGAAAATTAAGCTTTCCCTTTAAAAGTTCTTCCGCTTCCTCTTCATAGGCCTTCTTCCGGGCTGCCAGCCGGTTTAATTTTTCTTCTTCTCGGCTGAGTGCTGCCTGTGCCGATGCAAATTCCTGTTTTGCCTGCACTTCCAGCTTCATTTTGACATTGAGAATGCTCTGCATTCTGTATTTGAACTTCGCCATCAGCTATCCTCAAACAATTTCTTCAAAAGAGACAGCGTTTCTTCGTAATCGAATTTTTCTTCCGTATCCTGGCAGAGAAAGGCATTGACCGCATCAATTTTGGAAATGGCATAGTCAATGGAAGGATTGGTACCGGATTTGTATGCACCGATATTGATTAAATCCTCTGCCTCCGCATAGGTAGCCAGAACCGATTTCAGCCGGCTTGCCAGCTTTTTATGCTCCTTGCTCACAATCTGGCTCATGCATCGGGAAATGCTCTGCAGTACATCAATGGCAGGATAATGGTTTTTATGCCCTAACTTTCTGTCCAGCACAATGTGTCCGTCCAGAATACTTCTTGCCGTATCGGTAATGGGCTCGTTGAAATCGTCGCCGTCCACCAGTACCGTGTAAAGTCCGGTGATGGATCCTACCCGCGCCCTGCCGGCTCGCTCTAAAAGCTTCGGCATCTCCGAATAAACGCTGGGGGGATACCCCCTCGATACCGGCGGTTCGCCGCTGGCAAGACCGATTTCTCTCTGTGCCATGGAAAAACGGGTCAGGGAGTCCATCATAAGAAGGACGTCCTTACCCTGGTCGCGGAAATATTCGGCAATGGCGGTAGCCGTCTTGGCTGCCTTGTTTCGTTCCAGCGCCGGCTTATCCGAGGTAGCCACAACCACCACGGAACGCTTCATGCCTTCCTCGCCCAGGTCTCTTTCTATAAATTCACGCACCTCTCTGCCACGTTCTCCTATCAGGGCAATGACATTGATGTCCGCCTGGGTGTTTCTTGCAAACATACCCATCAGGGTGGATTTTCCCACACCGGAACCGGCAAAAATGCCGATACGCTGTCCTTTTCCCACTGTCAGCAGACCGTCCACGGCTTTTACACCGAGGGAAAGCACTTCACTGATAATTTCCCTGCTCATGGGGTCGGGAGGCGCCGCATCCACAGGATATCTGACCGCTCCGGCAATCTCTTCCCTGCCGTTGTCCGCATCCGCACCTGCCGGTCTGCCGAGACCGTCCAGCGTCTTTCCCAGGAGGTCATCACTCACCTTTACGGTAAAGGGTACACCCACATTTTTTACAATACTGCCAAGGCCGATGCCCTCTACCACTTCATAGGGCATCAGAATGGTTTTCTTGTCGTGAAAGCCCACCACTTCGGAAAGGACGGCTTTTCCTTCCCGGCCTTCCGGGTAGATTTCACACAAATCGCCCAGTCTGGCATCCGGTCCCGCCGACTCTACGGTAAGACCTACGGCATTGACCACCTTGCCAAGCTTCTGGCAGAAATCCTCTTCCTTCAGTTTTTCGTATCTGGAAATATCCGTCATACGCCTCTATCCTTCGGTTTTCTCATAAGCTAACAGCCTGATTTTCCGTCCTAATTCCGTAAGCTGTGTCCCCAGACCGCAGTCAATGATGCCGCCGTCCGTTTCAATCAGCGCTTCATTTTTGCCAAGGGTAATATCCTCGATAATATCCACCTGCAGTCCGGAAGGAAGTCCCTTTGTCATTTCCTCTTTCCTGCTGCTTACATGGGGATAATCTTCTTTGGAAACATGCACGATACAGCTCTTACTTTCCCCCGATTTTTTCAGGGCAGATGTCACCAGATAGGTCACGATGTCCTGATAGGGAGAAAGGTCCACCTGAAAAATATACTCATAAATGCCGGCAAGGGTATCCGCAAGCTGCGGCTCCAGTGCCGAAACCTTTTCCTCAAATTCCTGCTCCATGCGGTTCTGCTTGTCGGAAAGCGCCTTTTCTTTTTCCTGAAGCTCCCTTTCCGCCTTTTCACAGCCTTCCCGGTAGCCCTGCTGTCTGGCAGCCTCTTTTATCTGCTCCGCTTCCTGTCTGGCAGCTGCTTCCGCTTCCGCCTTCATCTGTGCAATCTGTGCATTGGCTTCTTCTATCAGTTCTTCCGGGGATGGTCCTCCGTAAGCTTCCTCTGCGGGCGTTACCTCCATGGCTTTCAGACCGGCCTCTTCGATTTCTTCGGACGGCTCCACATTGACCACATCCGTGGCAATTCCTCTTGCAAAGCCATCGGCATCCGGTTCTGTGGTAAGCATCATGCCCTTCTGCTTTTTCTCCGGCTCCGCTTTGATTTTGGAAAGTAAAAGGCTGTTTGAGTCAATCACCCTGACATTGTCCGTATTCAGGCGGGTAAAACTTCCTTTTAACAAATTATTAGACAATGATTTCGTCGCCTCCGCCTCTGGAAATTACAATTTCTCCTGCGTCTTCCAGTTTTCTGATAATATTTACAATCTTCTGCTGTGCTTCTTCCACATCCTTCATACGGACAGGGCCCATGAATTCCATGTCTTCCTTTATCATAACGGCAAGACGCTTGGACATATTGTTGAATATAGCGGACTGTACCTGCTCATTGGTACTCTTAAGAGCAATGGCAAGGTCATTGTTGTCCACATCACGCAGCACACGCTGGATGGCACGGTCGTCCAAAAGTAAAATATCCTCGAATACGAACATCTTCTTGCGGATTTCGTCGGCCAGTTCCGGCTCTTCGATTTCGAGAGATTCCATAATGTGTTTTTCGGTACCTCTGTCCACGGTATTTAAGATATCTACTACCGCATCCACACCACCGATAATGGTGTAATCCTGTGTTACCAGAGAAGCCAGCTTGGTTTCCAGTACTTTTTCCACTTCCTTGATGACATCCGGGCTCGTCCTGTCCATAACGGCAATACGCTTGGTAACATCCGCCTGTCTGTCGGGAGGCAGGGCGGAAATAATGGACGCTGCCTGGGCTGCCGGCAGGTAGGACAAAATAAGGGCAATCGTCTGGGGATGCTCGTCCTGGATAAAGTTAAGTAACTGGGCTGCATCGGTTTTCCGGATAAACTCAAAGGGCTTAACCTGTAAGGAGGAGGTCAGCTTGCCGATAATCTCCACTGCCTTTTCGTTTCCGAGTGCATGTTCCAGAAGCTCCTTGGCATAGGAAATACCGCCTTCGGCAATATACTGCTGTGCCAGACAGAGCTCATAAAACTCATTGATTACGGCTTCCTTTGCCTGGGGCGTTACACTTCTGGTGTTGGCAATCTCCAGGGTCAGGTCCTCGATTTCTTCTTCCTTCAGATGCTTAAAAATGCCGGCGGAACGCTCCGGTCCCAAAGTAATCAGGAGTACGGCAGCCTTCTGAAGCCCGCTCATTTTATCATCGCCGTTCTTTGGCATAATTTACCCCCAATCTTCGTTCAGCCAGTTGCGCAGTAAGTTTGCGGCGGCTTCCGGATTTTCATCCACGAATTTTTCTATCATCTTTCTGGTCTCCGACTTGGATTCCAGTTCAATATCTTCTACGGTTTCATCCGGTGTGGACTGCAGCAGGGACTCTACGGAAAGCTCTTCTTCCTTCTGTACTTCCTTGCCCGCCATCATGCTGCGGATGATAACAAATGCTAAAATTGCCAGAATAAGCAATACCAGAATAACGGAAACCGCAATGCTTATCTGCTCCTCGGACGCTCCCTCTTTGTCAATAAACTGGGGAACTTCGAAAGCCATAATGGTAATGGCTTCCGCCGGAATGCCGGTAGCCGTGGAAACCAGACTGTAAAAATCCTGGTCAACATCCATTTTGGTATACGCATCATTGGCTGCTTTGTACTGGTCCCATGTGATGCCGTCCAGAAGCCCCTGGCTCTTGGCATCCTCTTCCTTAATGACACGATAGGAAATCGCTGTCAGGGAAAGGCTGGAATTGCCGTAATTGATAACGCCTGCCGGAAGGTTCTGCACACTCAGGCTTTCATTCGGCAGGAAATCCTCCAATTTGGAAGTAGAGGAGCTTTCCGTATCCGTACCGGTCTGGTACTGGTATGTAATCTCATTGTTGGAATCGGTGCCGGGAATGCCGCCGCTGCCGGAGGTATTGGTGTCTTCCGTGGTTTCCCTGTGGGAAAGCATACCCTCGTCCCTGCCGCTGTTGGCATAATATTCATGCACCGTTTTCTCGTATTCCGAAAAATCAATGTCCAGTCTGCAGGCAACCTCCACCATATCAAACTGCCGGGAGCCTACCATGACCTTCTTTACTTCGGAACCCAACAGGCTTTCTGCCTGGGAACGGAGCTCCAGCATATTGCTCGCCACTCCCGCGGTGGAGTAATCCTCTTCACCGGAGAATAAAAGGTTGGCATTGGTATCCGTGATGGTAATGTTTGCCGTGGACGTATTGCCCAGCGCCGTAGCAACTGCCTTGGCAACCGTAAGCGCCTGGTCCTGTGTGAATTTGTCCTTTAAGGAAAGCTGGATCCACGCAGAGGACTCCTGGTCGGTCGCAATCAGTGTGCCGGTATTGTCCGGTATATTCAGTTTTACCGTGGCGCTGTTTACAGATTCTATGTTGCAGATATCCTTTACGAGCTGCTTCTCCAGATAGTTGGCATACCGCTTCTGGGTATCGGACTGTGTGGAAGAAAAGCCGCCGGAAAGCGCCTCATCCAACGTATAGTCATCCGGAATGTAACCTGCTGCACCAAGCGCTAAGTTGGCTGCGGACAGCTGGCTGTTCTTTACCTGTATCCGGAGACCGTCCGTGGAGGTCTTGTATTCAATGCTGTTGCTGTCAAGTATTTCTATGACCTTGGAAGCTTCCGCGGTCGAGCTGCACTGCTGGAACTGGGTATACTGCGGTCTTGTGAACGCCCAGATTAAAATGGCAAACGTAAAAATCACGGCGGCGGAAGCACCCACGATAATGGTCTTCTGCTTGGTCGTAAATTTATTCCACCAGGCCAGTACTTTATCTAATATCTTTTTAATCCTGTCAGGCATGATTGTATCTCCTTAGCCGAAATTTACATCTGGATGTTCATAATTTCCTTGTAAGCCTCCAGGAGCTTATCCCTCACTGCCACCGTATACTGTCTTGCCGTAGATGCTTTGTACATGGAAATCATCAGGTCATGTGTATTTTCCGTCTCGCCCAGTGCGAATTTGATTTTTTCGTTCTCGGCATCGGAAAGATAACCGTTTGTTGTTTTCAGATTGTCAATCGCGGAATTAAGGAGCGTATCAAACATGGTACCCTCCGCAGACAGGCTTTCCCCTGCCCGTACTTTTCCAATCATTCCGTTTGAAGAATTTAAGCCAATGGCTGCGGCGTTCTGTGCAATGTTAGTGGAACGCACGCCCGCCAGAGTAGTTGAAATATCCATTTCCTTTTAACCCTTTCCCACTGTTTATTTGCCCATGTTAAGCGCCTGCTGTGCAATTGACTTGCTGGCGCTAAAGGCGGTGGAGTTTGCTTCATAAGCACGGCTCGCATCGATTAAGTTGGTCATTTCCGTAATGATATTCACATTCGGGTATGTAACGTAGCCGTTTTCGTCCGCATCGGGGTGGGACGGGTCGTACACCTTGTTCATCTCCGTCCAGGTGTCCTCCGTCACGGCGTCCACCTTTACGCCGTTGCCGCAGTAATTGTTTTTCGCTTTATTGAATACAGCGCCGAACTTTTCCACACCGCCCGCTTTTTCCTCAAAGGTCACTACCTTTCTGCGGTAGGGTGTGCCGTCCGCCGTTCTTGTCGTATTGGCATTTGCCACGTTCTCGGAAATAATGTCCATACGGTATCTCTGTGCCGTAAGTCCGGAAGCATTGATGTTAAATGCTGTAAACATGCTCATATAGATATCCGTTCCTTTCTCTCCCCTGTAAGCTCTGCAGCCCTTACGGCATCACTATTTCATAACGCCCTGCAGATTCTGGAATTCCTGATTGATGGTTTCCATCAGGTACATATATTTTATCTGGTTTTCCGCCAGCGCTACGTTTTCCGTTTCAATATCCACGTTGTTGCCGTCCAGTCTGTAGGAATAGCCCGTCAGGTCCGTATAAGCCTTGGGTGTAATTCCTTTTTTACCGGCTGCCGCCACTCTCTTATCCAGGTTTGCGGTACTGCTTGCTCTCTGATCCAGGTTGGCGGTACTGCTGCTTCTGCCTATTGCTTTTGCCAGCTCCGACTCAAAAGCCACATCCTGTCTTTTATATCCCGGTGTGGTAGCGTTGGAAATATTGTTGCTGATGGCATTGTTTCTCATCCATGCCGCATCTGCCGCTTTATCCAGTACATTGACATAATCAAAGACATTGGTATTAATCATATGGTAACCCCTTTCCGGTTTCAGGTAAATTTTCACACATACTGATACTCTTACAATTATATATATTTCTTCAAAAAAAACAAGGTTTTTTCCTGCTAAGAAACAAAAAAACGGACTTTATGTATAGAAACACAAGTCCGTTTGCCATCCGTGCAAAATCCTTTTTGCCGGAATTTTTATTGTTTTTCTTTTCTTTACTGCTTCTGGTTCATTTTCTTTAGCTCTGCAATCTCGTCAAACACCACATCGTTTAATACCTTGATGTAAGTACCCTTCATGCCGGAGGAACGGGATTCGATAACGCCTGCGCTTTCAAACTTCCGCAAGGCATTTACAATAACGGAACGGGTGATACCCACTCTGTCCGCAATCTTGCTGGCAACCAGAATACCCTCCATGCCGTCCAGTTCATCAAAAATATGAATGATGGCTTCCATCTCCGAAAATGACAGTGTGGAAATAGCGGATTTCACAACCGCCTGCTTTCTGCTCTCCTCGGCGCTCTCTTCGTTGACCGCCCTTAGCATTTCCAGCCCCACCACCGTAGTGCCGTATTCGCAGAGAATAATATCGTCTATTTCGTACTGTTCGTTGCATTTATAGAAAAATAAGGTACCCAGTCTTTCACCGGCAATCTCGATAGGAGTCACCATGGCCTGGTATTTTTTAGAGTCCGTCTTTTCAAAGCCGAGTGTCTCCAGATTGACATTCTCCTTGGTGGAAAGAACTCCCAGCAGTCTTTCGTTTAACATGGAGTCAATAAACCCTCCCACATGCTCATCAATCAGCTCTGCAATGGGCTCGATATTGTCAAGCTTGCCGACACCGAGCACCTTACCCTTTTTACTGATGACAAGGCAGTTGGATTTTAAAATTTCCCGCATGACTCTGCAAATATCATTAAATACCACTTTACTGGAATTGTTGTTGTGTAACAATTTTCCGATTTTTCTGGTTTTGTCCAATAACTGTACGCTGCTCATATGCTACCCTCCAGATTGTCAGGAGAAAATTTCTCCTATTAGCCAAAAACCGATTACTGTTACATTTTAACATACATCAATTTATTTTTCAATGTAATATCTGTTTATTTTTTTAATTTTCTGTCTATTTAATAAATCCGCACTCTTCATTCATACAAACTAATTTATTTCCCTTTTGCAGCATCATGGAGCCGCACTTCGGGCACTTTTCTGCGGAAGGCTTCTGCCATACCATGAAATCGCAATCCGGATTGCCGATACAGCCATAGTATTTTCTGCCTTTTTTCGTCTTTTTAATGACAATATCCTTGCCGCACTTCGGACAGGCAACACCGATTTTTTCAAAATACGGCTTGGTGTTGCGGCACTCGGGGAATCCGGGGCAGGCTAAGAACTTGCCATGAGGGCCGTATTTAATCACCATTTTTCTCCCGCAATGCTCGCAGACTTCATCGGACTCTTCGTCTGCAATCTGTACCTTTGCCAGGTCCTGCTCCGCTTTCTTTACCGCTTCATCCAGATCGGGATAGAAATTGGAAACTACGGTTTTCCAGTTGACCTTTCCTTCTCCCACGCCGTCTAAAAGGGTTTCCAGATTGGCTGTGAAATTCACATCCACGATTGCCGGAAAAGCTTCCTGCATCATATTGTTGACCACTTCGCCCAGCTCCGTCACAAAGAGGTTCTTGTTTTCCTTTACCACATAATGTCTTGCCATAATGGTGGTAATGGTCGGCGCATAGGTACTGGGACGTCCGATGCCGAGCTCCTCTAACTCCCTTACCAAGGATGCCTCGGTATAATGGGCCGGGGGCTGTGTAAAGTGCTGCTTTTCTTCAAATTCTTCAAAGGTTAATTTTGTATCTTTGCTCAGGGAACCGGCTAACAGGTTGTTTTCTTCCTGCTCCTCATCCTCCTGGGTATATACGCTCATAAAGCCGTCAAACAGAAGCTTGGAGGATGCTACTGTGAAAATTTGCTCTCCCGCTCCTATTTTTACGGAAACAGTTTCGTATTTTGCCGCCTGCATCCGGCTTGCGGTAAAGCGTTTCCAGATGAGCTGGTACAGACGGAATAAATCTCTCGGAAGCTGGTCCTTTATGTCTAAGGGAATACGGCTGATAGCTGTCGGGCGGATGGCCTCGTGGGCATCCTGGATTTTCTGTCCCGGCTTTCTTTCCGTACCCTCGCCTGCATATTCCGCGCCGTATCGGTCTTCAATGTATTCCTTCGCCATCTTCTCCGCTTCTTCGGATACACGGGTGGAGTCGGTACGCAGATAAGTAATAAGACCGATGGTGCCCTCACCCTTTACTTCCACGCCTTCATAAAGCTGCTGTGCCAGGCGCATAGTTTTCTGGGGCGAAAAATTCAGCACCTTGCTGGCTTCCTGCTGCAGAGTGGATGTGGTAAACGGCAGAGGAGCCTTTTTCGTTCTTTCCCCTTTCTTTATCTCGGTAATCCGATAGTCCGCCCCTTTCAGGGATTCCTTGATTTTATCTAATTCTTCCTTATTAGAAATCGTCGTCTTTCCGTTCCCGGTACCATAATATTTTGCCACAAGGGGCTTCTTTTCTCCCTGTACGGCAAAGGAAGCATTGAGTGTCCAGTACTCCTCCGGAATAAAAGCGTCAATTTCCTTTTCCCTGTCACAGATAATACGAAGAGCAACCGACTGCACACGTCCGGCTGAAAGCCCCCTTTTAATCTTTGCCCAGAGAAGGGGCGATATCCGGTAACCAATCATACGGTCTAAGCATCTTCTTGCCTGCTGGGCATCTACCAGGTCCATATCAATCTCTCTGGCATGCTGCAGGGACTCCTTTACCGCCGTCTTGGTGATTTCGTTAAAGGTAATGCGGTATGTCTTTTTGTTCTCCAATTTCAAAGCATAATACAAATGCCAGGAAATCGCCTCCCCCTCGCGGTCAGGGTCGGTTGCGAGATATACTTTATCTGCTTTTTTTACAAGCTTACGCAAATTGGCAAGCACTTCCCCCTTGCCTCTGATGGTAATATACTTAGGTTCATAATCATGTTCCACATCGATTCCCAAAGAGCTCTTCGGGAAATCCCGTACATGTCCGTTGCTGGCAGCCACTTCATAATTGGAGCCAAGGAATTTTTTTATCGTCTTCACTTTTGCGGGTGATTCCACAATAACCAGATATTTCGCCATTTTCATTCCCCCGATTGTCCATTTTAATAATCGCGTTTCACTATACACCAAAAGCCCCGCCCATGCAAGTTTTTTTTGAAACTTCATAAAAATACGCCAAAAGTGACTTTTAAACAAAAAAATTTCTCCTAAAAGTCATCCTTTTAGGAGAAATCACTTATTTTTTATAAATCGCTCATCAGCTTTGTCTTGTAAGAAACAAATTCCTCTTCGGTCAACATGCCGGCTTTATGCAAGGTAAGCAGATTGTTAACACGCTTCTTGAATTCATCCATGCCGGAGTACTGTGAGAAGATTTCGGCAATGCATCTCTGCTTCTGCTCTTCATATTCGTCTTCGGTAATAAATCCCATGGCGGGCAGCGACACGTAAATCTTGATGCGGGTCTCATAGTCGGGGATGGCATCAATCTTTTTGGAAAGCTCACGTTTCTTAGCCTCGAAATCAGTCTCAGATAACCAGTTGCCGTCTTTTAAGGTAACCAGTCTTTCGATTACTGCCTTGATATCTTCCGGACTGTTCATCGGCATCTTCATGCAGCTTTCCAGAATAGGCATCTGCTTTTCCTGTAAATCCGTCTCGGTAATGTATCTTGCCTGTACCAGAATCGGCCACTTGTTCATCTTGTTGACCATGACTTCATTGGAATCCGCAGGATCAATCTCAATCAGCTTGTAAAGAGCTTCTACCTTTGCATGATACTCCTTGTCGGTAATCATCTGACAGTCTCTCAGTACCGGCAGTCTCTTTAATTTACGCATAAACAGTTCCGGATCATCCGTAAGCTTGAAGTTTACATCGTCCACCATAATCTGTTTATTCTTTTCATATTCTTCTTCCGTAATCACGCCGCCGAACTGCAAATAAACCAGCTTCTGGATGTTTTTACGATAGGTCTTGGTGTCATTGGCATCCGTATCGCAGCACTCTTTAATAATATCGGTACGGTTGGCTTCAAATTCTTTTTCGGAAAGAAGTCCGCAGTCTTTTAATACTACAAGCTTCTGGATCTTTTCATTAAAATCCGTCAGATCGCAGAACTGGCTGACAAGCTCGAACTTCTTGGCATTGTATTCCTTCTCGCCGAGAATACCGCAGTCCTTTAATACCTGCAGTTTTTCCATACGCTCATTAAACTCGTCCTCACTACGTCTGCTTTCTTCATCCTCAGACTCCTCCTGGGGTGCGGGCTGTACCGGCTTCGGGGTGGGTGCTACGGGTGCGGCTGCAGGTGCCGGTGCGGCTGCCGCAATCGTAGATGCGCCCATGGTGGCTGCCCCGATTACAGAAGCGCCTGCTATTGCAGATGCTCCGGGTGTTGCTCCCACTTTGGGCATAAGTGCAGAACCGGATGCAACCTGCTGCTGGAATGCATTGGGTGCCTGCTGTCCGGGTGTATAGCTGGAAGTCGGCGTATATCCCTGTCCAGCGCCTCCCATCAGGGCTGAACCGGGTGTCGGAGCGGTCTTTGATGCTTCATCCGTAACACCGTTTTCCTCGCGCAGCTTTCTAAGCAGCTTCAGTGCCAAATCAATATTTTTCATCTGGGGAAATACCAACTGTACTTTTTTGGAACCATACAGATTATCCAGTCTTGTATTTATAGCCAGTGCAGGCTCCCCCAAATAAGTAGTCTCTCCTACGCCGCTGATTTTTTCAATAGCGACTTCAAATTCATCTATGTAACCGTTTTTCCCCTCCGTATTACATACATATCCCTTACCGGAAATCCTGTTGTTTTCCACCTTAAGGAACATGGCATCGTTGTTTTTCACAAATAAATTTTTCATGTTGTTTCCAGATTTGCATGAAAAAATTTGCGTCCCTTCCATTGAAAGTGACCTCCTTTCATTCATTCATCTGCCGCCAAGAGAAGCTCTATCTATTCCCAGTGACAAAAATATCCGTAATCCATTGGCGTGGAAAACGGCTATCTGAACCCTTTCTTAGTCGTACTCTTATAATATAATAGCAAGAAGCATGGGAGATTTCAAGGGTTTTTTTTCAATTTTCCATACATTTCTTATTATTTGCAATATGATTGGATTTTCCTTGAATTTTCGGAATTTTTACATACTTTTTTATAATTTCGTGATATGAAATTTTGTATATATATATTAAAAATTTCATATCACGCAAATACCGGCTCTCCACCTGCCAGGATGGCTTCCACCTCTTCGACGTCTTTGTCTGTGGCTGCCGCTATCTGCTCTGCCGTAAAGCCGTTTTTGTTCATGGTTTTGACAAGAATTGCTTCACCGACCGTAATTCCCCTTTCACCGACCGGTGCCTCACCTATGTAAGGCTCTCCTTCGATATAAGGAATGATTTCTTTCGGCTTCATTCCCTGAAAAGCCTCTATGGTATGGGCGAAAATATATGACAAAATGCTCTTTTGCCCCAGCAGCCGCTTGGCGCATTCATCCTATTGTGCTTTTGCATCCGCCGCTTCTACTGCATTTTTCAGTTCTTTGTTCAAATAGTTCCTCCTCCTGCACAGGATAACAATAAATACAGTTATCCGCAAAAGGCATCCAACCATATCCATTATAACTTATCTGTTTTTCTTATACAACTGTTTTTTATTTCGTTAATCTTTTCTGTTGGTAAATCATTTCGATTGATAACTTTGAAAATAATAGAAAAAGCAGGAATTTCTGACTTGTGGGATAAGAAAAAAATAAATCCCACCGGTAGATTTGAAAATAGAAAATAAAATTATAAAGATTATAGAAAATCTGCTCTATGGGTACTATAACACAGGCTTAACTAAAAAAGCAAGGATTTCTTGCTTTAGAACCACAAAAAGACCGGAACAGATTTCTCCGTCCCGGTCTCTCTTCGCTTTAGGCAAGCTCTAAGCAACTTTAATTCAGCAAGTCCTTAAGAGCTTAGATTATTTGCTTCTAATACCACTACCTGATCCAGTCAAATAAGGAAAAGGTCTTTTCCGCAATTTTGAACTTCACAGTCTTGGTTCCTCCATAGTTGCCGATGCCACGAATGGTAACTTCTGCATTGCCCTTCTTGATATTGTTCTTGTAGCTTACGATTTCATAATCGCCGACATTCAGTTCTTTCTTGCCAATCATGACCGTCATCTGATCAATGCCGGGTTGAACTTCTCTGCCGGTATAAGCCTGCGGTTTAACCGTAATTTTAGCAGTGGAAATATTATTCTTAAATACGCGGATGGTTGTTTCCAGAGTTCCCCTGTAGTTGCCGTTTCCGGTAATTTTTACAGTAATGAGGCTTTCTACCGGAATAATGTCACCCTTTACATTTACAGTTGATCCTGCTCGTTTCATGGTACCATTATTCACCATTCTGGTATTATTGGTATAAACATAAGTTACCTTATAGTCCGTACCCTCTGCCAGCTTTTTGCCGTTTACATCCATTACAACAGGCTTTGCACCGGAAACCGCTCCTGCAGCATTCTTAAACATAACATCCTGTGCTGTCAGTCTCAGTTCACTCACATCCTGCTGCGCAATGGTAAATGTACCGTTCAGCGTTCCCTTGAAGTTTTTCTTGCCTCTGACAACAATTTCCGCTCTACCAAGTGCCGTGTTCTTTTTATAAGAAACCGTATAATCTTTTCCTGCCGTCAGTGTCATACCGTTGTAAGTAAGCAGTACATTGGGCTTTACGCCGCCCTTTTCATAAGCATAAACCGCATCTTTCTTAACATTGCCTTCTGCATCCAAGAACTGCATCTGCATACCGGTCATTTCCGCCGTAACAATCTTAAAAGACTTTCTGACAGTTCCGGTATAGCCTCCCTTTCCGGTGAAGACAATCGTAGCGGTGCCAGCATCCGTATTTTTCAGATAGCTGCAGGTATAATCCTTTCCTTCCACAAGAGTTGTGCCGTTCAAGGTAACTGCAGCATGAATACCTTTGCCGATTTCGTATGCATTTCCCGTGTAGGTTACACTTGTTTTGTCAAATGCAAACTTTGCCTTATTCAGCGTGGCAATCGGTAAAATCTTGAATGTAACCTTTTTGGCTCCATAGTAATTACCCTTTCCGGTAATGATTGCCGTAGCCGTTCCTGCATCTCTGTTGTTGCTATATGTAACCTCATAGTCAACGCCTTTTATAAGTGCCTCTTTGCCCATCTTTACATCAATATCCGGCGTAAGGAGCTCTCCTGTAAAACTGCATTTCTTGGGAGCCGTGATTTTCGCCTTGGTAATGGAAGTACCTTCTACCAGGGTATAGGTTACTATTCTCTCACCGGTAAAGTTTTTGCAACCGGTAATTTTAATCTGATATTCTCCCTTAGACTGATAGCCACCTAACGTTGTTCCCAGATATTCATAAGTAAAATCCGTCTTATTGCGAAGCTTTGTCTTTCCATATGTAACAACCGGAACCGGCTTCTGCAGTTTACCCGTTACATTGGTGATAATATCTTCAGCCGTAATGTCTCCGGATGCAATATTCTTAGGATTGATGGTAAACTTAATAACTACCTTTCCTTTATAATTGCCCTTTGCATTTATGGTTACGGTAGGCGCTTTCTTTTCAGCATTCTTGTCCGCCGCATCCTTATTGTTTGCATAAGCTACCGTATAGTCTGTCTTTTCTTTCAGAAGTGTTTTTCCGTCATATACACGAAGAGCAAAAGTAATCTTCTTTCCGGTATATTCGCTGTCTTCCACACCGGCAACCCAGATGCCCTTCGGTACCTCGTCACCGTTTTCAAACTGCTGCCTGTCTTCGACAAGGATGTCTCCCCAGTCTTCTGCTTCGTTCACCAGTTCATAAGTAAAGGTAACCACTTCGCTGGCATCACAGCCCTTTTTAACAGCAAACGCCTTAATAGTCACAGCCTTGTCAATCGCAATACCTTCCACATACTGTTTGGAAGTTACTGTAGGCTCTGAACCGTCCATCGTATAGTAGATGCTTGCTCCGGGTGTCGGAGAAGTCAGGAACACTTTCGTGCCTGTCTTCACGGAAGAACCGCTTTCCACACTTGCTGTCGGCGCCAGTGTCACACCGCCGCTCCACTTGGCGTAAACGGTTTTATTTCCATAACTCTTAACCGGAATATTATTAAATGTTTTCTTAAATTCAGGATCTGAATACCAACCTTCAAAGGTATATCCTTCTTTTTCCGGATTCTTAAATGTTACCTTGTCTAAGAACGTATAGGTTGCCGGATTATCCTTGTGGTTGGTTCCGCCATTCAGTTCGTAGTTAATGGTGTAAATTTCAATTTCCCACTTGGCATAAACCGTCAGGTCTTCACTGTATCCCTCTACACCCGTAATTGGTATATTGAATTCTTCATCTAAAAACCAGCCTTTGAAAATATAGCCATTTCTGGTAGCCGGGGCAAAGGTGAAGGTATCTCCGGCTTCATAACCTGCCGGATTGGAAGCATTATTGGTGCCTCCATTCAGTTCATACGTGATTGCCAGCAGATTTCTTGTAATAATACCTTTATCCTTCAGCCATTTTTCAGCATAAGATCCGGGTACTACAAAATAAAGAGCATTGTCACAGCCGTCAAAAGCCGTACCTGCAATACTGGTAACCGATGCCGGAATCACAATCTTGGTAAGCCCGGTACAGTTCTTAAATGCTGCTGCTCCAATCTTGATGGTGCCGCTGGGAATATTCATTTCTGTCAGGCCGCTACAGCCTTCAAATGCAGAAGCACCGATTTCGGTGAGCAGGTTTACATCCCATGTGACCGAAGTTAATCCGGTATCATTCTGGAAGGTTTTGTCCAGTATTTTGCTTACCCCTGCCGGAATCGTAATGCTTGTAAGTCCCGGGCAGTTGCTGAATGCTCCGCTTCCCAGTGTTACAACGGACGTCGGAATATCAAAGCCAGCTTCCTCTTTCGTACCTAACTTTGTACAACCGGAAAAAGCATAGTTTCCAATGGTAATAACCGTATCCGGCAGATTGATATCCGTCAGATTGATACACTGATAAAATGCATACTGCTCTATTGTCTGTAAATTAGAACCTTCTTCAAATTTAATTCCCTGTAAGTTTGCAATATTCGGAAGGGCGTATTGTCCGATTTTTTCCACAGATGCCGGAACAATCAGGGTAATCATTTCAATTTCACCGGTTTCCGTATTGGTGGAGAACTGTGCTCCCTTAAAAAGATAAGCAGGGAAAGAGC
>FR880847.1:54565-64255 GCA_000434615.1 Clostridium sp. CAG:510
GGGAAAGAGCTTACTTTATTACCTATCAGAATTCTCTTGATGTTACATTTTGCAAAAATATTCTGATTGGAAGTCGTTACATTAATAGCATTGTATGTGATGTCAGTTAAAACAGAACAGCCGGAAAAAGCGCTGGCTCCGATTTTAGTTACACTTTCGGGAATGACAATAGAAGTAATCTTGTTGCATCCCTCAAATGCATTTGCTCCGATTTCAACCACCGTGTCGGGAATGGTAAACTGTGTCATTGCTGTACAATACTTAAATGCAGAATTTCCGATTCTTGTTAATTTTGTACCTTCCTCAAAAACAACACTGGTAATGTTGTCTTCTGCGGAATTAGTTCCGCCGAAAGCATTATTTCCGATTTCTGTAACCGTATTGGGAATGGTAATGACGCAGTCCGTTGTAAAGCCCGCCTGACTGAACAGGTTGGCAGGAATGACCTCTATTCCCTCGGGAAATACTACTTCACGAATTAAACATTCATCAAAAATTGCCGTTCCACAGTTTGTAAGCTGCAGGGAATCGATAGTCAGAGTTTCAATACCATAGCAACGGAAAAATGCCTTGTTTCCAATACTTGACACATTAAACGGAATTATCGTACTTCTGAAGGACTGACACTCTTCAAATGCACTGGCGCCAATCTTTTCCAGTGTAAGAGGAAATACATTGGACCGTAAAACAGTGCACCCCTTAAATGCCGTATCCCTGATTTCCAACAGATTAACCGAATACTCAACCGTCTGCATTGCCACACAGTTTTCAAAAGCGCCTTTACCGATAATCGTAACGCTGTCAGGCAGTTTTATCGTTTGGATTGCCACACAGCCTTTGAATGTTTCATCACCGATGGTTTCAATGGTATCCGCAATCGTCACATCTGCCAATTTACTGCATCCGAAGAATTCACCCTTACCGGTAAATGTAGTGCCCTGGGGAATTACCACTTTTTCCAGACTGGTACATTCCCTGAATGCATAATCTCCGATAACGGTAGTCGCATTGGGAAGCTGTAAGTTCGTGACACTCTTACATCCCATAAAGGAATTTTTACCCAGGTCATTCACAGAGTTGGGAATAATAATTTCCGTAAAAGCCGTACATTTTGTAAACGCACCTTCCCCAATTGTCTGCAGGGTTCCGGGGAATGTAACATTTTCTAAGGATGCACAACCGTTAAAAGCATTTTTTCCAATGGTAGACAACGCACTGGGCGTCTGCACTCCGTTTTCAAAGGTAACCTGCATTAAGTTGGAACCCTGAAAGGCACCCTCTCCGATTTCCTGGATTTTATAAGGAATTACAAAATTCACATTTTCGGCAAAAGTCGCTTTATTAAACAGATTTGCCGGAATAATTACATTTTTCTTTTCACCTTCTACGTTTTCATCCTTGTAGGCAAAATCAACCGACTCCAGATTACAATTTGTAAAAATACCTGTTGCGGCAGCACCGGTTGTGGTCTTACATACCACATTCATGGTCTCCAGACGTACATGTGACAAGCTCTTGCAGCCGTTAAACGCATTTTCGCGAATACTGATAAGCCCCTTTACCAGGGTAATATCCTGTAATGCCGTACATTTTTCAAATGCATTCTTGTTTATGTACTGGAGATTGTCGTTAAAGGTCACCTTTTCCAATCCGGTACAGCCTGAAAAAGCATAGTCTCCAATCTGGGTCAGGGACGTACAGTTTGACAAATCCACCGTCCTTAGATTTACGCAGTTCTGGAAACCATTGCTGCCAATGCTCTTTATATAGGCGCCTTCTTCAAACCGGATGCCTGTTACCGCATCCCAGCCCTTAAAACAATAGGATGTAACCACACCCATATCAGAAGAAACAGTAAACATACCATTTTCATCTATTGTACCCCAAAATTCGCCATTTACCGTTACATTTCCTTCCTCGTCCACCTGAGGCGTTCCGTCATCAGCCGTAACCGGTATCACTTCTTCAACCGGTAAGGTTTCCCCGGTATCACCTCCCGATACCGTTTCCTCTTCATTGCCGTCTGATACGGTTGTTTCTTCGTTGCCTCCCGATACTGCTGTCTCCGGATTTCCACCAGAAACCGTATTTTCCGTTTCCGTGGATTCCTCTGTGGCAGTATAGGCGATATCCTCTGCAGCCAAAGCCGTCAGAGTGGTCTCACCGATGCTCTGCGTCAACATAAATGCCACACACAATCCGGCAAGAAATCTCTTTGCTTTCCGTTTCACAATCTTTCCCTCCCTAATCAAAATAATAGTTTGATTTAAGAAAATATTATTTAGTTACACTGTTTTATTTTACAACACGCACAGGGTAATGTCAACGAAAGCAATACCCTCATTTTTCTTGCTAAATTTCCAATATTATTTTTGACATTTCCCCATTAAAAGCATATAATTTAATTTAAGTACAAAAATAAATTGGGAGGAGTTAACCGTGAAAGAACTAATGATTATGTATCACCCTGTCAAGAAGGAAATCCGCTTTCTTGCCAAGGTAAAGGGAGAGTTTTTAGACATTCCTTACAAGATGTGTCCCAACCTGATCAAGTACTCTCCGGAGCAGGGCGAATTCTTACTGCAGAATCAGGGCAACCAGTTTTTTGATGACATCTGGGAACAATTCCTGTGTGATAAAATCAGTCTCGTCTTCAAGGGCACGCAGATTGACTATGAAGACTTTGAGAAGAAGGTAGATGAATACAACAAGACTTGTGGGGAAGATCGTTTCCGTATCAGCAACTTCATAGAGACTGCTTCTGTTTCCAGGATTTTTACCAATGTCAGTGATTTCTGTGATGAAACCATTGCTCTCTTCGACGAAGAGCTGAAAAATTCCGACATTCAGAAGTCCTTCTTAATCAGAAAGCATGAATTTGAAGCTAAAAGAGAAAAATTAAGCCAGAACGATATCAATATCTGTCTGGTAGGTACATACAGCTCCGGTAAATCCACTTTCATCAATGCCATGATCGGCAAAAGAATCTTACCGGAAAGTATTAACTCCGAGACCGCAAAGATGTTCCGTATCCAGGACAGCCAGAAGCCTGCCGTTGCCTTCAACTTAAAGACTTCCGAAGCAGACTCCACCGTTCGTGTCGTAATTAACTGGAGTGCCGAAAAGGGAAAATTCATTTTTTCTGCTAACGGCGACTGCCCTCTTACAGAGAAAAAGATTGACGGAGAAATCAACAGCGCCCTGGTCTTCCACTTACAGCAGCATGAACAGCTGTCCAATATCTTAAAATGCTTAAACGATATTCCCAATGCGTTTACCGAGGAATATCCGGAATACATCGATGGCATCATTGAAGTAAGCTTCCCGATTCCCATTGACAAGAATATCAGCTTCACTTTCTATGATACTCCCGGTACGGACAGCAACTCCAACGAGCATCTGTTAGTCCTTCAGAAAGCCCTGCAGCAGCAGACCAACTCCATCTTAATCATTCTTTATGAGCCCACCAAGATGGAAGGTACCGGCAACTCTGTTTTATACAAGCTGATCAACTCTTCCAGAGAAAGTGCTGATACAAAGGACAAGGTACATATTGACCTGACCCGTTCCTTACATATCATCAACCAGGCGGACACCAGAAGCCTCGCAGACCTAAACAACTTAAAGAATAAAAAAGTAAAAGTCTCCTTAAAGGAAACCGACAAAATTTACAATGAAGAAGCCGAGGAAATCGACCTTTCCAAAGAAAGACTCTTTTTCGTTTCCTCTAAGGCCGCTTATATTGCCAAGGCAATCTCCAACAACGTGGATACCGAGGATGAAAGACTCTGGCTTGCAAACCACCGAAACGAAATCAACAACACACCGGTGACGGATCCTTTCTTAATGAAAGCCAACAACAACGAAATCGAAACCGGTATGTACTTCAAGTTGGATAAGCTTTCCCAGGCTGACAACGAAACCAAGCAGCTTATCTCCGAGTGTATGGAGGAATTAAAGAAATGCGATGCGGATACCGACAACAGCCTCTATCCTATTCTGCACCGGATTTATATCAACTCCGGTATGTATGCGGTTGAGAAGGAAATTGTAAAATATGCGCAGAAATATGCTCTCGCAGTTAAGGCTAAGGGTCTTTACGACGGTATCTGCAGTGTCGTAAACTTCATCCGTGACGACTATGAAGTAATCGAAAAGCAGGCACGCCTGTCCAAGGAAGAAATTTCCAAAAACATCGAAACCATGAAGACCACAATGGTGGATGACATTGATTCTTCCTATGAGAAATACCTGCAGGAGCTTACTCCGGAAAGACTGGTTACCGCCTTCCCCGAAATTAAGGTGCTGAAAGCCATCGTGGAAACGAGACGTATCCAGGCAGAAAAAATCGCCGACAAAATGAAATGGATTGCTCTCCGTCCGGAAGTCTTTGAAGAGAAAAACAATATCATCCGTAATGAGCTGAACCGCTACTTACTGGAAATTGACGAATACTATAAAGAAAACCGTGAAAGCATCCTGAAGCACCAGATAGAAGAATTAAAGGGCATCATTGTAAACCGTATTACCGGTTACAAGGGCATTGATGAAGAATTGGTAAGACGTATCGCCAACGTATCCGATACACTGGTTCCTCCTTCTACCTTAAAGGCTCTGAAGATGGATGAATACATCAATAAGCAGAAAGCCATCTTCATCTTCTCCACCAACGACAAGAAGTCTTATAAGAATGATGTAGAAAGCATGTTCACTTCTACTACCCAGATGCAGTATGATTCCTATATTGCTGAAATCATGGATGTAGCAAGAGCAAAAACAGCAGAACTCATTCAGGAATTCAAATCCAACATTGATATGATTTCCAGCAACCTGGAATTCCTCATCAACGACGAAAAGAAAGCGATTTCCATGCAGTCCAAGGCAAAGGCCGTTCTGGAATTAGTCACTGAAAAGGATGCGGAACTTAACAAGCGCATCTGGGGTGAAGAAGAAGTAAAAGAAGCTGCTGAAGAAGCACTTGCTGAATAATCTTTTCTCTCCTTCCGCCATTATCTTACATAGAAAAAACCGTAAGCCCTAAAGCTTACGGTTTTTATTTTTTTCATAATTCACTTATCAATCAGTAGCTGTAAAGTAGAAGTAACCTTCTCCTCCACCATTCTTCCAGATTTCGTACTTATAACTTTCATTGTTTGAAATCTCTGTCATGGAGCCATCATCATTATACTTCACATGTCTTTCATACATCCAAATTTTAATTCTGTATTCGCCTGCTCCGGTACCATAATTAGCAAGTTCCAACTTGCAATCTCCACCACTCTGCAGGTTTCTGACAAATTTCCAATCAGAACCTTCCTTCTTTTCCAGAATATACTGAATGTCATTTCTAAAGTTGCCCTTATTGGTAGTACCACCCAGCGAATAAATATCTTTTACAGAAAAGAGTGTGCCATTATAATATTTGGAAATCTTAGCATTCTTATCTGCAGGAAGTCCAAGTTCCTCCGCAAAGCCCAAATCCGTACTGGTAAATGAAATACATACCCTATCCATAGTACCTTGAATCAAATATTGATCTTCCGGTGTATCAACAAACGGCCATACAACTGCTCCGGTATCCTGATTTACCATACACATCTTTACTTGCATATCATAAACAATACCATACCGCATCATATATCCAAACTTGGGACGCATATTAACCGAAGTACCGGCATCAAATCCAAAACCTAAATCCTGGTCTGTGAACCATCTGCACCAGCCTGTATCACCTGATCCGGTTTCACGATATCTGTAGCTTCTGACTAACTGGTAGTTTCCATTTCCAAATTTACTTATCAGCAAACTCTTTAAATCATCAATTGCAAAGGAACCAATGGGATCATCGGAACCTCTTGCCAGACCGTGCTCAGGGGTAAAATACCTAGTGTTATCTATCTTGTACTCTCCAAACACATTGCCATAGGAAATCCCTGTTTTATTGCTATTGGAACTTGCAAAAGTCCCCATCGGATGCGTTGCAACAGCCTTAATGGTAATAAAAGAATTTCTCGGCATATCCTCATTTAACTTAACCTTAATGAATGCCTTTGCCGGATTTAAAGGATCCCATGCCACTGCTGTCATACCCGGTATAGCCGTACCATTGGCTTCCACAGTCCAAGTAATACCGTAAGGATTTACATAATCATCATCCCACTCTCTTGGTTCCTTATCGAGATAAGTGCCGCTCAAATCAGCCTGCAGCAGATATTCCGCATCTTTCTTATATTCTGTACCTGTTACGGAAAGTTTCTTGACAGTTACGGTATTGACCCTGCGAATTCTGACACGTACCGCACGCATCGCCATTGCATTGCCCTCTGCATCCTTGGTCGCTGTTTTTACCAACAGATGCACAATACTTCCTTCTTCCGCACTGCCTATATAAATTGTGTTGCCAAGCATATGTGTGGTAGAATCTGTATTGCCACCGACAATGTCCCATTCTACTGCCTTATTAGAAATTCCTACCACATCGGGATTAAACGTGTAACTCTGGTTTGGCTCCAATACCACATCATCAATTACATCAATGGATGCTGAAGGTGTTGTATCCACTACACCGTTTCTTGCAGTAATCTGGAATGTTGCATTAAAAGTCTTTAAGCCACCTGCAGACTCTCTCTCTAATCCGATATCCAAATACAGATTCCCCGAATCCTTAAAAGAAGCCGTATCTGCCGAAAAGGCTGTAATACCGTTAGCCATCAGTTCTTCTCCGGATAATGCCCCACCTTCACATGAATAAAGCAACTGCTTAGTAGCGGCATCGTATTTAACCTTATGAGTCTTTGTCCCCTCCGGAATCACAAGGGTATTGTCTGCAAAAGAAACCGATTCCGTAGCAGTGGTATCAATAATCAAATCGTTAATCTGATTCACCACCATCTGTGCTTCCTGTTGCAGTTCCACCTCGTTCATTCCGTTGTCATAGCTTTGCGCACTGACAATCAGAATACCGCCAACCGTGGTACCGACCAGACTTAAGATGGCAATCGCACAAATAAGCTCAACCAATGTAAGTCCCCTGTTGCCCAGTTTTTTCCATCCTTTCATTAACCGTTTCATAATCTCCTCCTATTATAAATTGAAGTGTCTTATGTAAATGCATGCTGTCAAATTACTTTCTATCATTATATCGTAGATTACAAAGAAAATCCACCATATATTTTCTGCATTTTTATTACTGAATTTCTATTTTGCCAGTTAACGGATACAGTATCATTTCTGCTGTCCTGCTGTTTTTAACCGCCTTTATCCTTGTACAGTAATAGCCTGTCGCTGCATTGGAAAATGCACCGCTGCTTCTGTCGTAGTAAATAACAAGCGGTGTTCCACCGTCTACCAGTTCTGTATAAGATCCGGAATTGTTGATTTCATAAAAAACCTGTACTCCCTTAAAACCTACAATGTTTTCTTTTGTTGTTTCCCTTCCGGAACTGTCTTCCGTATAATATTCCTTTGCATAAATCTGGTCGCCCTTTTTATATATTTCTATATGAGCGTCAAATTTCCCCATGGAAGTCACTCTTATGGATTGAAGGGATGCCTTTAACTTATCAATACACTCATCCGCCGGTTTGCTGACCGCCATGCCGATTCCTGCGGAAATGAGTCCCGTCAGAATAGTCATTATGGCGATTACCACAATCAGTTCTACCAAGGAGAACCCTTTATTTTCCTGTTTCATATGCCCTCCTTACTGCTTCTGCCAATTATAGTACTTCACATAATCCGTCATTTTTACATCCTTTACCGTAACATCATCATATCCGGCAGGTGTTGCTGCTTTTTCCGAATATTCCGCTGCCCAGTTCTGTTCCGGCAGATTAATCAAAAAATCCGTGGTTATTTTTGTTGTATAACCGTTTTCTGTATACCAGATCTGTACCCCCTTAAAGAGTACATATCCCTCTCCCACTTTAGATATATCGTAAGCTCCCGTTCCCTCCGTGGAAAATGATATAGCTCCACTATATTTGGGATCCACCTTGGAATTTAAAAATTCTGTCATATCCGCACATCCTGAAGCAGTAAATTCAGCTGCTAAATTCAACTGCAGAGTATTGAAAAACAAATCCTTATAATGGCTTTCCCGACCGGTACCGCTTCCCCATGTACCGTAATTCATCATAGTATCCGTAAATGCCGTTTCAAAGGCCTTGGATGTCTCTCCCACAAAATATGCTTTTAACTGCTCCATGGCTGTCTCTGCATCATAAAAACTCACCTTGGTTTTTATGTCCGTTGTTTTCATGGCAAAATTCATGCCGGAGCTATACAGAATGACTGTTGCCAGAATACTGATAAAGGTAATCACCACAATAACGGTAACCAGGGCTGCGCCATCATTATTCAGTTTCCCATAGGATTTTTTTTCTTCCATCCTTTACACGCCTCTCTTTTCCTTTATCTGTCATTTGCAGATCCGTTCAAAACAATTTCGACCGCACCCTTCTTTTTATTGGTAACGGTTATCTCAATGTCATATACCAGCACCTTCGTTTCCTTATCATACCATTCATCATGGAAGGTGCAACTCTCTGCACTTGAATTTGCATCTGACATATTATACAGTGCCACACCGTCTCCGCTCAGCTTCTTTCCGATATTATGGTAAACCTCGCTGCAATGACTCCCGCCTATTACCACCGTAGGTCTGTAAGTGGATTCACTGTTCATAATATTAGCAGCACTAAAGCCGGGTGTAACCATTTTCACCAGAAAAATCTTATGGGAGCTTCCGGTATTATTGTACACATAAATTTCATCGCTGTCACAGGCAACACCTGCAAAATCCGTCTTATATGCCGGATAAAAATAAACATATAAATTCTCCAGATGTGCACCGGAAGGTCTTGTCACAGAATTGTTATAGACATCATATACGGTGGAGTCCTTTGTTCCGTCCACCGTAACGGTATAACTGCCATCCAGTGTATCTGTCAGATCTTCCGTTGTTATAAATTCATAATCCGCTATCGTATACTGGTAAGTCACCTTAGCCGATACTATTTCCGCACCGCCATACTCATACATGGAAATTTCCACTTTTCGTTTATCAATCGTAATTTTAGATTTATCCAGAGTAGTAACGGTAGGAAGCAGTTCATCCTTCATACCCGCATCTTTTAACTGGTCAATGGCATCCTCATACACATACTTGTATTCATCGGACGGTTGATAAAAGATGGCATCATTGTATGCGTTGAACTGCGGTGTTTCCGCAATTTCCGCAGAAGAAATAGCATCCGGATTTGCTTTCATGGCAACCTCTACATCATAGAGATTATTGTCGTACTGCACATCGTTCATAACAAACGAATACTCGTTAGTAGGGGACGGTGTAAAGTTTCCGTATACATCCACACTGCCACCCGTTTCGGCATAGCTGCCTATAACCCCTTTATAAAAAATAAAGGGGTCAACATTATTGAACTGACGGCAAACATCCTCCAGTTTATAGGCTTTGTAGCTTTCCATGATGGTCTGTGCCAGATTGATGCCTCTCTGTTTTTCCTTGGCATCCTTATTATAATTCACGGAAGAAACAAAAGCCTGTAAAAGAGCCAATGAAACTACCGTAAGAATTGCCATAGCAACCAATACTTCTACTAAGGTCATACCCTTATTATTTACTTTTTCTCTTTTCCACATTTTCATTTCTTCCATCAATTTCTTTCCCTA
>FR880847.1:64307-136765 GCA_000434615.1 Clostridium sp. CAG:510
ACTGTTTCCACTGTGTCCTCTGTGGGTGCAACTGCTCCTGTGCCATCGGTCACATTTGTTACCTGTCCGTTATTGATAAAAGGTGAATTACTATTTTCAACCTGTTCCGGTGCAATAGAGAAAATATTAGTCAGACCGGTCGGAAAATCTGTGAAGTCCGGTTTTGTATAAGGTGCATTAATACCGGTTACATAGTAAAAAGAAGCTTCAATATTACCGGATAATAAACCTGTTGTTTCATCCCGCACATAGGAAATAGTACTGATTGTCAGACGCTCACCCTTGTCATTGAAAATTTTCACAATATCCTTTAAATCATTATACGTGGTATTGTTTGTATATGTTGTTACTCTTTTATTAAATGCAATAGTATTTTCGTAACCCTCAATAGCCGCTGCCTTTACCACATCCTCCGGAATAGAGCTTACTTCTGTTGCTTCTCCGATGGCGATCTGCTGATAATCCACCAAAACACCGTTTTTCCAAGGTGTAATGGCTAAATCCAGAGCATCTTCCTCTCGTGAATTTCCGGGGAATACACTGAGTTTATTCTTAATATCTGTTGTAAACTCCTTAATTCCCTGTTCATAAGTTTCCTTGTCATCGTAGTATACTTTCAGTTCATTTACTCTTGCCTGTAAAGTGGAGTTGGATGCCTGCAAATCCTTGGTCTTATCCGCATAGGACTTGTATACAAACATATAAACCACAATAATCAGTAACACACTCAGCAGAAGGACTGCTGTCATTGTTGATTTTTCTTTATTTTTCATCACTGTATCCTCCTACTTTCCCTGTTCTACGGCAGCATCCAGATAATAGCATACTACATCAAATTCTACATAGTAATCTTCTTCTGCATCTTCTGTCGCCTCTGTATAAACTTCCGTCAATGCTGTTGTTACCACATCCCTCACAGAATCAAAGCTACGGAAAGTTTCAATGATTTTTGCAGCTTCTTCATAACTGGATGCTCTTACCTTAAGTGCAGCTGATTCTCCGTTGGATACCAGTTCCTGCAGATAGGAATCGGAAGGAAGCTTTGTTTCCATTTCGCTTAAGAAAGCTATCAGATTATTGTTTGGATGCTCTGTAATGCGATACTGCATTGCCACTTCCTCATCCAGACTCTTTAAGCCGTTATAGGAGTTATACAGTTTTTCTGCCTGCTCATACAATGTGATTTTTTCTTTTAAATCTCTTTCATTCTGCTGTTCTTCCAGATAAGGCGGAATTGCCAATGCACACATACCACCAATCGCCACTACCGCAAGTACACCAATCAGAACAGAAAGCTTACCATAGTCTACGGTAGTTTTTACTTTTGCCTTAGAACCGTCCCCTAAAAGATTAACCGGTTCAAAGGTAGCTCCGATACTTGCCACATATTTGGCAATACTTTCCTGATCTACGGAATGGAAATAGGAAACACCACCCAAGTTTTTTATCACCTGGGTCTGTATGCCCAGTTCATTGGTAAACAGCTTATTCAATCCAATGACATCTGCACCAAGACCCACTAAAATAATACTGGTAATGGGATTGTTTCTGTTCTTGGTATTGTGTAACTCAATTACACGGGCAACATTGCTGATAAGCTGGGCAAAGGTATCCGTGATACGTTTTCTGGCTTCCGTCACCGCTTCGCTTTCCCCGGCGTTGCTTTCCGGCTCAATCATACGGGTACGTTCATTTAAAACCACCTTCACACAGGCTCTCCGGCACATGGTCTGGAATGCTGCTTCATAGGTGTTTTCCGGATACTCCGGCGCCTGTACCATCATATTAACCGCTCTGTCGATGCCGCTTGCTAAGTTACGCTGTAACATCAGTTCTCCGTTACAGATAACAGAAGCAATGGTAGAATCCTCTTCTACTTTTACTACCAATGCCGTTTCCGAACCACATTCCTCTTTCATAAGCTGGAATACACTGTTGCCGGCATAATCCACATGCTGAACACGTAAGCCGCAGGAAGCTGCCAGCGCTGTATATCCCGCAATCAGCTCCTTGCTGGCTGCAATAACCATTACACGAAGCTTATCCGCTTCGCCTTCCGTCTTTACGGTACCGAGTACTACATGTGCCAATTCATATAATGCCAAATCAATAGGGAAATAATCCGTTGCATTTGCACGGATATAGGTGCCTACCTGATTTGTCTTAACAGCAGGAATCATAACCTCTCTTGTCACAATCTTGTTAGAAGAAACAGTAAAAATTGCCTGCTTGGTTGTTATCTTATTATCACTGAGAGCCTTCTTGATTGCCAGGGAGAACTCTACATTTTCCTGTAAAAATCCATCGTTGATTACTCCATTGGGAGTAGGAATTGTAATATACTTATAAAGTTTCGGGTTTTTGGTCTTATAATCCAGTTCACAGATTCGTGTGAAGGAATTGCCAACTTCAATACCAAGTATTTTAGCCATAAAATATCCTTTCTGTCGCTCTCCCAATGACCCCTCACCGGACAAGCACTTTCTTTATTCTTATAATGTTATGCCTAATATTCCCAAATACCATGTCAAAATCTGATTCCCCCATAGCGCCGCTACAAAGACACCGATTGACAGGTACGGTCCCATGGCAAGAACATGGCTTTCTCCGGAAAGCTTCATGCGTATAATGTGGACTACAGAGCCCACGATACACCCCAATAAAAAAGCAAAAATTATTAATTTCCAGCCGACAAACAATCCACAGACTGCCATCAGCTTTACATCACCGCCACCAATGGCGGCTCCTTTACTGATCACATACATCAGATACAGTACCACACTGACCGCAAAAAAACCAATTACATGCTCTGACCAGTTGGCTCTGTCAAGTATCGTCCGGCATACTGCCAGGACAAATATTACATATTGAAATCCCACCGGAATTTCATAGGTTTTAAAATCAATCAGACTCAGCGCCAGTAACGCACTGAAAAGCAGGCATAGTAAAACAGTAGGAACAGAAAAGCCCGCTATAAAAAAGGTGAATACATAAAGGATACCGTTCAGCACCTCCAAAACGAGGTGCTGAGAGGATATCTTTGTCTTACACTTCCGGCACTTGCCTCCTAATACCAGATAACTGAAAATAGGGATTAGGTCAAACCATTTCAGTTGATATCCACAATTCTCACAGTGGGAACGTACCTTCACGATACTCTCCTTCCTGGGAACCCTTACGATAACCACATTTAAGAAGCTACCAATCACGATTCCATACAAGAATATAAGAATATACATACTTATCTGTAACATTGTAGGGATGTCATTCATAGGATTGTGCCTTTCTGATTAGTAAGATTTATTTATGGTTTACTTCGTAATAGCCGCCTGTCTGCTTGGGATCCGGCCATACTTCCATACCATTTAAGGTAACTGATTCTACACCATTGTCGCCAAGTGTTACTACCCAAGCAGCAGTACCGGGGGTTAACTTAGAATCAGGGAAAGTTGTCATGCTCAGTCCCCAAGCAGCATCAATTGCTGAAATCGGTGAATCAGCGGTTGTAACAACACTGTCTGCAAATGCTACGTTAAATACAGTAGCTACTTCCTGACCGTTGCTTACATCGGTGGATACCTTAGAGTTGTTAACGTACTTTAAATACTGGGGAGCTAACAGACCAACTAATACAGCCATGATAGCAATAACGATAATTAATTCAACGAGTGAAAAACCTTTATTGTCCTTTTTCATATTTGTTCTCCTTCTTTCAATAAGTTTTATGTATAATTTATATCTTAAAAATGGTCCCTACTCCATTTTTAATTCTGGTTTTATATACTTACATTGCATTCAATGTCTCATACATGGTCATCATAGGCATCAGGCAGGCGCCGACCAGTACCAGTACAATAGCTGCCAGTACGATAATGATAACAGGTTCCATAGCTGCCATAAAGGATGCTACTGCCGCTTCCACTTCTTCTTCATAGTAGTCTGCCTGCTTGGCAAGCATTTCCTCCGTAGCGCCGGTTTCTTCACCAATGCGGGTCATGTGATATACCATGGGTGGGAACAATCCACACTGTTCCAAAGGTTTTGAAAGGGGCTGACCAATGATAATTTCATTTTTACAGTCCTGCAATGCTTCCTTAAAATACACATTCGGCATAACATTGCTGACAATTTCCACCGCATCTACCAGTGGCACACCGGCTGCCATCAGAGTACTCAGGGTCCGTGCCATCTGTGCAGATGCTGTTTTTACTTCCAGATTTTTATAAGCCGGAATAGAAAGCTTCAGTTTGTCAAAGAAGTGAATACCGGTATCCGTTTCGGCAAACATCTTTATCAATACTACAATAGCTATGATGGCCGGAACCAAAATAAACCATTTTGTAATGATAAAATTACTGGCTGCCTGTACTGCCTTGGTCAATGCCGGCAAATCCGTTCCCAGACTTTCAAACATAGTTGCGTAGTTAGGAATAACCACTACCAGCATAACAACAACCACTGCCAAAGCTACGATACATACCGCCACAGGATAAATCATGGCTTTTTTTACCATAGCCGATGTCTTGGCTGATTTTTCGAACTGCGTAGCCATACGTTCCAAAGCAACGTCCAGACTACCGGAGGCTTCACCGGCTTCTACCATATGTACCATCAGAGACGGAAAAATCTTGGGGTACATAGCCAGTGAGCTTGCCAATGTTTCGCCCTTTTCCACACTGACCCTGACGCCCTCTGCCGCTTCACGCAGCCGGTCATTTTCCGTCTGTTCTGTCAGCATCTTTAAGGCCTCGGAGATGGTAACACCTGCCTTTGTCATGCTGACAAACTGTCTGCAGAAAACGCTCATATCTCGGGGCTTGGGATAGCCGCCCACTTTAATATTAATGTCCTTTGTCAGGGCTGACTGGGGCTTGATGCTGATTACCTGTATGCCCTGTTTTTTCAGGACCTGTCTTGCAGCTTCAATATTGTCTGCTTCCACACTGCCCTTAATTTCTTTTCCTGCGCTGTTTAGCGCTTCATAACCATAAGCTGCCATGTATCCTCCTTGTACGCCCCTCTATATTAGGAATCGAATGAAACCTTCATCATCTCATTGACGGAGGTAATGCCGTCAAGTACCAACTGGGTAGCGCTCATACGTAAGGTATTCATACCTTCCTTAATTGCAATGTCCTTGATTTCCTCCGCATCACCGTTTTTACTGATGACATGCCGGAGAGCCGGGGACATTTCCATGATTTCATATACACCGATACGGCCTTTATATCCCATGTTGTCGCACTGGAAGCAGCCGCAGGGTTCATAGATTTCATAGTCCTGGTCTTCTTTCAGACCCATGATTTCTTTTTCTTCTTCATTGGCAAGTCTCGCCTTCTTGCATGCCGGACACAGACGACGTACCAGACGCTGTGCAATAACACCAACCGTGGAGTCTGCAATCAGATACGGCTCGATACCCATATCTGCCAGACGGGTGATGGTACTTGCTGATGAGTTGGTATGCAGAGTACTTACAACCAAGTGACCGGTAATAGATGCCTGTACGGCAATGGATGCAGTCTCCTGGTCACGGATTTCACCGATCATGATGATATCCGGGTCCTGACGTAAGATAGAGCGCAAAGCGCTTGCAAAGGTAAGGTCTGCTTTCGGGTTGACATGTACCTGGTTGATACCGTCGATATTGGCTTCGACAGGGTCTTCAACGGTGATAATGTTTACATATTCTGTATTTAATTCGCTTAATGCGGTATACAGTGTCGTTGATTTACCACTACCGGTAGGACCGGTAACAAGAATAATGCCGTGCGGGTTCTTCAAAATGTGGTCGAAACGTTTCATTTCTTCCGGCCGGAAGCCCAGCTTGCTCTTTTCTCTGTTGAGTGCCGTCTTGGAGGCAAGACGCATAACGATTTTTTCGCCGTATACGGTAGGAAGTACGGATACACGGATGTCGTACTCCAGCCGGTCAACCATCTGGGTAATACGACCGTCCTGCGGTTTTCTCTTTTCGGAGATATCCATACCGCCGATAATCTTGATACGTGCGGACAACGCCGGCATAATCTTGATATCGTATTTGCCTTTTTCATACAGGGCACCGTCGATACGGTAGCGGACACGAACCGATTTTTCCATCGGCTCAATATGTATATCGGAAGCTCTCTGACGGGCTGCCTTTTCAATCATTTCCTTAACCAGGACTACGATAGGGGAATTGTTGATGTCATCATTGATTTCTTCATTGATGTCGTCATCACCGAATTTTTCCTTCGCGTACTCCTCCAGTGCGGATGCCACTTCATCGGAACCATAGAATTTATCGATTGCCACCATTACGCTTCGCGGAGTTGCAATCAAAGGCTCTATCTGGCAGCCGGTGATAATGGAGATGTCGTCCATTGCATTGACATCCAGAGGATCTGCCATGGCTACACGCAGGATATTGATATTGTCCTCTGCAAATTCTATCGGCAGAACCTGTGATTTTTTTAGTACCGATGACGGAACTAAGTTCTGTACATCCGGTGAAATTGTAATATTGGAAAGATCGATAATGGGATATCCTAACTGTGCACCTAAAATCTGTGCAATGAGGTCTTCTGTAATAAGTCCCTTATCAATCAGAAGTTCACCTAACTTCTTGCCGGAAGTTTTCTGCTCTTCCAACGCCTGCTGTAACTGTTCTTCCGTAATGGCATTGCTCAGTACCAGAGCTTCACCTAAACGGATTTTTTTGCCTGTATATCTCGCCATTTTATATACCGTCCCCAAGTAATGTATTACTGCTTACATTGTATCTTTTTACGTACATTTTTGCAACTCTTTTTATGCATTTTATACGAAAAATTTTATTTTTAGAACAGCTTTTCATACATGTTTTCAGGGGCCTGTGCATATTGGATTGCCATATCCCTGGTAATAACGCCGTCAAAGTAAAGCTGTACGATTGCATCGTCCATGGTCATCATACCCATTTTGCGGTTGGTCTGCATAATATTGGGCAGCTGATAGGTCTTGCTTTCACGGATCAGGTTGCGCGCAGCATGAATGGCATGCAATACTTCAAACGCTGCTACTCGTCCATGTCCGTCCGATGTCGGAATCAGCTGCTGGGAAATGATTGCTTCCAATACGCTGGCAAGCTGGATACGGATCTGCTGCTGCTCGTGAGGCGGGAATACGTCGATAATACGGTCTACGGTACTTGCCGCACCGATGGTATGTAAGGTGGATAAAACCAGGTGACCGGTTTCTGCCGCGGTGATGGCGATACTGATGGTCTCCAGGTCACGCATTTCTCCTACAAGAATAACATCCGGGTCTTCACGGAGAGCGGCGCGGAGGGCATTTGCATAGTTGCCGGTATCGCTGCCCACTTCTCTCTGGTTTACCATGGACATCTTGTGATGATGCATGTATTCGATAGGATCCTCCAGCGTGATGATGTGCGCATCACGGTTGGTATTGATCTTATCAATAAGGGCTGCCAGTGTGGTGGACTTACCGCTACCGGTAGGACCCGTTACCAGAATCAGACCTCTTTTTCTTGTATATAAATCTACAACCGATTCAGGAATGCCCAACTGCTCCGGCGTGGGAATATCAGTACCTACCAGACGGAGAGCCAGTGCTGCGGAACCTCTCTGTTTGAATACGTTGACACGGAATCTGGCGTAGTTCGGCATGGAATAGGATAAGTCGTTTTCACCCTTCTCATCAAATACTGCTTTCTGTTGGGGTGTCATAACGGAAGTGGCTATTGCCATCGTATCCTCCGGGGTAAGTACCGGATAATTGGTAGCCATCAGTCTACCGTTTACACGTAAGATGGGCGGTACGCCTACTGTAAAATGAACGTCACTGGCGCCAAGCTCTATCGCTAACTGCAATACTTCATCAATTGATACCATGTCTGTCTCTCTCCTGTGTCTTTTATTTTGCGGTAAATTCACGTTAAATACATTTATACCTTGCATTTTTTCATGTAATCTATCGTTTTCTTACATTAAATGCTTTTTTCAGACATTACCCTCATTATAATTTCCGGGGAAATGCCTGTCAACTGCATTTCATCGACAATCCTAAAATTGTATTTATAATTATACAATAACCCTCTGTCATTTACAAGAAAAAGGTTAAGAAAGTATTAAAAATGTATAAAATTGTATGAAAATCAGTTTGTGTTTTTGGTACATTTTTCATATAAAAAAGACCCTCCCTATAGGGGAGAGCCTTTTTCTGCAATCTGTCATTTTCGTATGACTGATTTTACTTATAGTTTACAATCTTTCCGAAATCTTCCTTTAAGGAAGCGCCGCCTACAAGGCCGCCATCGATGTCTGCCTGTGCAAACAGTTCGGGAGCGCTTGCTGCAGATACGGAGCCGCCGTACTGGATACGGATGGCTGCTGCTGTCTGCTCATCGTAGATTTCACCGATGCATGCACGAATAGCTGTGCAAACTTCCTGTGCCTGCTCTGTGGTTGCTACTTTGCCGGTTCCGATTGCCCAGATGGGTTCGTAAGCGATAACTGCTGTCTTTGCCTGATCTGCGGTTACGTTTAAGAACGCAATCTTAATCTGCTGGCGGATCCAGTCAATGGTGATGCCCTGTTCTCTCTGAGTCAGGGATTCGCCGCAGCAGATGATGGGGGTGAGACCATGCTCAAATGCTTTCAGAACCTTCTTATTTACGGTTTCATCGGTTTCTGCGAAGTATTCCCTTCTTTCGGAATGTCCGATAATAACGTATTTTACGCCTGCATCTGTCAGCATGTTGGGGGAAATTTCACCGGTGAATGCACCTTTTTCTTCAAAGTACATATTCTCGGCACCGATTTCAATGTTGGTTCCCTTTGCTGCTTCGACAGCGGGAATGATATCGATAGCGGGTACGCAGAATACTACATCTGCATCCTCTGTTACTACCAGGGGTTTTAATTTTTCAATTAATGCTACGGCTTCACTGGGAGTCATGTTCATTTTCCAGTTGCCGGCAATGATTTTCTTTCTTGCCATATCAGTTGTCCTCTCTTATTTGTCGTCTGCTGCTGCTACGCCGGGAAGTACCTTGCCTTCCAGGAACTCTAAGGAAGCGCCGCCGCCGGTAGAAATGTGAGACATCTTGTCTGCAAATCCGAGCTGGTTAACGGCTGCTGCAGAGTCACCTCCGCCGATAATGGTGGTTGCGTCGGTATCAGCCAATGCCTTTGCTACTGCAATGGTACCTGCTGCAAGAGTAGGATTTTCAAATACGCCCATAGGTCCGTTCCATACAACGGTCTTTGCATTCTTAACAGCATCTGCGAAAAGCTTCTGGGTCTTGGGACCGATATCGCAGCCTTCTCTGTCTGCAGGCATATTGGTTACATCGTAGGTTTCTACTTCTACGGGAGCATCGATCGGGTTGGGGAAGTCAGCGATGGTTACGGCATCTATGGGAAGAAGCAGGTTCTTGCCAAGCTTCTTAGCCTTTTCCATCATTTCCTTGCAGTAATCAAGCTTGGTATCGTCAACTAAGGACTTACCGATTTCATAACCCTGTGCCTTTAAGAAGGTGTAAGCCATACCGCCGCCGATAATCAGGGTATCGCACTTCTCAAGCAGGTTGGAGATTACGTTTAACTTGTCTGCTACCTTTGCACCGCCGAGGATTGCTACGAAAGGTCTTACGGGATTTTCTACTGCATTGCCGAGGAAGTTGATTTCCTTCTGCATTAAGTAGCCGACTACGTTTTCGCCGCCCTTTGCCTTGATGAATTTGGTAACGCCCTCTACGGAAGCATGTGCTCTGTGGGAAGAACCGAATGCATCACACACATACAGATCTGCGAGGTCTGCCAGTTCTTTGCTGAATTCTTCGCCGTTCTTGGTTTCTTCTGCTCCGCGGAAACGGGTATTCTGAAGAAGAATAACATCTCCTTCTTTCATTTCTGCTACAGCTTCGGTTGCTGCTGCACCGGTTACATTGTAATCGGAAATAAATTTAACGGGCTTGCCAAGCTTTTCGGAAAGTCTCTCTGCAACAGGTGCAAGAGATTCGCCTTCGTTGGGGCCGTTCTTTACTTTTCCTAAGTGGGAGCAAAGGATAACCTTGCCGCCGTCATTGATTAACTTCTGAATGGTGGGAAGTGCTGCTACAATACGGGTTTCGTCTGTAATCTTGCCTTCCTTTAAGGGTACGTTGAAGTCACATCTTACAAGTACTCTCTTTCCTTTTGCGTTGATATCATCAACGGATTTCTTATTAAGTCCCATAATGTTACCTCCATTTTTTATTTCCACTTTTACCCGTGGACATGGACTTACCCATAAAAAAGAGGTCCGGTCCTAAAAGACCGGACCTCTGATAGGTCTTTATTTCGGGCTGACGCCCTATCGAACTCTGTGCAATCAGGCTGTCTGATTATGCAAGTTCGCTGAAGTACTTAATAGTACGAACCATCTGGCTGGTGTAGCTGTTTTCGTTGTCATACCAGGAAACAACCTGTACTAAGGAGTTGCCGTCTTCCATGTTGGAAACCATGGTCTGGGTTGCATCGAAGATAGAACCATAGGTGCTTCCTACGATATCGGAAGATACGATTTCGTCTTCATTGTAATCGAAGGATTCGGTCTTAGCTGCCTTCATAGCTGCGTTGATTTCTTCCTTTGTTACTTTGCCCTTAACAACTGCTACTAAGATGGTGGTAGATCCGGTAGGGGTCGGTACACGCTGTGCAGAACCGATCAGCTTGCCGTTCAGTTCGGGAATTACAAGGCCGATTGCCTTTGCAGCACCGGTAGAGTTGGGAACGATGTTGCAAGCGCCTGCACGGCTTCTTCTTAAATCGCCCTTTCTCTGAGGTCCGTCAAGGATCATCTGGTCACCGGTATAAGCATGTACGGTGGTCATGATACCGCTCTGGATAGGAGCGAAATCGTTCAGAGCCTTAGCCATGGGTGCTAAGCAGTTTGTTGTACAGGAAGCTGCGGAGATAACGGTATCTTCGGGCTTCAGTGTGTTGTGGTTTACATTGTATACGATGGTAGGAAGATCATTTCCTGCAGGAGCAGAGATAACAACCTTACGAGCGCCTGCTGCGATATGAGCACTTGCTTTTTCTTTGGAGGTGTAGAAACCGGTACATTCCAGAACTACGTCTACCTTTAATTCTCCCCAAGGAAGTTTGGAAGCGTCTGCTTCTTTGTAAATGGTAATGGTCTTGCCGTTTACAGTGATGTTGTCTTCACCGGCTACAACAGAATCAGCATATTTGTACTTACCCTGTGAAGAGTCATACTTCAACAGATGTGCAAGCATCTTAGGGCTTGTTAAATCGTTGATTGCTACTACTTCGTAACCTTCTGCATCAAACATCTGTCTGAATGCAAGACGACCAATACGGCCGAAACCATTAATTGCTACTCTTACTGACATTTTAGTTTCCTCCTGAATATCTTTCTTTATTGCAATCAGTTTATGATTGTCAAAACTTTATCAACAAGGCTATTTTACCTAATTCCTTTCCATAATTCAAGATAAAAATGGAATTTTTTTATTTTTTCTGATACAATACCTGTAAAAGTACAGGAAGGAATGAAATTTATGTCAATTTTAGCTGATCAGCATCTGCACTCTTCCTTTTCCGGAGACAGTACGGAGCCCATGGAAAACATCGCGGAAGCCGCTCTGAAGAGAGGACTTGCCCACATCACTTTCACGGAGCATATGGATATGGGGTATCCTGTCACGGAGGACACTCCCGAAGGAACCTTTCTTCTGAATGCAGATTCTTATATTTACGATTTTCTCAGAACACGTTTTAAATACGACGGCAGGCTTAGTGTCCGGCTCGGCGTGGAAATCGGGCTGGACCCCCGTTTCATCAAGGAGCTGAATACCTTTGCCGGCACGCACGAATACGATTTTATCATCGGTTCCACCCACCTGGCGAACGGTCGTGACCCCTACTATCCCGATTTTTTTGAAGGCCGCAGTGAGGAAGAAGCCTTCCGGGAATATTTCCTGGCGGAGCTTGAGAATTTAAGAACATTTGATTTTTTTGATGTTGCCGGGCACTTAGACTACTGCGTCCGTTACGGCAAGGAAAAGGACCGGAATTATTCCTATGATAAATACAAGGATATCCTGGACGAAATACTCTCCGTTCTTTTAAAAAAGGAAAAAGGGCTGGAGCTTAACACCGGAAGTCTGCGGAGCGGCACTAAGGACGTAAGTCCCTGCCGGGAGCTGCTTGCACGTTATCACGAACTGGGTGGCAGTCTGATTACCGTCGGCTCCGATGCCCACAAGGCTTCTGATGTGGCATCCGATTTTTCCCTTGCCTCGGAAATTTTAACGGACTGCGGTTTCAAATACTACTGCATCTACGAAAAGCACCAGCCGGTTTACATGAAATTGTAATTGTCATTTTCTTTGTGTGTCCGGAATATAATATGGAAAAAAGTAAGGTGACCCCATGCTTTTTTGCAGAAACCGGACTTTTATCAAAGGCACTCTCATTCTCACGTTGACAGGACTTTTAAGCCGTGTCATCGGCTTCTTTTACCGTATTTATCTTTCTCGTCTGTTTGGCGAGGAGGGCATGGGCATTTACCAGCTTTTAAGCCCGGTACTTGCCCTTTCTTTTTCTCTGTGCGCCGCAGGCATACAGACTGCCATTTCCAAATATGTGGCGGCAAGTGTGGCAAAGGGAAACTGCAAGGACAGCTACCGCTATCTTTTTACCGGTTTGTTTCTTTCCCTGCTTCTCTCCGTTCCCTGCATGCTTCTTCTGCTGATGTTTTCGGATTTTGTCGCCGTACATTTTCTTTTAGAGGCAAGGACGGCTTCCATGCTGCGTATCATCGCCCTGTCCATCCCTGCCGGTGCCGTACATTCCTGTATTAACGGCTATTATTACGGTATCAAGAAAACCATGCTTCCTTCCTCCACACAGATAATTGAACAGTTCATGCGCTTTTTTTGTGTTCTGGCAGCGGATTTTCTTGCCCGCCGGTCTCATACGGTTCCTCATATCAACGCTGCTGTTGTGGGTCTTGTGGTGGGCGAATGCGCCGCCATGTTAATTTCCCTGCTTGCCATCTATTTCCGGTTTTACCGGGAGGAAGCCGGTGCCGGGAAGTCCTCTCTGCCGTGTTCAAACGCAGGTGCGTTTGGCATCTCCCGTTTTCATGCCGTCAAGAATCTGCTGGTACTGGCTTTTCCGCTTACCGTCAGCCGCATTGTGGTAAACCTTTTGCAGAGTGTGGAGGCAGTTGCCATTCCTTCCCGTCTCTGCCGGTACGGCTATGACTCCGTGACGGCGTTAAGTGTCTACGGAGTGCTTACCGGTATGGCGCTACCACTTTTGTTTTTCCCGAATGCGCTGACCGGCTCCATGTCCCTTCTGCTTCTTCCCATGGTTTCGGAGGCCGATGCCAAAGGTAATACGGATGCAGTTAAAAATACTACCTTAAAAACCATTCAATCCTGCCTTCTATTAGGCGCTGCCTGTACTTTGTTTTTCTTTTTGTCCGGGCCGTTTTTAGGTCGTTTTCTTTTCCACAGTGAGCTTGCCGGCCGCTACATACGTTCCTTGAGTCTGCTCTGTCCTTTTTTATACCTGTGCACCACTTTATCCGGCATCCTTCACGGACTGGGAAAAGCCGTCAGTGTCTTTTTTGTCAATGTATTTTCCCTATCCCTGCGGCTTTTGTTTGTATTTTTCCTGATACCCGCATTCGGTATTGACTGCTATATTTTATCCATGGTTTTAAGCCAGCTTCTCAGCGCTTTTTTCTATCTCTTCCTGTTGTATCGGAAATGGAACTGACCAAAAGTTTGATTTTTCTTATGCTTCTCCGGCGTTTTTCTTGCACGATAACGGCATTTAGTATATAATGCACTCGAAAAAAACACAAAGGAAGAGGTATTCGACATGTATGAATTTATCCGTAAATTACCAACCCCTGAGGAAATTAAAGAACAGTTTCCGGTATCTCCCGAGCTCATTGCCTTAAAGAAACAGCGCGATGCGGAAATCCGCGACGTCTTTACCGGAAAAAGCAATAAATTTCTCCTGATCATCGGTCCCTGCTCCGCAGACAACGAAATTGCAGTCTGTGACTACGTGACGAGGCTGGCAAAGGTAAACGAAAAAGTAAAAGACAAACTGATTCTTATTCCCAGAATCTACACCAATAAACCCCGGACCACCGGTGAAGGCTACAAGGGCATTGTTTCCCAGCCCGACCCCGAAAAGAAACCTGACTTCTTAGCCGGTCTGATTGCCATGAGAAAAATGCAGATTCATGCCATGGAAGAAAGCGGTCTGACTGCAGCGGATGAAATGCTTTATCCGGAAAACTGGCCTTATGTTTCCGACCTGCTCTCCTATGTGGCCATCGGAGCGCGTTCCGTAGAGGACCAGCAGCACAGACTTGCCTGCAGCGGCTTTGATGTTCCCGCCGGTATGAAGAACCCGACCAGCGGCGACCTTTCCGTTATGTTAAACTCCGTATACGCCGCACAGCATGCGCATTCTTTCATCTTCCGTGGCTACGAAGTAAAGACTTCCGGCAATGACCTGACTCATACCGTTCTGCGCGGTGCCACCAACAAGCACGGCCAGAATCTTCCCAACTATCACTATGAAGACTTAAATACTCTTCTTAGCCTGTATGGGGAAAGAGATTTGAAAAATCCTGCCTGCGTCATTGATACGAACCACTCCAACTCCAACAAGAAATTCGAGCAGCAGATCCGTATTGCCAAAGAGGTTATGCACTCCCGCAAGTTAAGCGCAGATATTCACAACCTGGTTAAGGGTCTGATGATTGAAAGCTATATAGAGGACGGCTGCCAGAAGGTTGGCGAAGGCATTTACGGTAAATCCATTACCGATCCCTGTCTCGGCTGGGCATCCACCGAAAAGCTCATTTATGAAATTGCTGATTATGAATAAATGTTTGCACGAATAGGCAATGGAGTTTTCCACTATAAGCAGTCTTTTATAAATACGCATAATAAAAACTCTTCCGTCTTTCAGCAGATGGAGGAGTTTTTTATTGCTTATACCCAAACCATTCCTTAAAAAAGCCCTGTGAAGGTTTTCCACAGGGCTTTGAAACATTTTTTATTATTTTCTTACCGGAATTTTCTTCCGGATATCCGCCAGTCTGTTTAGGGCTTCATTCAGTGTTTCGTCTTTCTTGGCGAAATGCAGACGGATTAAATTGTTGACAGGTTCCTTAAAGAAGCTGGAACCGGGCACCGCGCCAACTCCCACATCTCTTGCCAGGACTTCACAGAATTCCAGATCCGACGCAAAACCGAATTCTCCGATATCGAGGAGAATATAATATGCACCCTCCGGTACCGTATGGGCAATGCCGATGTCATCCAGTCCCTTTAAGAACAAATCGCGCTTGCTCGTGTATTTCTCCTGTAAATCCTTGTAATATTGCTCGCCAAACTTAAGTCCCGTAACTGCCGCTTCCTGCAAGGGCGCCGCTGCTCCCACGGTCAGGAAATCGTGAACCTTCTTTGCCACCTCAATAATTTCGGGCGGAGCAATGATATAACCCAGACGCCAGCCGGTGATGGAGTAGGTCTTGGACAGGGAACTGCAGGAAATGGTTCTTTCCCACATACCGGGCAGGGATGCAAAATAAATATGCTTGTTGGGCTCGTAAACAATGTGTTCGTAAACCTCATCCGTGATGACATAAGTATCGTATTTTTTTGCCAGCTCTGCTATGAAGGTCAGTTCCTCGAGAGTAAATACCTTGCCGCAGGGATTGGACGGATTGCAGAGAATAAGCGCCTTGGGATGCTGCTTAAGAGCGGCTTCCAGTTCATCCGGATTAAAATGGAAGGCAGGCGGATACAGGGGCACATAAATAGGCTGTGCGCCGGAGAGAATGGTATCCGCTCCATAGTTTTCATAAAAAGGAGAAAAAATAACCACCTTGTCGCCGGGGTCTGTGACGGTCATCATAGCTGCCATCATGGCTTCGGTGCTGCCGCAGGTTACTACGATTTCTCCGTTGGGGTCAATGGTTCTGCCCATGAGACGGGACTGCTTTTCTGCCAGCGCTTCCCGGAAATTCTGGGCGCCCCAGGTAATGGAATACTGGTGGTAGTTTTCATGGGACACCTCCGCCAGCCTGTCGAGGATTTCCTTCGGCGGGTCAAAATCGGGAAAACCCTGTGATAAATTGACGGCCCCGTATTGCAGGGATACTCTCGTCATCCGCCGGATAACAGAGTCCGTAAAATCCTTGGTACGTTCTGATAATTTCTGCATGGTAAACACTCCTATTTCTTTTCCAGTATGTAAGACTTTTTATCGTTCAAAATATGCTTCGGGTCGAGGGCATCCTTAATCCGGTTCATAACCTCCAGATTTTCTCCGGATGTTTCCCGTAAAAAGTACCGGCGTTTGCTGATGCCGATGCCATGTTCCCCGGAAGTAATGCCGCCTAATTCGTATGCCTTATGGTATGTCTTGTCCATATTGGCTTTCAGCTCCTTGTGCCAGGTTTTCAAATCCCTGTCACCGCGGACCACACACAGATGCACGTTGCCGTCTCCCGCATGTCCGAAGCTTACCATCTGCATGCCGCTCTCTTCATCCAGCTTGTTGATAAAGGAAATAAATTCCGCTGTTTTGTCTATGGGCACCACGATGTCCACCGGCTCCTGTTCAGAAAAAGCCTCCACAGCCTTCACCAACGCGCCTCTGACCTTCCAGATGTCTGCTGCAGACGGAATAACATTTGACGGATTCTGTGCGGTATCCGTCAGGGGCAGGTATGCCAGTGCGCCGCCGTCCAGCGCAAGCTTGCGGATGCGTTCCGCATTCTCCCGTACCTCGGTGGCATGTCCGTCAAAAGTAAGTAAAATATAGGATCCGGCTTCCGGATAAGGATATTTCACACCCAAGAAATCCTCTCCCAATTTTACCACTTTCCGCTCCATAAATTCAACCGCCGTCGGATTGGCATTGGCTCTCAGTACCGAAAGAACGCTTCTGATGCCGGTTTTCAAATCCGGATAAGGCACAAGCACGCTCAAAGAAGTCTCCGGTTTGGGGATAAGCTTCAGAATGCATTTGGTAATCACTGCCAGTGTGCCTTCGGAACCGATATAAAGATTTTTTAAGGAAAGTCCGCTGGCATCCTTCACATTTTTGCCGCCCGCGGTAAGAACACTGCCGTCCGCCGTTACCACTTCCAGCCCTCTCACATAGTCTCTGGTAACACCGTATTTTACGGCACGCATACCGCCTGCGTTAGTGCTGATGTTGCCGCCGACGGAAGACGCCTTTTCGCCCGGGTCAGGAGGATAAAACAGTCCCCTTTCTTCCACATATTTCTGCAAATCCTGTAAAAGAAGTCCCGGCTGCACGGTAATGGTCATGGTGTTTTCGTCCAGCTCCAATATCTTGTCCATATGGGAAAAATCTAAAATAATGCCGCCGTCCACCGGTACCGTGGAGCCAACCAGATTGGTGCCCGCTCCTCTCGGTGTCACCGGGATGCCATGCTTATGCGCATATTTTAGGATTTTGCTGACTTCTTCCGTACTCTGCGGAAAAACAAGCGCTGCCGCTTCTCCCTTCAGCCTTCCCAACGTATCGCTTAAATACTTCTCCGGGATGTCATGCGCTACAATGCGTTTTTTATCCGGGATAATCTCTTTTAATTTTTTCAGAAGCTTTTCCTTATCCATTCTTACACCTTCTTATCTTACGCAGGATGCGCTTTTACAGTGTCAGCGCCAGGTGGTAATTTTCATCCATGGTTCTGCAGGATGCCGCAAACTGTTCCTGTTCTTTTTCGTTCAAATCCAGTTCGATGATTTCCGCCACACCGTCTTTGTTTAAGCGGGTGGGAACACTGGCATACACACCTTTTTGTCCGTATTCTCCGTTTAAAAGCACGGATACGGGAAGAATGCGGTTTTCATCACCGAAAATAGCTCTTACCACTTCCGCAATAGAAGCGCCGATGCCGAATTCCGTGGAGCCTTTTCCGCCTAAAATAATCCAGCCGCCGGCTTTGCCTGCCGCGGCGAGCTCCTCTAAATTAAGCTTTCCGTAGGTATCCGGGTATTCTTCCATCAGCTTAACTAACGGTTTGCCGGCAATGGTTACGGTGGACCAGGGAACCATCTGGCTTTCGCCGTGTTCGCCGAGTGCATAACCGTATACGGATTTCTGGTCGATGCCGGTTGCCTGTGCCACTGCCCTGCGCAGTCTGGCTGAGTCAAGCGTAGTGCTGGTGGATAAAATTCTTTCCGGCGCCCAGTCAAGCACATGCTGCAGATAATGGGTTACCACATCCGCCGGATTGGAAATATTTAAGATAATGCCCAAGAAGCCGGATTTCCGGATGTTCTCGGCTACGTCCTTGATAATGGCAATGGTCTGGCGCAGGGTGTCCATACGGGTCTGTCCCTTGCTCATATCGGGAAGCGGTCCTGCCGCTACAATCATCAAATCCGCATCCTTCGCATCGCTGTAATCTCCCGCTCTTACAATGGCTCTTTTCTGCAGATATACGGTGGAGTCAAAAATGTCAAGCGCCTGTGCTTCTGCCTTCTTTACATCTACATCAATATATACGATTTCTTCCGCAAGTCCCTGGGAAACCAGTGCGTAGCCTGCGTGGGAGCCCACATGTCCCGCTCCTATGATAATGATTTTTCTGTTCTGTAATGCCATTTTTATCCCTTTCTCTCTACAATCGGCACTCCGTCTTCTGCCGTCAATCAATGACGGTTCTTCTTTACCACGATGTTGCCAATAACCTGAATGATGCTGACTAAAATAAATACTACGATAACGGTTACCCAGGTAACGTCCGTCATGTTTCTGTCGTGACCGTAACGGATGGCGAAATCACCTAAACCTCCGGATCCGACCGCACCTGCCATGGCGGTAAGACCTACCAGGCTGATAGCGGTAATGGTGGTGCCCCTGGCAATGGCTGCCACACTTTCCCTTAAGTACACACGGAAAATGATTTCCAGAGGACCGGAGCCCATGGACAGGGCTGCTTCAATGAGTCCCGGATCCGTTTCCGCCAGTGCGCTTTCCACCTGTCTGGAGAAGAAAGGCACCGTACCCATAATCAGGGGAACAATGGCGCCGGGCACGTTGATGGCAGTACCCATGATGGCTCTTGACAGAGGAATGACCCATGTCAGCAGGATGATAAACGGGATGGAACGGAAAAAGTTAATCAGCTTGTCCAAAATCTGGTACAGCACTTTGTTTTCAAGGATGCCGCCCGGCTTTGTCACTACGATGATAATTCCTAATATGAGCCCCAGCACAAAGGCAATGCTGCCTGACCAGGCCACCATTACAAGGGTATCCTTGATTGCTGCCAGAAAATCCGGAAGCTTGTTCATAACATTGGGAATGATTTTATTCAGCAGCTCTGCCATCTTTGATTACCTCCACTCCTACATTTTTCTCCTTCAGGTAGGTGAGCGCCTGCTCCACCTTGTCCTTGTCGCCGCTGACTATGGCAACCGTACCGCCAATCGGCGCATTCTGTACGATTTCCACATCTGCGAATATAATATTTAAGATAATTCCGAACTTTTCCGTTACCGCAGAGATCAGTGGCTCGGAAGCATTCTTTTCTATGTAAGAAAGTCTCACGATGAGTTCGCCGGGTTTCAGCGCCACAACGGGTGACCCCGCCTCCACCAGTTCCTCAATCTTCTGCAGATTGGAAGTGGTCTTGATGAAGTCTCTGGTGACCTTGTTCTGCGGAGTAGCGAAAATAGAAAATACCTCGCCCTCCTCCACAACATTGCCGTGGTCCATAACCGCAACCCGGTTGCAGATTTCTTTTACCACGTCCATCTCATGGGTAATCACCACAATGGTGATGCCGAGGGTTTCATTGACCTTCTGCAACAGCTTCAGGATGGACTTTGTAGTCTGGGGGTCCAGTGCGGAAGTTGCTTCGTCGCAAAGTAAAATCTTCGGGTCATTTGCCAGCGCTCTTGCAATTGCCACTCTCTGCTTCTGTCCGCCGGACAACTGGCTGGGATACGCATTTTCCTTTTCCGAAATGCCCACCAGATCCAACAGATTGTGGACCTTGTCGGCTATCTCCTGCTTGGAAAGTCCGCTTCCCTTTAAGGGATATGCCACATTGCCGAATATTGTCCGGGACGGCATCAGATTAAAATGCTGGAAAATCATGCCGATTTTCTTTCTTGCCTTTCGTAATTCCTTTGCAGACAAAGCGGTTATTTCTTTATCATCCACGGTAACCGTTCCCGAGGTAGGTCTTTCCAGCAGATTGATGCATCTTACCAGAGTCGATTTGCCGGCGCCGGAAAATCCTATAATTCCGAAAATGTCGCCGTCATGGATGGTAAGGTTTACATCCTTTACTGCCTGAACTTCCTTTCCTCCGTCTATAAAAGTTTTGCTGATATTCTGTAATGTAATCACCTGCGTTCTCTCCTTTCGATGCCTTATCCTATCACACCCTTTTTCTTTGCGCTAATATCCGCTAAATATGGCGTGTAATAGTTTGAACCTATAGCTCCCTTGTTAAAAACACTATAACCGATTGTTGCAAATTGCCTTGACGGCGGAATTTTGGTTCTTTATAATACACTTAACCTATTAACTTTGTAGGAAAATCAAGAGTTTTTAACCTCATGCCAATATAAAAGGAGATTTTTTATGATTCAGGAAAAGCGGGTATGGGAACTTTTTTCAGAACTGGTTTCCATTGACAATCCTTCTCTCAGAGAAGAAAAAATGTGCGAAAGAATAAAAATTTTTTTAGAAAATTTACAAATTCCTTACGAAGAGGACGATACCGGAAGCAAAATCGGCGGCACCAGCGGCAATCTTTATGCGTATGTGGAAGGCGACAATTCCCTTCCTCCCCTTCTTTTTTCTGCCCATATGGACTCCGTCAGCCCCGCCGTGGGCAAAAAAGCCGTTTTGCACGAAGACGGCACCATTACAGCAGGCGGCAGCACCGTGCTCGGCGCTGATGACCTTTCCGGCGTCTGCGCCATTCTCGAAGCACTGACTTCCTTAAAAGAAGACGGCACACCACACCGCCCGCTGGAGCTGTTGTTTGATGTGGCGGAGGAAACCTACTGTGCCGGTATCCGGCAGTTTGATTTTTCCCGCCTGAAATCCAAAGAAGCCTATGTTTTTGATTTGACCGGCGATATCGGCGGGGGTGCCCCTCCAGCCCCCGCCCTTGTTTCCTCTAAGGGCGGGGGTGGGCGCCTGCCATTGTTTCCTTTACGGCCGGTTTCACCGGTAAAGCAACACATGCCGCTTTTTCTCCGGAAGAAGGCATTCATGCCATCAAGGCCGCCGCTCTTGCGGTAAACGCCATCCCCTGCGGACATGTGGGCGAAACCACCGTCAATATCGGTACCATAAAAGGCGGCGAAGCCGATAATGTTGTGCCCGCCTTCTGTGAACTCACCGGAGAGGTCCGCGGCTTTGACAACGATGTGGTATTTGCACAGCTTGACGCTATTCGCAGCATTGTGGAAAAAATTGCTTCCGATACCGGTACTGCCGTAAACTTTTCCACCAATCCGCTCTGTCTTGCCTACCGTGTGGACCCGGAAAGTCCGGTAGCCAACCGTTTTAAGAAGGCTTGTACTTCTGTTGAGCTTAAAGACGAGCTGTACATTACCTACGGCGGCAGTGACAACAACCACTTCTATCCCCACGGACTGAACGGTCTGGTGGTTGCCTCCGGTATGAACAACTGCCACGGCTGCGGGGAATACAGCAGGCTTTCCGACCTGACCGCCGCTGCGAAGCTGGCGCAGGCGCTGATGCTGAGCCGGGAGTAAGCTGTGCCGATTCTAAAATACCCTCAGCAATCCTCCTACAATACCGGGGCTTATGTAGCCTTCCAGCAGGCACCCTGCCGTAAGAGCGGCAAGCCCCGCCAGGTACTGCACCGCTTTTTTCCGGATTTCCCGGTTTCTGTCACCGGGGTATTCCTCCGTATAATATAACGTCCTGCACAGTTCCCTGCTCCATTCCAGAAACAGGATGGACACCGGCAGATAGATAAATCCCTGCGGAAAAACCCCTGCCATAATCAGGAAAATTCCTTTGAGACCGTACTGCAGGACGGAGGCAGCGCACAGCATTCCGAAGGAAATGCCCATCCACACGCAGCAGGTGTAGGTAGCCACCATGCCGAGCCAGGTGGTGGACAGCACAATCAGTATCAGGAAAATAAGCAGCCGCTCCCGCAGGACATAGAAAAAGAATGCCTTTTTGTCTATGGCAGCATATTTCAGTTCATATAACAGCTCCGGATTCAGGATTCCGCCTGATTTCACCAATGTATCTTTCAGGACGTTTCCTATCAGAATGCCGGCAACGAAGCTTGTCATAAGCAGGCACAGAATGAGTCGCAGCCTGTATTTTTCCAATAAAAAAGGCTTTTTCATAAACAATAGAATCTCGTTTTCTACTATTCTATGAAAAAGCCGTCCGGCTCATGCCGGTTTTATTTTGTTCCGTTATCTGTCCTTGTAACCGGCACGACATTTCTGCCCAGCCGGAATGTTATTTCTGCAGATATTTGTGCGCGTAGGTCATAATGGCGCAAATGGTCTTGGAGTCCTGAATGGTAGTATCGTAAATCATATCCATCAGTTCGTCCACCGTGTACGCCTCCACATTGATAAATTCATCCTCATCCAGGTGCTGGTGGGACTTTATCAGGTTGTGTGCCACATAAATATCTATTTTCTCATTACAGAAGGCAACTGTGGTGCGGATGGAAATCAGGAAATCCACATCTTCACTGCGATAACCGGTTTCCTCTTCCAGCTCCCTTGCCGCAGCCGTTTTCGTCGGTTCGTCCGCTCCGTTTAAGCCTCCTGCCGGAATTTCCAGCGTGTAACGGTCAAGTGCGTTGCGGTACTGGCGCACCATTAAAATTTTACCGTCCTCTCTCACGGGAACGATTGCCGCCGCACCCTTATGTCCGATAAAATCCCATTTTACCACATTGCCGTTGGGAACCTGCACAGTATCCTTATAATAATCGATGATGCTGCCCTTATATACTAAGTCCCTGCTTAATCTTTTAAATTCCTCTGCCATAACTTCATCCCTTAATTCTCATTATGCTTCCAGCAGCTTGTTTACGCTGACTAATTTCACGCAAAGCACAAAAAGTTCGGTTGCCTGCTGCATTTCTTCGGGGGTGGGGAAGGAGGGGGCAATACGGATATTGCTGTCCTTGGGGTCCTTTCCGTACGGGTAGGTTGCACCGGCGCCGGTGAGTACCACTCCTGCCTCTTTACATTTTGCAACAACTGCCTTGGCACAGCCTTCCATGGTGTTGAAGGAAATGAAGTAGCCGCCCTTCGGCTTAATCCATTCGCCGATGCCGAGACCGCTTAATTCCGCTTCCAGAATAGAAATAACGGCTTCAAACTTAGGACGGAGAATGTCGGCTTCCTTCTTCATCTGGGCACGCAGGCCGTTGATGTCCTTAAAGTATCTGACATGTCTTAACTGGTTAATCTTGTCGTAACCGATGGTCTGGATGGTCATGGTCTTTCTGATATCTGCCAGGTTCTTTTCGGAAGCTGCGATAGCTGCGATACCGGAACCGGAAAAGCTTACCTTGGAGGTGGAAGCAAATATATATACCATGTCCGGATTGCCCGCTTTTTCACATTCTGTCATGATATCCAGCAGTTCGTCCTTGTCATCCTCATACAAATCATGGATACCGTAAGCATTGTCCCAGAAAATACGGAAATCTTCCGCTGCGGGCTTTAAGGCTGCAAAACGCTTTACGGTTTCATCGGAATAAGTAATGCCCTGCGGATTGGAATACTTCGGTACACACCAGATACCCTTTACGGCGGGATCTTCGTTTACATATTTTTCTACTAAGTCCATATCCGGACCTGTCGGTGTCATGGGAATGTTAATCATTTCAATGCCGAAATGTTCGGTAACGGCAAAATGTCTGTCGTAGCCGGGTACCGGACATAAGAATTTTACTTTATCAAGCTTGCACCAGGGAGTACTTCCGCATACGCCGTGGGTTACGGAACGGGAAACGGTGTTATACATAATGGTAAGGCTTGCATTACCGCATACGATTACTTTTTCGGGAGCCACACCCATCATGGCGCCCATGAGAGTCTTGGCTTCGGGAATACCGTCCATTACACCGTAGTTTCTGCAATCTACGCCTGCTTCGGTCCTTAAATCGCTTTCTGCGTTCAATACATCCATAATCGGCATTGTCATATCAAGCTGTGCTACGGAGGGTTTTCCTCTGGACATATCCAGTTTCAGGCCCTTGCCCTTTGCATCCTCATATGCCTTTTCCAGTTCTGTTTTTAATGCCGCCAGTTCTTCCTTACTCATTTCCTTATAGGATTTCATGTTTCTCATTCCTCCTGTCAAAATTTCCCATTTGTGCAAAATATGTCTGGATAATTGTATACAATACAATACGCTTTGTCTATTTTACAATACTCCACCCGTATTGACAAGGATAAAATGCATTTCTGCGTAAAAAAAGTGCAGGCTACTCACCTGCACTTTTCAACTATTCAATTATTCATTATTTTGCGTAATCAATTACGCGGCTTTCACGGATTACATTGACTTTGATCTGTCCGGGATATTCCATTTCAGCTTCAATCTGCTTTGAAATGTCCCTTGCCAGCAATACCATGTCAGCATCTGAAATCTGCTCAGGAACTACCATAACACGAACTTCCCTACCAGCCTGAATAGCAAAAGATTTGTCAACACCTTTGAAATTGTTTGTGATTTCTTCTAATTGTCTTAATCTGCTAGTGTAGGTTTCTAATGTTTCCCTTCTAGCGCCCGGTCTTGCAGCGGATATTGTATCAGCAGCTTGTACAATACATGCAATCAGGGATGTGGGTTCCACGTCTCCGTGGTGAGATTCTACTGCGTTGATAACAACAGAATTCTCTTTGTACTTTCTACATAACTCAGCGCCAAGCTGAATATGGGAACCTTCCATTTCATGGTCCACTGCTTTACCGATATCGTGCAGCAGGCCGGCACGTTTTGCAAGACGTACATCCAGTCCCATTTCTGCCGCCAGTAAACCGGAAAGCTGTGCTACTTCGATGGAATGCTTTAAGGCATTCTGACCGTAGCTGGTTCTGAACTTCATCTTACCAAGCAGTCTTACGAGTTCGGGATGGATGCCGTGTACGCCGACTTCCAGTGTAGCGGCTTCGCCTTCTTCCTTAATCATAAGCTCTACTTCTTTCTGCGCCTTTTCTACCGTTTCTTCAATTCTGGCAGGATGGATACGTCCATCAACGATTAATTTCTCAAGGGCAATTCTGGCAACCTCACGACGAATCGGATCAAAACTTGACAGAATAACTGCCTCAGGGGTATCATCTATGATTAAATCTACTCCTGTCATCGTTTCAAGGGTACGGATGTTGCGTCCCTCTCTACCGATAATACGTCCCTTCATCTCATCATTGGGAAGCTGTACTACGGAAATTGTAGTTTCAGAAACATGGTCTGCTGCACATCTCTGAATGGCGTTTACTACATATTCCTTTGCTTTCTTGTCTGCTTCTTCTTTGGCCCGACTCTCCATATCCTTGATCATCACGGCCGTTTCATGTTTCACTTCATCTTCAACAATTTTCAATAAATACTCTTTTGCTTGTTCAGAGGTTAAACCGGAAATTCTTTCAAGTTCCTGTACGCGTTGTTCGTTTAATTTGGACACTTCCTCTTTCATCCTGTTTAAGGACTCTTCGCGCTGTGCCAAACTACTTTCCTTGCGCTCGATAGCATCTGCTTTCTTGTCGATGTTTTCTTCCTTCTGCTGAACCCTTCTCTCATAACGCTGTGCTTCCGCTCTGCGTTCCTTGATTTCCTTGTCCAGTTCATTCTTGGTGCGAATGGACTCTTCCTTAATCTCAAGCAACGACTCACGTTTCTTGGTTTCCGCAGTTTTCAGAGCTTCATCGATAATCTCCCTTGCCTTGGCATCTGCATCACCTAACTTTGCTTCCACATACTTTTTACGTCTGTCTACAGCAACCTTTGCAGTAACCGGAATGGAGATAAGAAGCGAAACCGCTACCGCTCCCAAAACATACAACCATGTCATGTACAGGAGCACCTCCTTATTAAGTTTTTATGTATGGCGGATAACTTAAAAATATCTGCCAAACATATCTTTTAAAAAGCATTTTACAACAGTTAAATTGTAAAGTAAAAAAGTATCTGTGTCAAGTGCAGTTGTATAATTTTTCGTACAAATTGAATAAATTATAGCGTTCAGCGAAACAATGCTCTGTAAATTTTTTCGCTTTCAAACCCTTTTCTGGCAAGAAAACCGTACATTCTCTGTAATTCTTTCCTATCCGCTTCTTCTTTACAGAAATGCTTTTTCTGAAGCAGGGCTTCTATCTGGGCATCCTCATCCTGGGTGTTGCCCTCTTCCGTCCATAGGTCGTAAGCCTTTTCAAAATCATCCGGGCTTATCCCCCTCTGCAGCATGGTATGGGCGATGCTTTTTTTGCTTTTGGAGCCGCCGTGATACACAAGGTAGTCCCTCACATACCGCACATCATCCACATAGTGAAAGGACTCCACATAGGAAAGCGCCTCCTCTATCAGCTCTTCCGGATAAAAGCTCTTTTTCAGCTTATCCGCAAGCTGTTTACGGGTGTAATCTTTTTTCTGCAGCAAATTCATGCAGCGCAGCTTTGCCCGCTTCGGCAGTACCTCCCCGGTAATCTCCCGGTAGGCTGCCTCCGTAAGTTCTTTTTCCTCTTTGATGCCGTATTTACGCAGTTCGCCTTTGTACAGGGCAAAGGCGAACTCTTCGTCTATATATACTTTTACTTTAGAAGAGGACACCTCTTCTATCCGGTTCACTGTCATTTCTCTTTCTTGCTTTCCGCTTTTTCGTCAGGATTTGCCGTGCCTGCCTCTGCATGCAGTCCGAAATGCTCCCTGACTTTGTTTTCAATTTCATCGCAGACTGCCGGGTTGTCGCGCAGATACTGCTTGGCATTCTCACGTCCCTGGCCGATTTTATTGCCTTCGTAGGCAAACCAGGCGCCGGACTTGTTGATAATGCCCACGTTGGATGCCAGGTCCACAATGTCTCCCTCTTTGGAGATACCCTTGCCGAACATGATGTCAAACTCCGCTTCCTTAAACGGCGGTGCAATCTTGTTCTTTACGACTTTTACCCTGGTACGGTTGCCGATGACTTCTCCTCCCTGCTTCAGGGCTTCGATACGGCGCACGTCCAGACGTACAGAGGAATAGAACTTCAGCGCACGTCCGCCGGTGGTCGTTTCCGGGTTGCCGAACATAACACCGACTTTTTCACGCAGCTGGTTGATAAATACCACCGTACAGTTGGATTTGCTGATAACGGCAGTCAGCTTACGGAGTGCCTGGGACATCAGTCTTGCCTGAAGGCCTACATGGCTGTCGCCCATGTCGCCGTCGATTTCCGCTTTGGGAACCAGTGCCGCAACAGAGTCCACTACCACAATATCGATTGCGCCGGAACGCACCATGGTCTCGGTAATCTCCAGCGCCTGCTCGCCGTTGTCCGGCTGGGAAATGTATAAATTGTCAATGTCAACGCCGATATTTTTCGCATACACCGGGTCAAGGGCATGCTCCGCATCGATAAATCCGGCGATGCCGCCCCTTTTCTGGACTTCGGCAATCATATGCAGGGTAACGGTGGTCTTACCACTGGACTCCGGTCCGTAAATCTCTATAATACGTCCTTTGGGAATACCGCCCAGTCCCAGTGCAATGTCAAGGCTTAAGGAGCCTGTGGGAATGGTCTCCACATTCATCTGTGCGGAGGGGTCGCCGAGCTTCATCACAGCTCCCTTTCCGTACTGTTTTTCAATCTGCACAAGGGCAGCATCCAAAGCTTTTAATTTTTCATCTCTTTCCATAGTCTGTCTCCTTCATGAAGAACAAATGTTCTAATGTAATCAGAATAAAACATCTGTTCGATTTTGTCAATTCCTTTCTTCTTTTTTTTCGAATTTTATCCGTTTTTCAAAGCTCACTGCCATCATAGCACAGTAAGTGTCCCATAAATCACCCTCAACGGCATCTTCCTCCCTCCGTTTTTTCTTTTACATTTTTCAACACGAAACAGGTGGCGAAATGCCGGATAAGCTATAAGAACGTGTCAGAAATGTTTTCTGTAAAAAATGTACCACATCTTCTGCCCGGAAGCAAGCCGATATGGTACATTTTCATTAAGCATTTTCATTAAAATATATTCCGGTAATCCATGTAATCTTCATAGGTCACGTAGACAATCTCCCCGTCCAGGTTCAGTCCCACTTCCAGTCCCATGGGGGTATAGAAAAGCACCAGTGTGTCTTCATCCTTCAGCATGGCAAGGATTTCCTGGTCGGTGTAGTCCGTCAGAGCGCCGTCTCCGTTTTCACTTATCTCCCTCTCCCTGAAGTCCACGGCAAAATCATCATTCAGATTTAAGATATCCGTATTGGTCAGGATATTGCCGGTGGCAAGGTCAATGTTTACACAGTAAAAATTGATGTCGCTTAAGTAGTCGGAGCCGTCCTGATAGCGGATTTTTTCGGAATACACCACGCTTAAAATCTCTTCGTCCATGTAGGTGACATAGGCATCCGAAGAAAAATAAAAGATTCCGTCCTCCGACATGGTGTCCGCCACATAATCCATATAAAAATCCCGGAAGTATTCATACTCGTAGTAAAGTTCACCGTTCAGATACTCTTCATCTTCTCTGCCGGAGGTAATCTGCGGATATTCTACCTGGATAAATACGTGCCCATCTTCCGTATTGCAGTAGGTCGTCAGAAACGAAATCTGATAGGAAAGGTTGTCCTTCAAATCGTTGTACGGTCCGGAATAATAGGGAACATCCTCCCTCTGGCCCTCTTCCTTCCGGTTTTCACCGGTGCTGTCATAGGTTCCTTCCTGCAGACCGTATCCGATATAGGAATCCTCCGTTTCCCACTCCCCGTCACCTTCTCCGGAAGGCGTCTGAAAATCGTCCTGCGGCACACGGCTTTCTTCCGGCAGGGTACTTTCCTCCGGAAGCTTTTCCCCGTCTGCATCATCCAAAAGCCCTTCCGTCACTTTTCTTTCTTCCATCAGTACCGGTTCTTGTTTTCCTTCTCCCCACAGTCTGTTAAACAGATGGATGCAGGTAAAGAACAGCACTACGCAGAGGAGAAGAATGACCACTATGGTTATCCCCACAAGCAGGGCGGTTCTGTCTTTTTTCTGTTTCATCGGCTGCTGCCAAAACCCGCAGGCAGGGCAGATACCGTTCTCATTTAAGAGTGCTCCGCACCTTTCACAATATTTCATCCGGTTTTCTTCCTGTGCCATAATTAACCCCTTTCCTCAAAAGCAAGCAGCTTTTCCCTTAAAAAGGTCAGGGCTGCCGCCGTTACGCTCTCTCTGATTTTCTGCCGGCTGCCGCTGAAATGATATTCCCGTACTTCCACATTTCCCCGTACATTTACACCGATATAGACGAGTCCTACCGGCTTTTCCTTTGTGCCTCCGTCAGGTCCCGCAATGCCGGTGACGGCTACCGCCGCATCCGTATGGGCTGCCTTTACTGCGCCCTCTGCCATTTCTTCGGCGGTTTCCCTGCTGACTGCGCCAAACTTCTCCAACGTGTCATGGGACACGCCCAGCAGCTCTTCCTTTGCCTCGTTGGCATAGGTGATAAAGCCGGATTTGAGCACTGCCGATACGCCCGGCGCATTGACCATTCTTGCCGCTATCATGCCGCCCGTGCAGGATTCCGCTGTGGTCATGGTGTATTTCTTTTTAATAAGAAGCTTTGTCAGCGCCATTTCCAGTGTTTCGTCCGCATCCGTCGTGTAAACGGCATTCCCGAAACGACGGTAAAGCTCTTCCACCACGGGGGCTGTTTTTTCTCTGGCTTCTTTTTCATCCTTCGCTCTTGCCGTGACACGTAAGTGTACCTCTCCGGTCTTGGCATAAGGCGCTATGGTGGGATTTTCCTGAGTGTTCAGCATGTCGAGAATCTGTGTTTCCACACTGCTTTCTCCGGGGCCCACAATCTTTACGGTTTGCGAATAGAAAACCTGTCCGCATTTTTGCTGCAGTTTCGGCATCACGCTGTCCGTAAACATGCTCTTTAATTCCAGAGGCGGTCCGGGCAGTAAAATAACCGTCTTTTCTCCTTCGGAAACAAAGATACCGGGCGCCGTGCCGTTTTTGTTGTAAAGAATGTCACAGCCCTCTATGACATCCGCCTGCTTCCAGTTGTTGTCCGTGGGAATGCGTCCCCTGAGGGCAAAATAATCCGCAATTTCCTGTTCCGCCCATTTATCCCGGATAAGCTTTTTCCCAAGTGCTTCTGCCACGGTTTCTTTGGTCAGGTCATCCTCCGTGGGTCCGAGACCACCTGAAAAAATAAGGATGTCCGCCCGGGAAAGAGCCGTATTTATCACGGAAAGAAGCCTGTCCCTGTTATCTCCCACCACCGTCTGAAAATAGCAGTTGATGCCAAGGTACGCCAGTTTTTCCGATAAAAAAGCCGCATTGGTGTTTACAATATTTCCTAATAAAAGCTCTGTGCCCACACAGATAATTTCCGCTGTCATGCTGTTTTCCTTCTTTTACTTTGTATCTGCCATCACACCTCTGTTGACCCAGATGTAATCAATCAGGGAAATGACGGTAAGCGCCAGCGCCACCCACATCACAATGTTGGTGAGCAGGCTGATTTTTTCAATATTGGCAATCATTAAACAGACCATAATCATCTGGAAGGTGGTCTTGAATTTGCCCCAGTAATTGGCGGCAATAACCACACCCTTGTCGGATGCCACCAGGCGGAAACCGCTGATGATGAATTCGCGGCTGATGATGATAATGACAATCCATGCCGGAATTCTGCCCATTTCCACCAGACAGATCATGGCGGAGCAGACTAAAAGCTTATCCGCAAGCGGGTCCATGAACTTGCCGAAATTGGTAATGAGGTTGTATTTACGGGCAATTTTGCCGTCCAGCATATCCGTCAGGCTGGCAATGATAAAAATAGCCAGCGCTATATAGTCCACGTATTCCATAATGCCGCCGAAAATGGCTGTGAACCATGCCCATTCATGAAAGCCTCCCAGCAAAAGAAGGACAAAGGGTACAATTAAAATCATTCGGAATACAGTAAGTTTATTCGGTAAATTCATGGTATATCTCTCCTATCAAATCGTATTCGTTGCTTCCGGTCACCAGCACTTTAACAAAGTCACCGGTCATAAGCTGTGCCGTCGTATTTACAAAAATATAGCCGTCCACACCGGGGGCATCCCTATAGGTCCGTCCCACGTAAGCATCCTCGTCCGCCACTTTCCCTTCTATCATGACGGTAAGAACGCTGCCCACAAGGCTTTCCGCTTTCTCAAATGCTATTTCCTGCTGCAGCTCCATGATGTCGTCTCGGCGTTCTTCTTTGATTTCTTCGGCAATCTGGTCTTCCATTTCCGCCGCCGGGGTATCTTCTTCCTGGGAATAAGGGAACACGCCCAGTCTGTCAAAGCCGATTTCTTCCACAAACGCCAGGTTTTCTTCGTGATCCTCTTCCGTTTCCCCGGGGAAGCCGGTAATCAGCGTGGTGCGTAAACAGATTTCGGGAATTTCTGCCCTGAGCCTTCCGATAATGCGCTCTAAGTCCGCCCGGCTGGTCTTTCTGCCCATGCGTCCCAGCACGTTGTCCGAAGCATGCTGGATGGGAATATCCAGGTATTTACATACCTTGTCCTCCGCTTTGATGGCGGCAATCAGTTCCTCCGTAATCTCTTCGGGATAGCAGTACAGAATCCGTATCCAGTAGATGCCGGGAATTTCCGCCAATTTGTGAAGCAGGAGGGGCAGGCTTTTTTTGCCGTATAAATCCTTGCCGTACAGGGTGGTTTCCTGAGCAACCAGTATCAGTTCCCGGACACCGTTTTCCGCCAGCTCCGCCGCTTCCTTTAAGAGGCTTTCCATGGGAATGGAGCGGTATCCGCCGCGCACCTTGGGAATAATGCAGTAGGTGCAGTGCTTGTCGCAGCCCTCCGCAATTTTCATGTAGGCATAGTGTCCGCCGGTGGTTACGATACGCTTTTTTCCGTAAACCGGCGTGGCGCTGATATCCTTAAAATAATTTTCGGATCTGCCTGCCAGGGCTTTGTCCACGCTTTCTGTAATTTTGTCAATCGCCATGGTGCCGATGATGGCATCCACACCCGGTATTTCCTTCTGGATTTCTTCTTTGTAGCGTTGCGCCAGACAGCCGGAAGCAATGAGGACTTTAATCACACCTTCTTCCTTCAGCTTTTCCATTTCCAAAAGGGTGTTGATGCTTTCTTCCTTGGCATCCCCGATAAAGCAGCAGGTGTTGACCACCACCACATCGGCTTCCGTTTCATCGTCCGTGAAGGTATAGCCTTTTTCCGAAAGCTGTCCCAACATCATCTCCGTGTCCACCAGGTTCTTATCGCACCCTAAGGATACAAACATTATCTTCATACTCGTTACCTTTTCCGTTTTATTGCATAAATTTATGGCATAAAATTTTTACAATATAAAAGAACTGCCACACTTAAACTTTTCTATTTTCGTGTGACAGCCTCTTTCTGCTTTCCTTATGCCTGTTCTTCTTCGTCGTTTAAGATTTTAATCTTACCTTCGTTCAGCTCTTCTACAGCAATGGAAAGAGGTTTCTTTCCGGTACCGTCTACCAAAGGCTCGTCTCCGGCGATAATCTGTCTTGCTCTCTTTGAGGTAGCCATAACGATGGAGTATCTGCTGCTTACTACCGGTTCTTCACCCGGCTCCACGTCCTTGTTTACCACTTTCATTAAATCGGTATAAGATGGATGTAACATAATCATTCTCCTTCCGTGAGAACATTCAGTTCTCCTCTGATATTATTGATAAACTCCGTATTGCGACGGCTGGCTCTTTTGGCTGCCTTCACAATACTGTGAATTTCTTCCACACATTCCTGTAAATCATCGTTGACTACCAGATACTCATAGTCCTCCATGCCCTTTGCTTCTTCTGCTGCACGGGCAAGGCGCTTTCTTATGACTTCCTCCGTCTCGGTGCCTCTGCCTCTTAAACGCTTCTCCAGCTCGGCAATGCTTGGCGGTGTCACAAAGAGTGTCAGCATATCCGGGAACATCTTTTTCACCTTATGCATGCCCTGAATTTCGATTTCCAGTAAGACGTCCCTGCCTGCCGCAAGCATCTCCTCCACATAGTCCCTGGGGGTGCCGTAATAATTGCCGCAATACTCAGCATACTCTATCAGACCGTTTTGTGCAATCTTTTCTTCAAAGCTTTCTCTTTCCGTGAAGAAATACTCTCTTCCGTGTACTTCTCCCTCGCGTGGTTTTCTCGTAGTCATGGAAATGGACAACGCATAATTATCGTATGTCTTCATGAGTTCCTTTACGAGAGTGCCTTTTCCTGCTCCGGAAAATCCGGATAATACAATCAATATGCCCTTACTCATCTTCTTCTCCTAAGACGTTTGTATCTGCCTGTCTGCTTCTGCCTGCTATAGTCTCGGGCAAAAGGGCGGACAACACAATCTGGTTATTTTCCATAATAAGTACTGCCTTGGTCTTGCGTCCCTGGGTGGCATCTATGGTGTTGCCGGCCTCCTTGGCATTCTGCACCAGTCTCTTTATGGGTGCGGAATCCGGGCTCACAATGGCAATAATCTTGCCGGTATTGACCATATTGCCAAAGCCGATGTGAATCAGTTTGTCCATGCCTGTTTCCTTTTTATTTATTCAATATTCTGAATCTGCTCGCGGACCTTCTCGATTTCCGTCTTTAACTCAATGGCTCTGTTGGAGATGCCGAGGTCAGTGGTCTTGCTTAAGATGGTATTGGCCTCTCTGTTCATTTCCTGTGCGATAAAGTCTAACTTTCTGCCGATGCTGCCGCCTTCCAAAAGCGCCTGCTTTGTGGAAGTGATGTGGCTTCTTAAGCGCACCAGCTCTTCATCCACACAAACCTTGTCTGCGAAAATGGTAACTTCCATTAAAAGACGGTTTTCATCCACCTGGGCATCCTGTAATAAATCCTTTACCTTATCGGTGAGCTTCTTTTTATACTCCGCAATGATTTCCGGAGAGCGTTCGGTAATGTAGTCCACATGCTTAAGCATGCCGTCCAGCTTGCCGATTAAGTCGTTGCGTAAATTCTCGCCTTCCTTAATACGGGTCTCCACCAGGGCCTGCAGGGCGCTCTTTAAGGCTTTGTCCAGCTCTTTCCAGATTTCATCCTCGTCCTCCTCCACATCCTCTAAGGTAAACACATCGGGATACCGGGAAAGGGTGGAGGTACGGATATCGTTCTCCAGACCGAAGTCCTCTGCCATCTGTCCTAAATAATTGACGTACTCTTCCGCAATCTTTTTGTTGTACTTTACACAACCGGTGGTCTCTGCACAGTCTTCGTATGCAATGTAAATATCCACCTTGCCGCGCTGCATAAAATTCTTCAGTTCATTCCGGATGGATGACTCAAAGAAATTTAATTTCTTGGGCATCTTGATGTTGACATCCAGATATCTGTGGTTGACTGATTTTACTTCTACTGTAAACTTACGGGTACCTTCCACCAGTTCGCATCTGCCGAAGCCCGTCATACTGTTAATCATTTGCATACCTTCCTCCTATACAACGCTACTACCCCATATGGTTGCATACTGCACTTATTATAGTGGAAATGCGGGCTTTCGTCAAGTAAAGGCAAACATCCTTCCGTACTTTTCTCCCAGCATAAAATCATAGATATTCTGTAAATCCACCGCCACTTCTTCGTCCGGCATCTGTCTGCCCGTCGGCAGGTAAAAAATCCCGAAATCCACACCCGCCACCTGGGTCAGAAGCTCTGTCTGACGGCAGCCGCTCCGTTTGTAAAAACCGTTCCGGCGGATTCTCAGGGTGCGGTCTTCTTCATCCTCCGCCTTATCCGGACGTTCCGTTTCGATAATAACACCGTGCATGTCCGTGTAAATCCGCTGCATTTCCTTTAACATAAGCGCTCCCACGCCCTTGTTGCGGTATTCTTCAAACACCGCCAGATAGTCAAGCAGTATGGTGTTTTTCTCCGGTGCCTGCACGCAGAGAGCATACCCTGCCAGCCTGTCTCCATCGTAAACACCGATACCGATGTAACCGCCCCGCTCCACCATGCTCTTTATCATAAACACCGGCTTGATTTCCGGTGCCGGGAAATGTAAGGGGCAGCTGTTTTCGTAAATATCCAGCACCTCGTCGGACGACAGGCGCCTGAAAGTATAATCCGTATTCATGTTCTTTTCCTATTCCTATTTTGTTTTTTGGGGGTGCCGGAGCCCCCTTTTATTACACGTCGGCTTTTTCTATGTCCGAAATATCCGTGTCCGCCATCATGGAGTAATTGGTATAGTATACCACAAAACCCGGCTTGCCGCCGTTCGGCTTCTTCACCTGTTTTTTCTCCACGTAGTCCACTTCCGCCTTGTTCTGGCTGCCTGCGGAGGAATAATGGGCCGCCAGTCTTGCCGCATCCTCATAGGTGGCATCCGGCAGCTCGCCCCTGCCCTTGTTTTTTACAATGACATGGGAACCGGGACAGCCTTTGGCGTGGAACCACCAGTCGCCGCCGTCGGCAAACTTAAACGTAAGCTCCTCATTCTGCAGGTTATTTTTGCCCACATAGATGTCGTAGCCGTCACGGCTGATATAATGGAAGGGCCTGCTTGTCACCTTCATCTTTTTGCCGCCGTTCCGTTTTCTCATATAGCCGCTTTCCTGCAGCTCCTCCCTGATTTGCAGAAGGTCTTCCTCCCCGGCTGCGATCTGTAAGGCCACCTCTATGGACTTTAAGTGTTCGATTTCCTCTCCCACTTCCTTGGTGAGCTTGCTTAACGCCTCGTAGGTTCTCTTCATCTTATTGTATTTATCAAAATACTTCTTCGCATTTTCCGCTGCCGTAAGGGTCGGGTCGAGGGGGATTTTCACCGTTTCCCCGGTGTAATAATTGACCGCCTCAAGGGACTTGTCCCCGGGTGCGGCGCTATAGCCGTAGGTATGCAGAAGTTCTCCGTATACCCGGTAGGTATCCCGCTTTTCCGTGTCCTTCATCTGCTGAAGCTGCACATCGTATTTTTTCACATTGCGTTCCAGCGCCGTATGGACGATTTTCTGTAAATCCGTGGAACGCTGACGGATACGGATCTGGGCATTTTTCTGCGCAAAATAAGTTTCCAGCACCTCGGACATACTGTTATAGGGCTTGCACTCATGCACACCGTCCTCGTAAATCGTCAGATCAAATGCCGCAAATTCCACCGGCTTTCTGCCTTCGTATACAATATAGGGGGTAAACTTGCCGTCCTCTATGTCGTTACGGATGTCCTTCCATTCTTTGTAAATGTTTGTTATCTCTGCATCGGAAAGCGCCGCCGTGGGAAGCTCGCCGTCCACACCCGCCCTGTGGCAGATTTCCTGTCCCATAATGGGGGAAATGCCCGTAAAGGAAGTGTAGAATGCCTTGAACGCCGGCATGGGCGCTTCCTTCATAACGGTTAGGAACTCCTCTTTTGTCACCGTCATGGCATCTTTCTTGTGGGTGGTATCGGCAACGAAATACATCTTGCCGGGAAGCACTTCCCGGACGGAGCTCACTAACGCCGATACTCTCTTGATGCTGTCGATGATGATATCGTTGTCGTCGCAGAAAATGATGTTACTGTATTTTCCCATGATTTCCACAATCAGTTTTTTCCGGCAGAGGTCGCCCATTTCGTTTAAGTGTTCCATTTCTATGGTGACAATACGCTCCAGTCCCGGCTGGGTAATGTCCACAATTCTGCCGTTCTGTAAGTGCTTACGCAGAAGCATGCAGAAATTGGGCGCCGTCATGGGGCTGGGTTTGTTCTGCGCCGATACATAAAGAAGCGGCAGGGAAGCACCTGCCGAAATCAGAAGGCGGTATTGTCCGTGCGGCTGTTTGATGGTAAAAATCATCTCGTCCGGTTCCGGCTGGGCGATTTTGTAAATGCGCCCGCCAATCAATACGTCCTTCATTTCCTGTACTACATTTGCTATGGTTATTCCGTCAAAAGCCATGTCGGCTCCTTTCTGTTTCCTGATTTTGCAGGGCAGTTTCACCCTGCAAACGGTTTCACCGTTCCGTTTTTTACATTAGATGCAGCTTCTTTGCCACCTTCACCATAAGATAGCCCTTGGGCAGCTCCCGCAGTTCTTTCTCACTGATACCCCCAAAAAGGATTTCCAATACAAAGTATACCACGCAGCCCACTAAAATTGCCGGAATGAGGGCAATGGCATTCTGCATTCTGCCCGGGTATTCTCCGCCGCCCATAAGCGCATGGATACCGGCATAGGTACCGTAGGCAGCCAGTCCCATAAAGACAGAAGCCACAAAGGGCACGATAAAGGTCTTAAAAATTTCCTGCCGGTAATACATGTACCTGCGGATGGAACGCTGGTTTAAGAAGCACATCATGCCGGAATATACGATTTCCGCAATGACCAGCGCATACATATCCAGTCCGGTAAGCAGTAAAAGCAATGCCGTAATCGCGGTCTGGATCACCAGCGCCACCGCGGCGTTCTTCACCGGCACTCTTACCTGTCCGATGCCCTGCAGAATGGAGTTTGTCAGGGTTGACAGGGAGTAGAGAATAATGGATACGGCAAGCAGCATCAGCAGTCTGGATGCCATATCAATGGAAGCTTTCTGTGGGAACAGAAGCCAGGTAATGGGACGTGCCAGCACCGCAATGCCCACCGTGGCGGGAATGGCGATAAACATGGTGGTCTTCACTGCCTGTGCCGTTTTCCTGCGGGCGCCTTTCATATCCCCGCTGCCCGCCAGTGCCGATACCGTCGGCAGAATCGCGGAGGCTATGGCTGTGGAAATCGCAATGGGAATTTTGGAAATGACCACTGCCTTACCGGAGAAAATACCGTAACGGGTGGATATTTCCGTGTTTTCCATGTTCTTTTTTTCTGCCGCTATATACGTGTAAACAGTCTGATTGACCACTGTCGTCAGATTGTAAATTGCCGTGCTTAAAATAAAGGGAATAATCACACCGGTAATGGTTTTTATGATTTCCCCGTACTCTTCCACCGGGTGCCTGTCGCGCCCGATACGCCGGTAGATGGTGTCCTTGTTCAACAGATAAACCGCCCACATGAAAAGCAGGGCAATCAGTACGCCGGAGCCGGTACCCAAAGCGCTGCCGATGGCACCGTAGAGGGCATGCTTCGTGTTCCATGCCTGCTGCTCGTCGGAAAGCACATAGGTCACAATGCCGTTTTCGTCGGTCTGCTCCTCTGCCATTTCCTGTACAACGGTACTTCCGAGACTTACGGAATGGTCGTCGTTTATCACATATTTGTCCGTGGTGGAAAGCATCAGAATAATCAGAAGATATGCCGCGCCGATGCTGACCACGGCATTCAGTATCTGTTCAATAATCTGGGATACGGAGGTCTGCACCATACTGCGGTGAGCCTGGAAATATCCTCTCAGCACGCCCAAAAGTCCGTACAGAAAAACCGTGGGAGCAAAGACTCTCACGACCTGCACCGCCGGCCCCCTGGTTAAAAAGCCCGCGCCGAAAAACAGTACCAGGCTCGCCAGTCCGCCCACAATCAGCACATAATAAATCGCACAGGTAAATACCCTGTGTGCATTCCGGTATTCATGGGTGGCAAGCTTCTGGGCGATAACCTTGGAGATGGCAGACGGGATGCTGTAAGAAGATATCAGAAGTATCATGGTATAGATATTGTACGCTGCCTGGTAATAGCCGTTTCCTTCATCACCGATAACAGCAGCTAAAGGGCTTCTGTAAAGAAGCCCTATGATTCTGCAGATAATTCCGGCTGCCGCCAGAATTCCGGCCTGTATGATAAAACCGTTTTTGTTACTACTTTTGCTCATTTTAAATCAAATCCTAACCGAAACCCGGCGACCGTTCCGCCGTCTGTGCCGACTCTTAACGGCCAATCAGCCAGTCATACATTTCCTGGTATTTGCCTGCCGATACATGCCATGAGAAGTCTGCCGCCATACCGCGGTCGATAATCTTGTTCCATTCTCTCTTCTTGTCGTAATATACATGCTCTGCATAACGAATGGTACGAAGCATTTCATGTGCATTGTAGTTGGCAAAGGAAAATCCGGTGCCGGTTCCTTCGTATTCGTTGTAAGGCTGTACGGTATCTTTCAGTCCGCCCGTCTCCCTGACAATGGGAACCGTGCCGTAGCGCAGTGCAATCAGCTGGCTTAAGCCGCAGGGTTCAAACAGGGACGGCATCAGATAAGCGTCACATGCCGCATAAATCTTATGGGAAAGGTCTTCGGAGTAGTAAATATTGGCGGAAACGCGGTCCGCATACTTCCAGTCGAAGTGACGGAACATGTTTTCGTAGCGCTCTTCTCCGGTACCCAGTACCACAATCTGTATATTGTCCTGGCAAAGCTCATCCATAACATAAGCTATCAGGTCGAGTCCCTTCTGGTCTGTCAGACGGGAAACGATACCTATCATGAACTTCCTGTCGTCCTGCGCTAAATTCAGTTCTTTCTGCAGGTCGCGTTTGTTCTTTACCTTTTCCTTGCGGAAGGTAACGGGATCATACTTGAACGGTATGTACGCATCCGTTGCCGGATTGAATTCGTCGTAGTCGATACCGTTTACAATACCGCGGAGGTCATGCGCCCTTGCATTCATAAGACCGTTTAAGCCCTCACCGTAGAAGTCGGTCTTGATCTCCTCTGCATATGTCTGGCTTACGGTGGTAATCGCATCCGCAAATACCAGACCGCCCTTTAAGAGGTTGGCATCCTTGTAGCATTCCAGCTTATCCGGTGTAAAGTAATAGTCCGGCAGACCCGTGATATTCTGTACTGCCTTTACATCCCATTTTCCCTGGAATTTCAGGTTGTGGATGGTCATAACGGACTTCACGTTCCAGAAGAAGGAATTGCCGCGGAACCGTTCCTTTAAGTACACGGGAATGAGTCCCGTCTGCCAGTCATGGCAGTGAATGATGTCGGGCTGAAAGCCGATCAGGGGCAGTGCGGAAAGCACGGCCTTACAGAAATAAGAATATTTCTCGATTTCAAATAAAACATCATCCCCGTAGGGCTTGAAGCCGGTGAAATAATGCTCGTTGTCAATGAAATAATACTGGATTCCGTCCACGTTGGCACCCAATACCCCCACGTACTCCTCGTGCCAGTTAAAATCCATATAAAAATGTGTGATGTACTGCAGTTTCTCCTGCATCTGCGGTTTCATGCAGGAATATTTCGGCAGAATAACCCGCACATCATAGTACTCTTTGTCAATACATTTCGGCAGTGAGCCCACAACATCCGCAAGACCGCCTGTTTTGATAAAGGGCACGCCTTCCGATGCTGCAAATAAAATGTTCTTCAAAAGAAATCCCTCCCATATCAGCTTAGTTTTTTTTTATTATACATCAATGGGAGGGTATTTTAAAGATTTAATTTCGGTATTTCAATCGGATGCGGTCCGCAATCAGGGCGATAAACTCGGAATTGGTGGGTTTGCCTTTGCCGGTATTTATGGTGTAGCCGAAAAGGGCATCCAGTGTTTCCATTCTTCCCCTGCTCCACGCCACTTCAATGGCATGCCGTATGGCTCTTTCCACTCGGCTCGGCGTGGTGCCGAAGCGCTTTGCAATGGTGGGATACAGAATTTTCGTAATGGAACTTAACATGGTGGTGTCCTCCACGGACATCATGATGGCCTCCCGTAAGTACTGGTATCCTTTGATATGTGCCGGCACGCCGATTTCATGTATCATATCCGTGACGTCCTGCTCCAGATCCCTCGTTTCTTCTTCTTTTTTTATTTCTTCGACCTTTGTCTTCTCCTGCGTCTTATCCTTTCCGGACGGGACCGTAATCATAATCTGGAATTCTTTGTCGCAGCTGATAAGCTGACCCAGTATTTTGTATAGCTTTTCATTATCTTTGGTGGTCATCAAGTTGAGTTGTTCCATGATAACACCTATACCTTTCCTTTTTCTGCAAAAAGTTTCCAAGATTTATTATACAGTTTTGACGCAATTTGACGCAACCTGTACTCATCGCATAATATTTACAAATTCTGCGTACTTTCTCCTTTACTGATAGTTTGCAAGCATGGCTTGAAGCATTTCCGGATAATAAATTTTTTGGTTTCTTCTGTCAATCATGGCAAAATTCTCACTGCCGATTTTCGTGCCGTTGTTGTCCCACAGAAAGCAGGACATTTTATTTGCGGATGCCTTTTCCGTGTAATCCTTTGCCCAGGCAATGCGGTCTTCGTAATTGTCCTTGTTTATGGCTCCCATTTCCCCGATGACCACGCCGTATCCGTTTTTCACAAACTTCTCGTAAAGGTCATCTAAGAAAGACAGCTCCGGCGCTCTCTCCTCAGTCCATTCCGTATAGCCGTTTGCATTCATGGCAAAATCATACGGAGAATAGGCATGCACGGAAAGTATCACTCTGTCCGCTTCGTCCTCCGGCATGGAAAAGGCATCGGACAGGGCATTCTGGGCGGAAGCGGCATTGCTCGGCACCATCAGGTAACGGGTCTTGTTGTAATGCTCCCCGCTCCGCACCGTATCCACAAAGGTCTGGTTCATTTCTACGATGCAGCGGATGGATTCCAGTCCGTCCGGGTCGTTTTCCGTAAACCACCATTCTTTTGCGGTATTGATCAGTCTCGGTTCGTTCATGGACTCGAAAATCAGTCTTTCGTCATAGTCCTTAAATCTCTCGCTTATCTGGGTCCAGACGGCGGCAAGGTATGCCTTTCCGTTCTCTAAGTTTTCCTCGGACGGAAAATATTTTTCACAGTCGTGGTGGGAATTTAAAATCACATACAAGCCCGCATCCAGTCCGTAGTCCACAACCTCCTGCACCCTGTCCATCCACATTTCGTCAATGGTGTAGTCGTCATTCATATGGCTGCTCCAGGTCACCGGAATACGGATGCCGGTAAAGCCCGCTTCCTTCACATAATCTATCATTTCCTTTGTGGTCTTCGGCTGTCCCCAGGCTGTTTCCGCATTCAGAAGCCTGGTACCGGTGGACTCCAGCGTGTTTCCGAGGTTCCATCCCAATTTAAGGCTGTATGCAAAATCCACGGAATTGTCAGCTATGGGCAGGGTTCCGTTTCCTTCTCTTTCGTTCGCCTTGCTTCCGCATCCTGTGAGGCTTGAAAGCATACATGCCGCAAGCAGCAGAGTTGTTAAAAATCGTTTCATCCTATGCATCCTTCCTGTTTCTGTTTTCTTCTGTTATGTTATAGTATACAATATCCGGTGCAGGGGAAACAATCCAAAAGATTTCACATAAAAGGTGTGATTTTTATTGTTTTACACGTCGTGGTCTATCATGGACTCTATAAAGATTCCGTAGCCCTTTGTGGGTTCGTTGACAAGCACATGGGTGACGGCGCCCACCAGCCGGCCGTTCTGGATAATGGGCGCTCCGCTCATGCCCTGCACGATGCCCCCTGTTTTTCGGATGAGCTCCGGATCCGTGACTTCCAGCACCATTTCCTTGTTTTTATGACTGGCATCCTGATACATTTCCCTGATTTGGATGTCATAGTACGCGGTCTCGCTGCCTATGGTGCAGAGTATCTTGGCATCCCCTGTCTCCACCTCCTGGCGCAGGGCTATTTTCATGGGCTCCGCGGTTATTTTTTCCAGCATTTTTTCATTGCAGACACCGTAAATGCCCTGATTGGAATTTTCGGTAATTTCTCCCAGAATGTTGCGCTCCGAATATTCTATCATGCCCGTCATTTCCCCGGGATTTCCCTTTTCTCCTTTGCGGACGGCTATAATCCGGGTTTCATAAAGGGTTCCGCTTTTTACCTCCATGGTGATGCCGGCATCCACATCGCTGATGCCGTGCCCCAGTGCGCCGAAATTTCCTTCGCTGTCTATAAAGGTCATGGTGCCGATACCCTGGGCGTTGTCCCGGACCCAGATACCGATTTTATATTCACCCGCCGTATTTTTTTCCGGGATGACCGCAATATCCATGGTTTCGTCCTCCCTCCTTACGGTAAGCGTCATCTTATTTCCGCCGGAATTTTCCACCATGGAAATAAACTGCTTTTTGTCCGTGACCTCCTCCCCGTCCACGGCTACAATATAGTCCCCTGTTTTTAACAGAAACGCCGCCGGGGAAACCGTCGTCCGGTCCGGGGTCTTAAAATCCCCGATGCCGATGACCATAACGCCCTCCGTTTTCAGGTAGATGCCGATGGGAAGCCCCACCGGTGTCAGCATCTTGTCTTCGATGACCTGCACGCCCACCTGTTTGAACGGAATAATGCCGAACAGCTTCAGCTCCATCCGGTAGGTTTCTTCTTTTTCCGCCTTCATGGTGACCGGCTCCCGCAAATCTATGCGGATGCTGTCCGCCGGTATATTACTTTCCCGGCCTCCTGCCACCGGCACTCCGTTTTCCTGCTCCCTCTCCCACAGGGCACTGTCTGTTTTTTTGATAATTCCTTCCACCGGTACGCCAATGTCTATCACCTGTTCTTCTCCCCTGCGAAGTTTTATATTATCGGGAATCTTCCGGTAAACCCCAAGCAGCCACAGCAGACACAGGGTGAAAACCGTCAGAACAAGCGCCGTCCACAGACAGCCTCTGTATATTTTTTTCCGCAATCCGCACACTTCCTTTCCGCACACACTAAAAAAGAGTACCCATAATGGATACTCTTTTCTTACTACTATTGTTAGCAGTTTTTATGACTCTAAACGGGAAACCTGCAATTTTTACGTTTTGTGCGTTAAAATTCATTTTAGATACCTCACTGTTTTAATAAGATTTTTTACTAACCGTGCAAAGTCAGTAATCTTATTTTACTCTGAGGTATTTCTTTTTCTCAACCTTCTTTCTTGGAATTCCCTATATTTGAATTATACAGGAAGCTCCTTCTTTGTGAAATAAAATAAGCCGCCAGGGAACAAATCACTCCTTAACGGCTATGTAAAATCATCCAATATTCAATTTTAAAAGCTCCGTAGAACTGGAAATTGACGCTCTATTAACGCTATTAAACCCAATCAATAGCATTCTTTACAAGTTTGACAAATGGTTCACAGGTCAGATTTTGGGTAGTGTGTGCAGGAACGATACAGCAGATTTTTCCCTTGCCATAGGTGTGAATCCATACAGCAGGCTGAACGCCGTTCTTTGAAACGGTTTCTGCAAGAATCGTTGTATCAGCATTCGGAATCATTTTCATTACATAATGTTCGTCAAAATCAGGGAATGTGAATTTGCCAATGCCTTCAATAATCGGATGTTCTGCTATCGGTTTTACAGTAAGCGGACATTGTTCGGGATGAGAGATAAAGTTACTTCTTACAACATTTGTGAGGATTGCGTGATTTTCTGTGTAATCAGTAAGTGATGCGTGAAGCATAATCGTTCCCATACCATTCTGAACATCATTCAGAAATTTCTCCGTCCATTTTTCATCACACCAGATTGGAGTAGGAATCTGATCGTTTTCAATAGGATCTTTGAAAGACAAAAACAAATCAAACTGCCCGTTGAAATAATCATTTGGGTTCTTTGTGAATGTTACTTCATAATCTGTGTTAAACAGATAGTCCATCATAGGCTTGATGGAATCATCGTGATGCCAGTAATCGTGTACCAAAACAAATACTTTTTTACTCATAAGTTATACGTCCTTTCATCACCATTTTATGGCTACGTTTTTGTGAATTCTCGTTTTTTAGGTGTGCATAAAATTCAAAATTTCCATCCCTTAATGATTACTAATATTCCTTCGTAATCGTTGCAACATTATACATTTCCATAAATGAATCCAAGTCCGCCGCATTACGAATCAGCATAATCTCATCAAAATGACCGGTATCCAAATCCTTAAATCCAGCCACCTGCTCTCCGTTACAAATGCTACATTTAAGAACTGCTTTCTTATTTGTCGTATCATATTCAATCTTCTTTTGCTTCTTCTTAAACATAGAAAATACCTCATTCATAATCGTCAAGGCCGGTCTTTCATCCGACCTCTTGATTATACTACAGATTCATAAAAATATCATCTGCTATCCTTACTGCCTATCTTCTTTTTTCTTCTGCTCGATTATCTCATGGATATTCGTGTTATACAGTTTGTAAAGGTCTGTATCCCTGCTGATCTGATTATCAAATGGAATCACAACTGAACCACACTTAATCAGTCCCATACGGATTGCTCCCTAAAGGAAGTCAATCAAATAATAAAGCTAAATCTGACATATACTACTAATATATTCACATTGACTATATAACAAAATTTGTGTATAATTTTACTATCAAAAGGAGGTATTTAATATGCCAGCAATCAAATCAAGTGCAGAACTTAGAAATAACTATAATGAAATCTCTACATTCTGCCACACTTATACTGAGCCGGTTTTCATCACCAAAAATGGCAAAGGCGACCTTGCTGTTATGAGCATTGAAGCCTATGAAGAAATGACCAGCCGCTTCGAATTATATGGTCTGATAAAAGAAGGACTTGATGATATTGCCGAGGGCAATACCCGTCCATTCTCTGAAGCAATGTCATCTATCAGGGAGAAACGCAAGCGATGAGTTACAATATTCACATCGCAGCAGCCGCTGAAAGAGACTTAATTCGTGCCGCAGACCTCATTGAATTTGTATTAAAAAAAACCAAGGCTGCTGACGACTTACTTGATGAAGCTGAAAAACAAATTAATTCCCTTCCTGATTTTCCTGAGAAATTCCAATTAGTGGATGATCCTGTTCTTGCTTCATGGGGTATTCGTTTTGTCATTGTAAATGGCTATCTTGCTTTTTATACAGTTTCAGAAGAAGACAATCTGGTTGTCGTTGTCCGCTTCCTTTTCCAAAAAAGCAATTGGAACGCCATCCTTCGCCAAGGTTTTTCATTGATATAGAGAATCTGAAATGACTTCAGATTCTCTTTTCTTACTACTATTGTTAGCAGTTTTTATGACTCTAAACGGGAAACCTGCAATTTTTTCTGTTTTATGTTTTCTGCCTGTTTTCTTAATTCTCCGGCATTTTCCAGTGCTTTTTCGGAAAGGCTGTCCGCTCCTAACAGGCGCGCCAGCTCTTCCTTTGTGCCTTCTTCGGACAGTTTTCTGATTTCGGTCTGGGTGCTGCTGCCGTCCGTTTCCTTTTCAATCACAAAATGACTGTCCGCCATAGCCGCTATCTGCGGAAGGTGCGTAATGCAGATGACCTGATGCGCCTCGGAAAGACGGCTTAATTTTTCGGAAACCCGCCATGCGGTCCTGCCGCTGATACCGGTATCGATTTCATCGAAAATGAGCGTGTCTACCGCATCCTTTTCCGCCAGTACCGCCTTAATGGCAAGCATAATACGGGAAAGTTCACCGCCGCTGGCAACGGCTCCCAGACTTTTGGGAGTCTCTCCCGGATTGGTGGAGAGTAAAAATTCCACATCATCCGCGCCGTCTGCGGACGGTTCCTTTGCCTTTCTGTCTATAACAAATTCTACGGTGAGGAAATTCAGATCCACCAGGGATTTCTGTAAAATACCCGCAAGTGTTTCCGCGTTCTTATTTCTTAACTTTGTCAGTTTGTCGCAGACCTTTGTAAGCTCCGCTTCCTTCTTTTTTATTTTATCATCCAGAGCGGCACGGTATACTTCATAATCCTTCAGCTTTTCCGTTTTCTGTGCGATTTCTTCCCCGTATGCCTTTACTTTTCCGATGGAGCCGCCGTATTTTTCTTTTAGGCGGTTCACCACATTCAGCCGTTCCTCTACCTGGGCAAACAGAGCGCCGTCAAATTCCATACTTTCCATGTAATCGGCACATTCCCTGTTAAAATCGTTTAACAGCTCTTCCGTCTGCAGAAGGGTCTCCTGCATGCCGGCAAGCTTTTCGTCAAAATGCGCCACGCTACCGATTTCCCGGACCGCACGGCCGATCAGTGTGGATGCTCCTTCCTCTTCCCCGCCGGTAAGCCGGAAGGTCTGGCCCAGCGCTTCTCCGATTTTCTGACCGTTTACCATGAGGCTGTACTGCTTTTCCAGCTCCTCATCCTCTCCATCCTTAAGCGCTGCCGCCTCTATTTCCTGCTGTTCAAAACTGAGTAGCTCCAGCTCTCTGTCACGTTCCCTCTCATCTAATGCCGACTCTTCTTTTTCCGCAAGCAGGTCTTTTCTTTCCTTATAAAGCTTTGCCGCCTCCGCCTTTAATTCTTCCGCCTCTTTTCCTGCGTAGGCGTCTAAAATCTGCAGATGCTTCTTTTTCTGTAAAAGGGACTGGTGCTCATGCTGTCCGTGAATGTCAATCAGAAGCTCGGACAGCTCCTTTAACTGTCTGGCGCTCACTGTTTCCCCGTTGATACGGCTGACGCTTCTGCCCTGACTGATTTTGCGGGCAATGGTAACCGTTCCGTCCTCTTCGGGCAGATCCATTTCGGCAAGCTTTTGTGCTATCCGCTCCGAGGAGTCAAAGGTAAGCTCCACCAGAGCCGCATCCGCTCCCCGTCTTATCATGTCCGGGCTTGCCTTGCCGCCCAGCGCCAGATTGACGGAGCCGAGCAGAATGGATTTACCGGCGCCGGTTTCGCCGGTCAGGATATTGAGTCCTCCGGTAAAATCCACCTCCGCCTCTTCTATGAGTGCCAGATTTTTCACATGTAAACTTATTAACATAGTTCTCCTTCTACCTTCTCTTTATGTCTCCCTATGTCTGCCGTCTCTCCCGGCATGTTTAACCTTCCTGTCTGTGACCCTGTTCTACAGCATGGCCTTTATTTTTTCCATTAAGACCTTGGTGTCCTCCACGGTCCTGACCGCCATCATAATAGTGTCGTCACCTGCGATGGAGCCCACGATTTCCCGGAATTTCATGGCGTCCACGGCTGCTGCCACCGCCATTGCCATACCGGAAACGGTCTTGATGACCAGTATATTCTGCGCCATATCCATGGACACAAAGCCTTCCTTTAAGACACGGATGTATTTATCTCCCAGATGGCTGTCGTCCGTCCCCAGCGCCACATATTTCTGTCTGCCGTCCCCCGTTGGCACCTTGGATAATTTCAGCTCCCGGATATCCCGTGAAACGGTTGCCTGCGTAACATCAAAGCCCTCTTCTTTTAACAGTACCGCCAGCTCCTCCTGCGTTTCCACATTCCTGCTTTCGATAATCTCGATAATTCTGCCCAGTCTTTCTTTCTTCATCCCTTTTCCATCCTTTTTTACTTTGGTTTTATACCCGCCTGCCGTCAGCCGTTCTCACTCATCTTTTTGTGTAAGGTTTCTAAGAAACCGGCATCTCCGATTTTAATAAATTCCGTTGTCTGTGCGGATTTGCGTATCCGTATCAGATCGCCGGTGGCAATTTCCACTGCCTGTCCGTCAAAATTCACCACACCGTGCTGCTCCTGTCCCTCTCTGCCGGCCGGAATTTCTATTTCCACCACATCCTCTGCGGAAAGTACCACGCTGCGCTGGTTCAGGGTGTGGGGGCAGATTGGTGTCAGCACAAGCAGACTTGCCATGGGCTCCACAATGGGGCCGCCCGCCGACAGGTTGTAGCCCGTGGAACCGGTGGGTGTCGTGACAATCATGCCGTCCGCCTGATATTTGTTTAAGAATTTTTTATTGACATATAAATGGAACTGCAAAAGCTGCTGGGCACCGTCCCTGCGGATGACAATGTCGTTAAGCGCCCAGTCGGTATGGATTTCTTTTCCGCATCTTATAAGGCTGCCGTCCAGCATCATGCGGCTTTCTAATTCAAAATCTCCCGAAAGCAGCTTCTCCACGGCATTCTCCACGCCCTCCGGCTCCACTTCCGTAAGATACCCCAGTGTGCCCATATTGATGCCGAGAATGGGAATGTTCTGCTTGCCGATGCGCTCCCTTGCGGCATTTAAGACCGTGCCGTCGCCACCCAGTACCAGAATACAGTCCGTTCCCGGCTGCATGGGGTCTTCGGGGTGCAGCTTGACACTGCATTCCATGCCTTTCTGTGTAAGAAGCTTCTGAATATGTTTTGTCATCAGAAGGTCCTTGTCCTTATGCAGGTTTGTGTAAATGCAAAAATGTTTCATTCCGTTTTGTCCAACTCCCCATGTGCAAGTGAAACGGTTTCTTTTATTTTCGTCTGCCACTCCGGTGCAAAGCCGAGTCCCTCTTTCTTAGAAAGAAGCTCTTTTAAGGCTCCTTCCGCCTCGGCTTCCGTAAGCGGCGGCATTTTTTCTTTCTGAATTTCCAGAAAAACGAGATATTCGATATTGCCTTCCGGTCCCTTTATGGGGGAAAAATCCAGATCCTTTACGAAAAATCCCAGCATATCCGCATAAGTAATGACTTTTTCAATGACTTCCCTGTGCACCTCCGGCTCTCTTACCACGCCTTTTTTACCGACCTTGTCCTTGCCGGCTTCAAACTGCGGTTTGATGAGACACACCATCTGCCCCTGCTCTGCCAGAAGCTCTCTTGCAGGCAGTAAGATTTTGGTCAGGGAAATAAACGAAACATCCACGGAAGCAAACTGGGGTGCCTCGGCTATATCTTCTTTTGTCATATAGCGGAAATTGGTCTTTTCCATGCAGACCACTCTCTCGTCATTGCGGAGCTTCCAGGCAAGCTGACCGTGTCCCACGTCCACGGAATATACCTTTACGGCGCCGTTCTGCAGCATGCAGTCGGTAAAGCCGCCGGTGGAAGCGCCGATGTCCATACATACCTTTCCCTTCAGGGTAAGGTCAAAATGCGTCATTGCCTTCTCTAATTTATAGCCACCCCTGCTCACGTATTTCTGCGGGGCTCCTTTTACTTCTATTTTCAGATTGTCCGTGCGGAACATGCTTCCCGCTTTGTCCTCCCGCTGTCCGTCCACGAAAACATTGCCCGCCATGATAATGGCTTTTGCTTTTTCCCGGGATTCTGCGTAGCCCATGGACACAAGCAGTACATCCAGTCTTTCTTTCATGTTTCTTCCTCTTTATTCTGCTGCCGAAAGCCTGTTTTATTTAGGCTGTCCGTCCATCTGTTCCAAAATTCGGTTTAAGATGCTTTCCACATCCATATGCAGCTCTTTTTTTAGCTGCTCCACGCTGCCATGCTCCACATAACAGTCCGGTATGGCAACGGAAAGGAATTTTCCGCGGTAATTGCATTCTTCCAGGTAGGCTCTTACGCCCTCACCGAAGCCGCCGTTTGCCGTGTTTTCCTCCAGCGTAATCACGAAATCATGCTCGTCTGCCGCCTGCTTTACCATTTCTTTGTCAAAGGGCTTTACAAATCGCACATTGACAAGGCTGACCGGAAGTCCTTTTTCCTTTAATGCATCCCGCACGGTTACGGCTGTTTTTACCATACTTCCCACGGCTAACAGGGCAATGCCGCCCTCCTTGTAAATCCATTCGCTTTTTCCCATGGAAATGGGAGCACGGAACTCCTTTAAGCCCGTGTACGCCTCCCCCTTGGGATAACGCACGGCAATGGGACAGCCCGCCGCCACGGCATATTTCATCATATCGGAAAACTCCCATTTGTTCTTGGGCGCCATTATGTGCATATTGGGAATACTGGATAAAAACGACAAATCGAAAATACCCTGATGGGTCTCGCCGTCCGCGCCTACCAGTCCTGCCCGGTCTATGGCAAATACCACCGGCAGATTCTGGATACAGACATCGTGCAATATCTGGTCATAGGCTCTCTGTAAAAAAGAGGAATAGATTGCCACCACCGGAATATAGCCTCCGGCTGCCAGCCCCGCCGCAAAGGTAACGGCATGTTCTTCCGCAATGCCCACATCAAAGAAACGCTCCGGGTACATGTTGCGGAACCGCTTTAAGCCCGTGCCGTCCGGCATAGCCGCCGTAATCGCCACCACTTTTTCATTGCGTTTTCCAAGCTTACACATAACCGTAGAAAAAATATCCGTGTAATTGGCTGTGGTACGGGGATTTTTAGGAAGTCCCGTTTCCGGCTCGAAGGGGTCCGTGCCGTGAAATCTGGCAGGATGCCGTTCCGCCGGCTCATAGCCCTTTCCTTTTTCCGTAAGCACATGGACAAGCACCGGTCCTTTTACTCTCTTGGCATCCTTAAAGACCCTTAAGAGGGCATTGATGTCGTGTCCGTTTACGGGACCTAAGTAGGTAATTCCCATATCTTCAAAGAACATACCGGGAACCACAAGCTGCTTCACACCGTTTTTAATTCGGCGGATACGGGCAATCAGTCCGTCTTTTCCGGAATTTTTCAGGGTGTTGTAAACGCCCTCCTTCAGATCCAGGTACCCTTCCGCCGTACGCACGTTATTTAAGTACTTGGAAAGTCCGCCCACATTTTCGGAAATGGACATGTTGTTGTCGTTTAATACCACAATGAAATTGGTTTCCAGAGTGGACGCATTGTTTAACGCCTCGTACGCCATACCGCCCGTCAGGGAACCGTCGCCGATGACGGATACAATGGTTTCCGTGCCGCCGGATAAATCCCGTGCTTTTACCATTCCCAGTCCCGCCGATATGGAGGTGGAGCTGTGTCCGGTATCGAAGCAGTCGCAGTCGCTTTCCTTCCGCTTGGGAAAGCCGCTCATGCCGTGATATTTCCTTAAGGTATCAAAGCCGTCTTTTCTGCCGGTCAGGATTTTGTGGGTGTAGGACTGATGTCCCACATCGAAAATAATCTTGTCCATAGGCAGATTCAGGGAAAGGTGCAGCGCCATGGTAAGCTCCACCGTACCGAGGTTGGAGCCTAAGTGACCGCCCGTTTCACTGATTTTTTCTATAAGGAATTTACGGATTTCCTCTGCCAAAAGCGGATATTCCTTTTTGTTCAGCTTCTTTATGTCATTGACCTTCTCTATTTGTTCCAGGTACATCTATACTCACCCCATAAGTATTATTTTTTCCGATGAATCAGATATTTTGTAAGCTCCTCCAAAAAGGCACTGTCCCCCGAACAGTCCTTCAGAATACAAATGGCTTCTTCCGAAAGCTTCTCCACTTCTTTTTTTGCTTTTTCAAGACCATACATGGTCACATAAGTCTGTTTGTCGTTCTTTTCGTCGCTGAAAAGCGGCTTACCCAAAACGGCTTCCTCTCCTTCCACATCCAGAATGTCGTCCTGAATCTGGAACGCAATGCCGATGTTGTACGCACATTTGCCCATGGCAGTAACGGTTTTCTCGTCCGCTCCCGCCAAAATGGCTCCTATCATCATGGAAGCCTCTATCAGATCCGCCGTCTTGTGACGGTAAATAAACAGAAGCTGCTCTTCCGTAATCTGTTTTCCTTCTGCCTCTAAGTCCGCGGTCTGTCCGCCGATCATGCCGTGGATGCCAGCAGCCTTAGACAGTACCTTCAGCGCCTGCTCCAACATCTTAAAACGCGCCGTTACCGGCACCCCGTCCACATAACAGTTTTCAAAAGCCCGGAATGCGGTTTCAAACGCATAGTTTAACAGGGCATCCCCTGCCAGAACCGCCATACCGTCTCCGTAAACCACCCAGGTGGTCTTTTTGCCGCGGCGCAGCTCGTCGTTGTCCATGGCAGGCAGATCGTCATGCACCAGGGAATAGGTATGTATCATTTCCATGGCCGCCATAAAGGGCTCCACCGCACTGCCCGTTCCGCCGCACATTTTATAGGTTTCCCGCATCAGCATGGGACGGATTCTCTTGCCGCCCGCCTCCAAGCTGTAATGCATGGCTTCCTTTACCGTTTTCTGCAAGCCTTCCGTATCCGGCATATACTGCATTAAAATCTCATTGATTTCTTTCTGTCTGTTTTCAAATTCTGCCCGAAAGTCCATACTTCCTCCCGCTACATGCTATTCCTCGTCCCAGTCCGTTACCTGTCCGTCCGCGTTTAAAATCTGCACCTGTTTTTCCACCCTGTCGATATCGGCGTTGCACTGCTTAATAAGCTCCATGCCGTCCTTATACAAGGAAAAGCTTTCTTCCAGTGTAATATCTTCTTTTCGCAACTGCTCTGTCATGGCATCTAATTTTGCCAGCTTTTCTTCCAATGTCATACCGGTTCTCTTTCCTTTCGTGCGCATTCTTCCACCAGTACGTGAATTTCGCCGTCCGTCACCTGTACGGTAAGCCTATCACCTTCCGCCACATCTTCCACACTCTTTACGGCCCTGCCGTCCTTTTCCACATAGGAATAGCCGCCGCTTAATTTTTCCAAAGGGGACAGCCCCTTAAACTGCTCAATAAGAAGCGCCAGTCTGTGGCGTCTGTCCGTCACGATATCCGAAAATCCGCCCTGCAGGCTCTCCGTCAGCTTTGCTAAATACATCTTCTGCTCCTGCAGACGGTTCATGGGACTTAGTGTCTTTAACAGAAGCTGTCTCTGCGCCGTCTTCATTTTTAAGAGCTGTATTTGGGTCATCATGCCGCCGGCAAGTTCCTCTTTTCTGCGGGCAAGCTGTTTTTCCAGCTGGTCGTACTCATATACGGCAAGCTCCGCTGCCGCTGAGGGAGTCGGTGCACGCAGATCCGCCACAAAATCCGCAATGGTGGTGTCCGTTTCGTGGCCCACTGCGGAAATAATTGGGATTTCACAGTCAAAGATGGCCTGTGCCACCGCTTCTTCGTTAAACGCCCACAAATCCTCCAAGGAGCCGCCGCCCCTTCCCACTATCATCACATCCACACCTGTCTTTTCCAGTGCGCGGATGCCGTTTATAATGCTGGGCGCCGCATCCTTCCCCTGCACAATGGCGGGATACAGGATAATTTTCACGTAAGGGTTCCTTCTCCGGGTAATGTTGATGATATCCCGGACCGCCGCTCCCGTGGGAGCCGTCACCACACCCAATGTATGAATATACTTTGGAACGGGTCGTTTGTAACACTCATCAAACATGCCCCGTTCCAACAGTTCCGTTTTCAATTCTTCAAATTTTTCGTAGAGATTTCCCAGACCGTCACTCGTAATCTGCTTTACATAAATCTGGTATTTTCCGTCTCTTTCGTAAACGTTTACACTACCTTTTACAATGACCTGCATCCCCTCCTGCATACGGAAGGAAAGTCCTTTTTTCCGGTCACTGTCGAACATCACACAGGCAATGGTACCTTTTTCGTCCTTTAACGTAAAATAAATATGTCCAGACGGATGGTATTTGCAGTTGCTTACTTCGCCTCTGACGCAAAGCCTCTGCAGCATAAAATCCTGAGTGAACATATTTTTTATATACGCATTTACCTGTGCAACCGAATATACATTTTGTACGGCCATAAAAATCCTCTTTTATACAAACTTCGCCAATACGGCATTGACAAAAGCTCCGGATCCGTCCTGACCGAATTTCTTGGCAAGCTCCACCGCCTCATTGATGGCTACGCTCGCCGGTACACTGTCATCCTTCTCTATTTCATAGACAGCAAGGCGGAGAACAGTAAGCTCTACCTTGCCCATGCGGGTGATGTCCCAGTTCTCGGCCTTTTCGGAAAGCTGCTTATCAATGTCCGGTAAGGACTCCATGATGTGATTGTACTTTTCGGTGATGTACTCCCTGTCCTTTTCGCTGAAGGAATGCATATCTTCATCATAGCTTCCCGTTTCAAAAAACATTTTTAACTGTGCCGGCATCTCCTCCGGATTATTAAATTCCACACGGAACAAAAGCAGAAATATCTGCTCTCTCAATTCTCTCCTGCCCATAGTATCTGAGTTCCCTCTTATCGTATGATTATTTGTTGTTCGGCATACTGACAGCCACAACTCTCACGTTCACATCCGTAACGGTAAGTCCTGTCATATTTTCAATGGTGGTCTTTACTTTGTCCTGTACCTTGCCGCAGGTAACGGGAATATTGTAGCCGTATGCGATATTTACAAACACATCGACCTTTACGCGGTTTTCAAAAATATCAATTTTAGCGCCTTTTCTGGCGTTTTTGATACCGACCTTATCCATCAGCTCGCCTGCCATATTGCCGGCGCAGGCTTCCACGCCTTCAATATCCCTGACTGCCAGGCTGGCAATCATGGCTACTACGTCATCTGCTATCTGTACGGTACCGATATCGTTATTATCTCTTAAAACATAGTTTGATCTTTCTTCCATAATTATGTCCATACTCCTTTCGCCTTGTACTTCCGTTCATGATGTTAGTATAGCACAACCCTTATTCATTCACAAGCCAAAAAGTCAGCGAATGCCCCGCCGCATCCTCCGTATAGGCTATTCTGCCGCCGGCGGTATAAAAATAGCGGAATATCTTCTGATTTGTGACAAGCTCTGTCACAAAGGTATCGTAAACGGCATCGTCACTGCACATAAAGGTGATGGTGGTTTTGCCCGTATCCTGCGCCTTTTCAAAGAAATCCTCCACCGCTTCCTCATCATACTCCGTAAAATAAGCGCCCTCCGTCACGTAGTAATTTGCCTGCATGGAGGTACATTCCGGCAGGGCAAACAGAGTATCCACCGTGTGGGTTTTCTCTAACATAACCGCCGGTACGCAGAGGTAATCATAGTTAATCTGCGGCAGGCTGCCGGCGCCCTCATCTTTTTCTTCGCTCTGATAGGAAGGATCGCCCCATGTGGCATCCACATAATAGCATTGTCCGTCCACTTCCACTAAATTAAACGCATGCGCCTGTCCGCCGTAAACCGTGCCGGACACAAGTACACTGTTTATCCCTGCCCGGTTCAAAAGATACTGCACCGTTTTGGCATATCCCTGACAGACGGACTCGCCCGATAATAAACAGGAGCAGATATTCTGGTTGTCCGGGGCATCCTTCCGGTAATCGGTGTGCAGAATCACATATTCGTACACATATTTTACTTTTTCGTAATCAGATGCCTCTGCCGGCAAAGCCTGCAGGCATTCCTCTGCCGCCCGGTCGATTTCCCGTTCCCTAAGCACCCGCTCATAGGTGTCCATGGTATAGGTGCCGGAAAAGCTGATTTTCAGTAGCTTGTCCGCCATCGTATACTTTGTATAGGTGTAGCCGCTCACGAAAAACAGCTCCGGGTGATCGTTCATAACGGCATAAAAGACCTTTTCGATGTCCTCTTCCCCGGGCTCTCCCGAAAAACCGGTATGCAGGAGATATTCCTCCTCCATGCCGGACAGGGCAAGATAAATGTCACGATACCACACCTGTTCTCCCCCGGATAAGGTTTCCAGGCAGAACTGTCTGGTAGGATATTCCTCTTTCATGGCTTCCGTGTACTCTGCCATCTGTGTCTCATCCATTGTCTGTGCTTCCCCGTTTTCCTGTGTTTCCTCCCGTAATGGGGAGGCACAGGCACTCAGGCACACTGCAAGGATTGCTGCCGTAAGTACTGTTCGTTTTAATTTTCTGTTCAAATCTGCCTCTTTACTGATTGCGTCCGAATTCGGAAAGCTCCAGTCCCGGGTTTCTGTCCAGTGTCATACCCACACTCCAGGAGTTGACAAACAGAAGTAAGGGATTGCCCTTCAAATCCTGAATCTTCTTCATATCCGATGTACCGGTCAGCTTCTGTAAATCAATATCCTTGTTTTCAATCCAGCGGATATGCTCATAGGGAAGCGGCTCTAAGCGGATTTCCACATTGTATTCGTTGTTCAGGCGGTACTTTAAGACGTCAAACTGCAGGACACCTACCACACCCACGATGATTTCTTCCATACCGGTGTTGTATTCCTGGAAAATCTGGATGGCACCTTCCTGGGCAATCTGGGAAACGCCCTTGATGAACTGCTTTCTCTTCATGGTATCTACCTGACGCACTCTGGCAAAATGCTCCGGTGCAAAGGTAGGAATACCTTCGTATTGAAATTTCTGTTTCGGCATGCACAGGGTATCGCCGATGGAGAAAATACCCGGGTCGAATACTCCGATAATGTCGCCCGCATATGCCTCGTCCAGAATCTTCCTCTCGTCCGCCATAATCTGCTGGGGCTGGGAAAGACGCATGACCTTGTCGCCCTGCACATGGCGAACTTCCATGTTGGCATCAAACTTTCCGGAGCAGATACGCATAAAGGCGATTCTGTCCCGGTGCGCCTTGTTCATGTTCGCCTGGATTTTAAAGACAAAGGCGGAAAAATCATTTTCCACAGGGTCAATCAGTCCGATGTCCGCCTTCCGGGGCAGCGGTGTGGTTGTCATTTTTAAGAAATGCTGCAGGAAATCCTCCACGCCGAAGTTTGTCAGGGCGGAACCGAAGAATACCGGCGTCAGATCGCCGCTTCTTACTTCATCTAAATCAAATTCCGCACTGGCGCCGTCCAAAAGCTCGATTTCTTCCATGAGTTTGTCCGCTGCCGCCTGTCCGATAACTGAAACAAGCTTGTCCGTATCGGCTGCGTCAATCTCGGTTGCGATACCTTCCTTCGTACCCTTTTCGGTATCGGAATAGGTAAAGACTTTATTTTTCTCTCTGTCAAATACACCCTTGAAATTTTTACCGGAGCCGATGGGCCAGTTGACGGGGCAGGTAGCTATTCCTAACTCCTTCTCGATTTCGTCCAGCAGATCGAAGGTATCGTTGGCGTCTCTGTCCATCTTGTTGATAAAGGTAAAAATAGGTATCTTTCTCATGACGCAGACCTTGAACAGCTTTCTGGTCTGTGCCTCTACACCCTTGGAGGCGTCAATGACCATGACGGCTGAGTCCGCCGCCATCAGGGTACGGTAGGTATCTTCCGAGAAGTCCTGATGTCCCGGTGTATCCAGAATATTGATGCAGAATCCGCCGTATTCAAACTGCAGTACCGAAGAAGTTACAGAAATACCTCTTTCCTTTTCAATTTCCATCCAGTCGCTGACCGCATGTCTGGCTGTTGCCTTTCCCTTTACGCTTCCCGCCAGATTGATGGCTCCGCCGTAAAGCAAAAATTTCTCCGTCAGGGTCGTCTTACCTGCATCGGGGTGCGAAATGATCGCAAAAGTTCGTCGTCTGTTTATTTCCTCTGCTACTGAAGCTGCCACAGCTTTCATCCTCCAAATCTTAACTTACTGCACGCGTTCCGTGCTTACCTTAATATGCCCTCTCCCGCAAAGGTGGGCACAATGTCAAAATATTGTAACACAGATGCACCGATATCTGCAAATGTTTTTCTTGTCCCCAGATTGCCCGGCGCCACCGGCTTTCCGTACATGACAAAGGGTGTATATTCCCTGGTGTGGTCCGTGGTTTTTAAGTAACCGGGGTCGCAGCCGTGGTCCGCCGTTATCATAAGCACATCCTCATCCCTCATTTTCGCCATGATTTCCGGTAATTTACCGTCAAAATAAGAAAGTGCCTTCGCATAGCCGTCAATGTCCCTGCGGTGTCCGTAAAGCATATCAAAATCCACTAAATTGATAAAGCAGATGCCTTCAAAATCCTTGTCGAGATATTCTAAGGTTCTCTCAATGCCCTCAGCATTTCCGCTTGTATAGACATGCTCCGAGATGCCGCTTCCGGCAAAAATATCAAAAATCTTGCCTACGGCAATGGTATCTTTTCCGTGCCTCTGCAGGATATTTAATATGGTGTCCCCGGGCGGCTCCAGCGAAAAATCATGTCGTCTCGGTGTGCGGGTGTAGTTTCCGCTTTCCCCGGTAAAGGGTCTGGCGATAACTCTGCCCACGCCGTGCTTTCCGGTCAGGATTTTCCGCGCCATCCGGCAATATTCGTAAAGCTGTTCCACCGGCACCACATCCTCATGAGCGGCAATCTGGAACACGCTGTCCGCAGATGTGTAAACAATCAAATCACCCGTTTTGACATGCTCGTCGCCGTATACTTTAATGACTTCCGTACCGGAATACGGCTTGTTGCAGAGCACTCCTCTGCCGGTTGCTTTCTTAAACGCATCCAGTACCTCTTTGGGGAAGCCGTCCGGATAAGTGGGCAGCGGAGTCGGGGAGTAAATGCCGGCTATCTCCCAGTGTCCGATGGTAGTATCTTTGCCCATGGAAGCTTCCGCCATACGTGCAACTCTGCCCGTTATATCCGTTACCTTACTTTCTGCCGATGTGCCTTCTATCTGAAAAAGTCCCAATTTTTCCATGTTTGGCATAGAAAAATAAGGACTTTTCGATACTGTTCCCAAGGTATCCACACCGTAGTCTCCAAACTTTTCCGCATCCGGCATCTGTCCGATTCCAAAGCTGTCCAGTACGATTAAAAATACTCTCTTCATCTCATCCGTCCTTCCTGTCGTTTCATTCGTTTATCTTACCACATATCCTTTTACTCTACAACTGTACTGATTATGATATTTTCTGCCGGAATGCCGGCTTTTCTTTTCACAATATCTTCAATCTGGGCTCTCTGGGCGTCCGTCAGCTCCAGCGCATTTACCACCACATCGGCACCGTCCCCGCTGATGCTTACCACCACGCCGTCAAAGCCTTTTGCCTGCAGTAAGATTTCCGCACCCAGTTCTTTTTCCGCTACATTTGTCATCTGCACCATGGTCTGTACGGCTTCCTGCTTCTGTTCATCGCTTAAGGCGGTGCTGTTGATGACTTCCATCAGGGTTTCCTTATTCTTGGCTCTCACCTGCTCCTTCAAAAGCTTTGCTTCGGAAAGCACTGTCACGGAGGAATTGGATGTGAATACGGCTTCTCCGGGAATTTCGCCCTGCTCCGGTGTCACGTAAGAACCGTCCGCCTGTTCAAGATCTGTTTCTGCATCCGCACCGCTTAATGCCAGGTCTTCCTCCGACAAGTCATCCAGATCCGTATCCAGACTTTCGATTTCCACATAATCTCCGTTTGCCGCCGCATCGTCCGTAAGCCCCATGATATCGTTCAGGGAATAGTCATCGTTTACCACACCGTCCGTCAGGCTTCCCGCTTCCTCACTGGTAATTTCTCCGTTTGCGGAAGTGGGCACATAATCTTCCCCGGACAGATTTTTACCGGTAAACTGTAAGTACCCTGCTACCGCAATCATAATGGCAAGTGCAGTAATCATCAGTTGATTTTTTTTAAGTATGTTTTTCACGTCATTCTCCCCTTCACTATACTTTCGGTTTTCTACCTGTTTCATTATATTAAGCTTTTCTATTCTCTATGCATACGTGTCTTATTTTGTACGCAGAACTTTCGCATGGTGCTCTCCCCGGCTTATCCTGCCTTCAGCACTTTTACCCGGTGCGCCTCCACGCCGAACAGTATCTGTACCGCCTCCGATAAATTTTTACTCACTTCCCCGTTGCCGGCTCCTTCCGCCACCACGACCACGCCCTCCACGCTGGGGCTTAAGGTTTTGACCACATAGGGCTCTTCATAGCCGTTCCCCTTTCTGTAAACCGTCGCATCCTCCGTGGCAAATTCGCTCACCATCCGGCTGCCGCCCTGGCTGTCCTGCTCCGATGTCTGGGAACGTGTCACCGGCATATCCTTCTCCACAACCTGTTCCGAAGACGCCCTGAGGGTAATCATCACCTTCACCTGCCCGGCACCGTTTACTCCGGAAAGAAGGCTTTCTGCCTTCGCTTCCATTTCCTTTATATACTGCTCCTGTTCCCACACATAGCCGGTCACGGCGGTTTCGTCGTATCCTGCCGTACCATCCCCGGCTGCCGTGTAGGCTGCGGTTCCGCCTGCCTGATATCCTGTTCCTGTGTTTTTAGTTTGATAACTGCTGTTATCATTTCTTCCCGATGCGCTTTTTCCGCCGGTTCCCGCCGTATCCACCGGAATGGCAATCACCATGAGCAGCACCCCCAGCAACACGATAATCAGAAGATTATTCTTATTTTTCAGGAATTTCACTATGGACTCTTTATGGATTTCCTTCATGCACCTTCACCTCGATTTCTACGGTTTCTATGTTGGCGGGAGCCTCTGTGGAATTTTCATCGTATACATTATTAAGTTTCGATTTAATTTCTCTTTCATAGATTTCCCGCCGTTTTTCTTCCGATAAATCACATATGTAATTTATTTGCATCATATCCTCCTGCATCATTTCCTCATACCCGGCAAGGCTCTTCGAAAAAGCCTTTTCATCCGTCTGTCCGAACAGCTTCAGAAGCGGCATCATGAACAGGGTCAGCGCCATCAGATGCACAATGAATTTCAGGTACTTTTCATACAGGCCGTTCGGCTTCAGGTGCAGGATAAGCTGCGCCCCTATTAAGAAAACACTTGCTTTTTTTATGACAGAAAAGATTTCATCGCCCATTTTCCACGCCTTTCTTTATACATTTTCATGCCTATCTGCTTTCAGCGGTTTGTGGTAAATGCCGCCACGGATATGGTTATCATAAATAACAGAAAAGAGGTCCCCACGGTCTGAAACAGCAGCCGCCCGGCATTGCCCACCCTGTCGGCACAGGTGCTCATCCTTTTGTCACTGACAAGTCCCATGAAGGCTCCCGCCGCTTTCAGGACAAACGCCGTCAGAAGCAGCTTGCAAAGAGGCGGCAGTGCTACGGCAATCAGCAAAAGCAGCGCTGTAAAGCCGATGCCGTTTTTTATAATAGCAGCCGCTCCGAATGCCATATCCACCACACTGTCCGTCACTTCTCCCACTCCCGGAATGGCGGAGAGCCCTTTCTGCAAAAGCCCTGTTTTGGCACTGTCAATCGCCGGGGTAAGCAGGGACTGCAGAGTACTGATGCCCGCCACAATGCCAAGGGATGCTTTCAGTAAAAACCGTATCATTTTTTCCATGCCGCTTTCCAAAAGAGTCATTCTTTCCTCCGACAGGCATCCGTTTAAGACCGCCAGAAGCATATAGCTGTTGATAAGAGGCATCAGCAGGGTCAGCAGTATTTTCTCCACCAGAAAAATAATCAGCAGGATAATCTGATACCCCGCTCCCGCCGTCATGGTTCCCGTGGCAATGCCCACCGATAAAAAATAAGCGGGGATAAACACCTGTATAAATGCCACAATATTCTGAATTGCCTCCGCCGCCGTATGCGCTGCACTGAAAAAGCATTTCATCAGAACTGCCGCCATATACAGATACAGAAAATAAAAACCGGCATCCGCCACCTGATGCTTATCAAAAATACGGATAAAATGGGAAATAAGCGCCGCACCGATGCCCATCAGCAACAGGAGCAGAAACGTATTTTTTAAGGATGCAAGGTCCGTTATCACACTGCCGAAGGTCATCTGCGCCACACCTGTCAGCGCTCCTTTTATATCCCCTGTGAAAGCCTGTTTCAGCAGGGTTTCCAGGTCAATCTGCAGAGTCGGGAAAAGCTCCCCTAACTGCGCTTCTATGCCATCCATCCCATATTCCCGAAAAATGCTGTCCATATCCATTTCCATGGCATTCTCCTATACAAAATTCCGGATTTGTTCCATGACCGCAAACAGAATGGGAAGTCCCGCAAAAATAACGGACAGCTTTCCTAAAATTTCTATCTGTCCTGCCACGGAACCATATCCGGCATCCTTGCAGATACCCGAAGCAAACTCACAGATATAAGTAATACCGATGACCTTCATCAGGGTGGCCAGATACCCGCCCTCGTCCGACCAGATTTCCTGCACGATCCGGTACTTGTCCAGCATGGAAGTTAAAAAACGCAGGGTGTAGCCGAAAATCAGAATAGCGCACACACAGCCTATGTAAAAGGAATATTCCGGCTTCCGGTTCTTAAACTGCATGGCAAGAACCGCACATAAAATACCGCTGACCGCAATCTTTGTAATCTCTATCATTTTCTTACCTATCCCGCCTTCTACAGGGAAAACAGTGCCTGTATATTGGTAAACAGCTCATAAATATAAGGCACAATCCAGGAAATCACCAGGATAAGCCCCGCCAGACTTACCAAAAAAGCCTGCTCTTCCCTGCCGCTGTGTTTCAATATCTGACTTAATATGGTGACTAAAATACCCACTGCCGCAATCTTAAAAATCAGCCCAATACTCATTCCGACGCTCCTCCTTACAACAGAACAATAATCAGGAAAAGCCCTCCCATGATGCCAAGTCCCGTTGCTAATTTTCCCTGCTGCAGCACATTCTGTTCCCGGATCCTGCGTGCCTCTTTAATGGCGTCCCGGTGCCCTTCCATGACTCTCACCTGCATCTGCCAGTCCTTTAGCCCCTTAACCTTCGCAAAGGAAAGGAAGCTTTCTTTTTCCTCTTTCGTAAGCGGCAGCTTCTGCAAAAGAACGGCAAAAGCCTCTTCCCAACAAGCGGAAAAATCCCTTCCGTCCTCTTTTTGCAAAAGCTTTCCTGCCGAAAGCAGGGTGCCCCGAAACGGCTCTTCCGTCTTTTCCGCTATCATAAACAGACATTCATGCAGCGTGGATTTTCCGTACCGGACTTCACTGATAAAAAGGTCCAGTATTTTTTCCATGGTCTTAAGAAGCCGGATGCTCTCGTAATACCTTGTCCGGTAAAAAAGGCCCAGCGCCGTACAGCCTGCAAAAATCAAAATTGCTCCGAAAAGTCGCAGCATATTTCCCCATCCTTTCCATAAACCGCTTTTATCCTCGGATGCCCCTGTTTTTTCCAGAGCACCACAAACCGTTCAAAGACCTGCTCCTGCAGAAGCTCCCGCATATACGGCTTTTCCCGCAAGGAAAGCAGGTCTTCCCCGTGTATGGTTGCCAGAATGTTGCACCCGCAGGCAGACACCTTCCGGATGGCATCCACATCCTCCCTGCCGCCGATTTCGTCTATGGCGATTAAAGAGGGCGCCATGGAACGGACTAACATCATCATGCCGTGCACCTTCGGGCAGGCATCCAGAATATCCGTCCGGATACCCACATCATTCTGCGGTATTCCCAGATAGCTTCCTGCTATTTCACTTCGCTCATCGACCACGCCCACGGAAACGCCCCCTCCGTACACATTGCCGTCGGAAATCTGTCTGACCAGGTCCCGTAAAAGTGTGGTTTTTCCGCACCCCGGCGGGGAAATCAGAAGCGTATTGCATATCTTTTGCTGCCGGTACAGATACGGAATAACCGGGTCTGCGGCTCCCTTCTTTTCATGGGAAACACGGATATTCAGGCTGCCCGGATGCTTTAACGTGCGAAGGCTGCCGTCCGTTTCCAGGACAGCCTGTCCGCATATCCCGACCCGGTGTCCTCCCGGCACACTGATAAATCCCTGCCTCATTTCATCCTCAAAGGCATAAAGAGAATCCTTACAGATCTGGTTTAACATATTCCGCAGTTGTTCTTCCCCGATGCACCGCGCATCTAACTTTCTTTTCGTAAGACCGCCGTCTTTTCCGAAGAAAAATTCACCCCTATGTAGTTTTAAGATAATGGGTTTGTCCACCCTGAGGCGGATTTCTTCTAATTCCCCGTATAAGGTAAGCATCTGTTCTCCTTCCCCGCGAAGGGACGCCGGAAACAAAGCTATCAGACTTTTTTCTTTGCTCATTTTCCTTTCCTCTCTGCCTACCTCTAATATATGTACAGGCATCAAAAAAAGAACCCGCAAATGCGAGTTCTTTTCGGATTTTTGTCTGGTTGTCTGTTTACTCTTCCCAGCCCTGCCATTCAATCCATTCGGAGCCGTAGGTAAAGTAATAAACGGAGATACACTGGATTTTTCCGCTGTCGTCCGTATTAACGGAAAGGATTACTACATCGTCCTTGTAAGAGGAGTCTTTGTCGCAGAACCATACATCTGCAAGATCAGCAGCCGCCATGTTCTTCCATTTGCTGCCGTCTTTGTAAAAAGCGATATCCAGCCATGCATTGGCATCTTCGTATTCCTTGTAAATCTCTTCTGCAGTTTCATTGTCGTAATTTATCACTCTGGTATCCCCGGAGTCATACACGAGCTCCCACATAGCATTAGCCGGCTTTACCTGAAACTCATTCAGGTATTCGTCCAGGGAATCTCCTACCTTTAAGCCGCGTGCCAGTGCGAAGGACTCATCGTAATCCTGATTGTTGTTGCCGTCAAAGGAGAAGGAATAGGTTTCATCACCGAAAATCATGAATCCGCTGTCTTTGGAAAGGGCAACGGTTTCTTCCCCTTTCTGAAACTGGAAATCGGAGTCCTTCCAGGTCTTGCCTGCCGGAAGGGAGCATGCACTCAGCACAAGGGAAAGTGCCAGTGCGGTAACAGCTGCTAATTTCTTTTTCATCTGTTCATAATCCTTTCTTACTTTTTCAAAAATTATTACTGCTGTGCTACGTCTTTCATGGAGAAGCTGATTCTTCCCATCTTGTCCTTGCCTAAGCATACAACGGTTACAACATCGCCTAAGGTCAGGACATCCTCTACATGCTCAATTCTTTCCTTGGCAATCTTGGAGATATGAACCATGCCTTCTTTTCCGGGAGCGAACTCGATGAATGCACCGAATTCCTTAATGCTTACGACCTTGCCCTTGAAAATCTGGCCTTCTTCAAAGTCTGTGGTGATAATCTTAATCATCTCAACAGCCTTATCCATCATAACCTTGTCGGTACCGCATACGGATACCTTACCGTCATCGGTAATATCAATCTTTACGCCGGTACGAGCAATAATCTCGTTGATGGTCTTGCCTCTCTGGCCTACTACATCGCCAATCTTTTCCGGGTCAATCTGGATGGAAATAATCTTGGGTGCGTACTTGCCGACTTCTGTTCTGGGAGCGGCAATGGCTTTCTTCATACAGTTGTCCATGATAAAGAGTCGTGCTTCACGGCATCTTGCGATAGCGCCTTCTACGATAGGTCTTGTCAGACCGTGAATCTTAATATCCATCTGGATAGCGGTAATACCTTCTGTAGTACCGGTTACCTTAAAGTCCATATCGCCGAAGAAGTCTTCCAGCCCCTGAATATCGGTAAGAAGTACGAAATCATCGTCGGTTTCACCGGTAACAAGACCACAGGAAATACCTGCTACCATCTTCTTGATGGGAACACCGGCAGCCATTAAGGACATGCAGGATGCACAGGTGGAAGCCATGGAGGTTGAACCGTTTGACTCAAAGGTTTCGGATACGGTACGGATTGCATAAGGGAACTCCTCTTCGGAAGGAAGCACGGGAATAAGTGCTCTCTCTGCCAGTGCACCGTGACCGATTTCACGACGTCCGGGGCCTCTGGAAACCTTGGTCTCACCTACGGAGTAGGAAGGGAAGTTGTACTGATGCATATATCTCTTGGAGGTTTCGTTTTCATCCAGACCGTCTACCTTCTGCGCTTCGGATAACGGAGCTAAGGTACATACGTTGCAGATCTGGGTCTGTCCTCTGGTGAACATTGCGGAGCCGTGTACTCTGGGAATGATGTCCACTTCTGCTGCAAGAGGACGGATCTGGGTGATTTCACGGCCGTCGGGACGCTTGTGGTCCTTTAAAATCATCTTGCGGACGGTCTTCTTCTCATACTGGTATACCGCTTCGCCTAAAACAGCCAGCCACTCTTCGTTTTCTGCAAATGCCTCGCTGAGCTTTTCGGTAATATTCTTGATATTTTCTTCTCTGGTCTGCTTGTCATCGGTAAATACCGCAACTTCCATTTCTTCGGGAGTTACGATTTTCTTCATTTCTTCAAACATTTCTGCGGGAATTGCACAGCTTGTGTATTCATGCTTGGGCTTTCCTACTTCCGCTACGATGCCGTCGATGAAGGAAATGATGGTCTGGTTTACTTCATGTGCCTTGTAAATGGCATCAATCATGACTGCTTCGGGAATTTCGTTTGCACCGGCTTCAATCATGATAACCTTTTCTCTGGTAGAAGCTACGGTTAAGTTTAAGTCACCGTTCTTCCACTGCTCCTGGGAAGGGTTGATAATCAGTTCGCCGTCAATCATGCCCACCTGGGTCATGGCACAGGGACCGTCAAAAGGAATATCGGAAATGCAGGTTGCGATAGCAGCGCCCAACATAGCCACCAGTTCGGGACGGCATGCAGGATCCACACTCATAACCATATTGTTTAAGGTAACGTCGTTGCGGTAATCCTTGGGGAACAGCGGACGCATGGGTCTGTCGATAACACGGCTGGTCAGGATGGCATTTTCGCTTGCCTTTCCTTCTCTCTTATTGAAGCCGCCCGGGATTTTTCCTACCGCATATAATTTTTCTTCGTACTCTACACTTAAAGGGAAGAAATCAATGCCGTCTCTGGGCTTGTCCGATGCTGTTGCACAGGATAATACTGTTGTTTCGCCATAGTGCATGAATGCACATCCGTTTGCCTGCTTGCCGACTCTGCCGATATCAACGCTTAAGGTACGGCCTGCAAGCTCCATTGAAAAAGTCTTGTACATACTTTTCTCCTTGCTTTTTTTACAATCCGCCTCGGCGGAAGGGGCTCTGGGTAAAACACCGAAACTACTGAAAAATACACTTACGCAAATATACTTTTCAGCGGTCTCGGGGTTTCGTTTACCCAAAGAGGTGAATAAAGTGACTTTGCGCCCGCCCTGTCTGTACCAGAAACGAAGCTGCGTAAAAAAGCGGAGCAGCCTGTTTTGGACATACTCCGCTCTTTGCATCATAATTACTTTCTGATTCCCAGCTTAGCAATGATTGCACGATATCTTTCGATATCCTTTTCTTTTAAGTAATCAAGCAGACCACGTCTCTGACCAACCATCTTTAAAAGACCTCTGTTGGAGTGATGATCCTTGGGGTTCTGCTTCATATGCTCGGTTAACTCTTTGATTCTCTCGGTCAGTACGGCAATCTGTACTTCGGGTGAACCGGTATCTCCGGGCTTTGTTGCATACTCATTGATAATAGCTGTTTTCTTCTCTTTGGAAATCATGATAAAATCCTCCTAAAAAATATTTAGTAAACACCGGATACGAAGGCCGGGTCGGAGTGTCCATAACCTGCGCATCGGTTAAACCATACCTAATAAAATTACCACATTTTACTTTACTTGTAAACCCTTAATTTTCGGACAGTTCCACTTTTATTCCTGTGCGTATTTGTCTGCCTGACCGGCAATCAGCGCCGCATCATCAAAGTAGTTAATCTTCATGGCTGCCTTGACCTCTGACATGGTCTTCGCTGCTTCTTCCCTTGCCACTTCGCTGCCCTTCTTTAAGATTTCGTAGATGTCGGGAATCTGCTTCTGCAGCTCTTTTCTGCGGTTGCGGATGGGCTCTAATTCTTCCTGCATAACGTTGTTTAAGAATTTCTTTACCTTAACGTCGCCCAGACCGCCTCTCTGGTAATGTGCCTTTAACTCATCCAGATTTGCGTATTCGGGCAGATAGCGCTCAAACTGCTCATCCTTGCAGAACGCATCCAGATAGGTAAATACGGTGTTGCCCTCCAAGGAACCGGGATCACTTACCTTTAAGTGGTTGGGATCCGTAAACATGCTCATAATCTTGGTCCTCACTTCATCTGCGGAATCGGACAGATAGATGCAGTTTCCAAGGGATTTACTCATTTTTGCCTTGCCGTCAATACCCGGCAGTCTGCAGCATACTTCATTCTGCGGAACAAGAGCTTCCGGCTCCACCAGTGTTTCTCCGTAAACGGAGTTGAACTTTCTTACGATTTCGCGGCACTGTTCAATCATGGGAAGCTGGTCTTCACCAACGGGAACCGTTGTTGCCTTGAACGCGGTAATATCGGCTGCCTGGCTGATGGGATAGGTGAAAAATCCCACGGGAATACTGGTTTCGAAGTTACGCATCTGAATTTCGGACTTTACGGTAGGATTACGCTGCAGTCTGGAAACGGTAACCAGGTTCATATAATAAAAGGTTAATTCCGTAAGCTCCTGGATCTGGGACTGTATAAACAGGGTGGACTTGGCAGGGTCCAGTCCGCAGGATAAATAATCCAGTGCCACTTCAATAATATTCTGTCTGATCTTCTCCGGATTGTCCGCATTGTCGGTCAGCGCCTGTGCATCGGCAATCATAATAAAAATCTTGTCGTATTCTCCGGAATTCTGTAACTCCACTCTCTTGCGAAGAGAGCCTACATAATGACCTACGTGAAGTCTTCCGGTAGGGCGGTCTCCGGTTAAAATGATCTTGCTCATCTGTTAATCTCCTTTATTTTCACTCCTCTGCCTGTTTCCGCAAAGGCAGTCATAGCATTCAAACGTACCTTAAATTATACTACAGGAAAAAGGCTTCCGTCAACCGGCATACATAATGCCGTCAAAATATTCTTCTTCCTCTACGCCGTTTATCGTATACGGCCATTCGGAATGGTCCACCTCAATCCGGTACAGTGTATCACCCGCTTTTAAGTCCACAAGACTGCTGCCGTCCGTCCGGTATAAAATCAGCTTCGTACCCGCGGGTATCACGGCATTGTCTGCCGTCACACTGCCGTCCTCCGCCACCTGCACGCAGGGAACATCCTTTTTTGCCGTAAGAGCTTCCCTCCACTCGTATGTGCTTGCGTCTACCTGATAAAAGTCTTCATCAGCCACCGGCATGCCGTCCGCTCCCACATGATACCTCCGGCTGGCGGAATAGGTGCTTAATACCTCCATCCGGCTTTCTAAGTAAAAGTTTTCCGGGTCGGTCAGAAGCTCTTCTCCGTATAAATAGGAAGAAGCATCCAAAAGCTGTGCCCTAAGGCCGCAGTTGTTTACCTCACCGACATATACCGCACTGCTGCCGTTTAAATCAAACACCTCCAGCATACGGTAATCATTGTCACTGCCGCAGATGACATACAGATAATTCTTACCGTCCGCCGTATGCAGGATGTAGGGATCATAGCTGTATGCCCAGATGTCCTTACCGGTTTCCACTCCGTTCATGGATACCTTCAGGGCTTCATAGGTTCCATACTCGTCCATGGATGCCCATACCCGGAGTTCATCTGTCCTGCCGTCCCCATTAAAATCCATACCTGAAGTACCCAGATTATTTGCCGCATAGACATAGGTCCGTGGGGCTTCCGCATAGTAATCGGAAAAAATATCGGTCTGTTCCGCAAACTTTACACTTCCCGACGGCATTCCCGCCGCATAATAGGAAATTTCATACGGATTGAACCATACACTGACTCCATCATTTGTGATTTTCCAGTTCAGGGTATGCTCTGCAGCTGCTTTGGCAATATAATCTTTTAAGCTTTCCCCCTCTTCCAGGAACAAATCATCCATTGTCAGTCCGCTTTCCTCATAAACAGCTGCCTCTGCCAGTCCCGCAAACGTATCCATATCCGTTACTACATCCTGAATCTGCAGCTCTTCCCCGGTCCGGGTATCATAGTTGCAGCCGAAGCTGTAACCGGTTCCATGTGCACCGCCCAGATAAGTGTAACCGTTTTCTTCAAAAGAAAGCACTCTGTCGTCCGCCCTGCTTACATAATATGTGCTCTCCGTGGAATAGGGGGTATATATCTGATAACCGCCTTCCTCCGCCCCTTTCAGGTCATCCTCCGCCTGGGTTTTTAAATTTTCATATTCGTTAAGAATAGTGTTTTTATTTTCCTCCGACAGCTTTTTTAGAACCTGTGCCAGCTTAGGATACTTTTCTTCGTCTTCCCCGGTCAGGGCAATGACTCCGTATTTCATTTCCACTAATTTGTTACTGTAATCATCGTCCTTGTAATAGCTGTCAGACCATTCTCCCTTAATAAGATGCAGAGGCAGCACCGCTTCCTCCGTTCTGCCGTTGTCCTCCCCGGTCTCCTCCGGCAGAGTGTCCCCCGGCAGTGTGCCTGTCTGTGAACCGTCTTCCGTTCCGGTACGGGTTTCCCTATCCGGAAGGCTTTCCCCTGTTTCCGCATTTTTCTGTCCGCAGCCGCCCAAAAGAAGCATTGCCGTCATAATAAGAGCTATCCCTTTTATATTTTTCAGTTTCATATTTTCCTTCATTTCCGACAATTTCTGTCTTCCCTGCATTACTGCCAAGTTACCTGTTATTGTTGTTCTGCGGCTTTTCCCGTCTGTCCTTCTTCACATACAGGAAACGGTCCGACTTGGCGGACAGACGCAGGCTGTCCTGTTTCACATATTCCTGGGCGTTTTCTCTTTTCTCCACGCTCTTTAGCTTTGCCTTCATGCCGCTTACGATAAGGAACGCCACAATAAAGCCGATTACCAGCGCAATGAGAATATGTACCGGTATATTATAAGTATCCCCGCCTGCGTTTACAATGGTGCTGACAGCCGCCAGGGATGAAAATGCCTGTAAAAACATAATCTTTTCCTCCTTTATTTATATTACGAAAAATAACAGTGAAATGATAAATGCAATGGCAGTGTAGAGTCCGGTCAGACCAAAGAGCCATCTTCTGTATGCTCCCTTGTCAAGCGGCAGGTTGCCTACAAACTTTCCGGTCTGTCCGTTCATGGCAAAGACATACTTTTCGCCCTTCCATGTGGTATTTAAAATCCACACCGGACAGAGCACATATTTTACCTTGCCGCCCTGCAGTCTCACATTGCAGTTGACGGTGTTTACCGTATCATATCCCTGTACGGTGTTCCTGAATACTTCCTCTGTGCTCTTTTTAATGCGGGCATTGACTCTTTCCACATTTTCTTCTGCCGTCACATCATATTTATCTGCCAGATAACCTGCCAGATAAGCGGTCTGGAACGGCACTGCCCCCTTGAAATCGAAGGGTTCAACAGACTCCATTAAATCGTCGTCCATCTTGGATGAGCCGTCCGCCGGCACATTCTCAAACAAAAGATTGCCGGCTCTGGAAACGCTGTAATAGCTGGTTTCCGTATATTCATACCGGGCATCGGACCATCGTTTTACCCTGGTTGCGTCGTATCTGGCGTTGGCATCCGCTTTGGAGTCAAACATCCAGAACGGCACATAAAGTCCCTTTATTTCATCAATATGATTTTCATCCTTAAATACCTTGGGAAGCAGTCTCTTTCCTTTGAGATGTCTGCCCAGACCTTCCTTCGCCGCATTCCTGTCAATCTTAAAGGGAATGACATAATCGGGCTTTAAGTCTCCCGCAAACATGCCCTTCATAACAATGGTGCTGTCGCAGTACGGGCAGCGGGAAGAACCTAAGTTTTCATCTCCCACGATTTCACCGCCGCAGGACTGGCAGGTATACACTCTCATGTGCGCCGTTTCGTCCTCTTTGAAGGTATCCCCGTCGGGCATATCCCATTCCATGCTCTCCGGCTGTTCCGCCTTCAGCTCCTCGTCCATTGCCTTCAGGGTTTCCATTTCAAACTCTGTTCCGCAGTACGGACATTTCATCTTCTGTGCGGTGCTGTTAAAGCTAATGGCGCCGCCGCAGCACGGACATTTGTACTCAAATAAATCTCCCATATCCTCTCTCCTTTTTTCGTATGTATTTTCTTACACACCTTATTTTGTCTGTTCCGTAAAATATTCCCGCATGCCCTTCGTCATGCTGATGATTCCATCCTCTGAAATAAACAATGCTTCCACACCGTATTTTTCTGCCAGCAATCGTCCTTTCTCTTCTCCCAGCACAAAACATGCCGTGGAAAGAGCGTC
>FR880847.1:136799-168631 GCA_000434615.1 Clostridium sp. CAG:510
TCGCTTATCATACCGTTCTTGCTTAAAATCGTAACACTTTTTACACCGCTCTCCGCCGGATATCCCGTAGCCGGATTTAAGATGTGGTGATACCGTTTGCCGTCCACCTCCACAAAGCGTTCGTAATCTCCCGAAGTGGACACAAACCAGTTGCCTGTAAGGGTCAGATACCCGCAGTAGGCGCCTGTATCAAAGGGGTCCGTAATGGCGACCCTAAACGCCGTGCCGTCCGGTTTTTCTCCATAAGTAAGGATGCTTCCGCCCACGGAAATGACCGCCGCCTTTACCTCCGCCTGTCCTTCCAGATAGGCAAGGATATCGTCACAGGCAAGCCCTTTTCCAACGGCTCCCAGGTCCAGTACCATGCCCTTAGGCAGTAAAAAGCTGTTGTCTTTTCTTTCTATTTTAGAAAACCCGCTGTAGGACAGCGCTTCTTTTATTTCCGCCTCACCCGGTAAGCGGTAGCCTTCTGTTTTCCCGGTGCTTTCCGTCTGCCCGGCGTCCTCTGTTTTCCCGCCTGTGCCATCCGGCTGCTCCCCGGCGTCCTCATAGCTTTCCTGCGCGTGGGCATCAATATTCCACAGGCTCACCAGTGCTCCGATGGACACATCCAGCGCCCCATCACTGTCCTCATAAATACCGGAAAGCTCCAGCAGCGTCTCTGCCAGCTCTCCGGAAACCTCCGTGTAGATGCCTGTTCCGGCATTGGCATTCAGCTTTGCGACCTCTGAGCCGGCTATTCTGCGGGAAAGCATTGTTTCCTCCATGCCGGAAAGCAGCTGCTCCACATCCCCGGTCACATCGTCCCCTTCCGTATACAGTTTCTGGGTAACGACAGTTCCCATGGCAGTATTCACGGCTTCATATTCCTTTACGGCATTTCCGCATCCCGAAAGAAGCAGCATCGCCACTGCGGGAAGTGTAAAAAAACTTGCTGTAACCCTCTTCATTTCCCTGCGTCCTTTTGTTATACTAACTCTCATAAGTATAACAAACAAACCACCCCTTGACAATATGGGGGAATGAACTTTACCGTCACGGAAAGGTCTGATTATTTTGAAAAACGATAAAAAAATGATGGGAAAAGTGCTGATTTTGCTGCTTCTTCTTTTTCTACTGCTTTTCTCATCCCTGTTTCTTCTATATAAAAGAGGAACTTACGGCGGACAAAAAAAAGCCTGCATCTACCAGAACGGTGTCCTGCTTAGGGAAATTGATTTTTCTTCCGTAAAGGAACCCTATTCCTTCCGTCTTGTTTCTTCCGACGGAGGGTACAACGAAATTACCGTAAGCGCCGGGGGGATTGCCGTAACGGATGCCGACTGCCCCGACAGGCTCTGCGTCCTTTTCAGCAAAAACAATACCGGCAGGCTCCCCATTATCTGTCTGCCCCATAAGCTCGCCATTGTATATAAGGAAGAAAGTGCTTCCGATATGGATGCCGTTACTTATTGAGTTACTTAAAGGAGTTTTATGTCCCGTAAAAATACCCGTCTGACACTAAAAAAAATGACCACACTGACGGTCTTTCTTGCCGTCTCCCTGTGTATATCCCTTGCGGAGAGTTTTTTCCCTCCGCTCGTTCCCATACCCGGAGTCCGGCTCGGACTTGCCAATGTGGTCACTTTACTTTTATTATATGATTTCACACCGGGTGAAACGCTTCTCGTTCTCCTGATGCGTATTTTATTGTCTGCCTTCTGTGCCGGTCAGGCCATGAGCTTCGTCTACAGTCTGTGCGGTGGCATATTATGCTTTCTTATCATGTGGTTTCTGTACCGTTTTCTGTGCGGCAGGTTTCTGGTGCTTACCAGTATCTTCGGTGCCCTCGCCCACAATGCCGGACAGCTTATGGCTGCCTGCCTGTTTACCGGAGGGTTCAGTGTGCTTGCCTATGCGCCGGTGCTTGTCGTAAGCGGTATTCTGACCGGCTGTTTTACCGGTCTCTGCGCCTATTTTACCCGCAAATATCTGTCCCCGCATATAAAGAAGCTTTTTTAACCTTTCTGCATCAGACGTTTGTGGATATTTCCGAAAATGCTGTCGCACAAATGTGCCATATCCTCCACACTCTCCGTCATGCCTCCGGCAATCCATTCCTTGCAGATGGCGTTAAGTCCACCCTCATAGGCACACATACGGTACTGCTCCGCTTTGTCATCCAGACGGAAAATCTCCTTTAAGGAAGGTAAAAAGGAAAAATTACTCTGTTGTTTTTCCCTTGCCTTCATAAGCAGTCCGAAGTATTCGCTGTTTTTTCCAAGATAGGAAAAGAACCGTTCAAACCAACTGTAGCTGTCATCCTCACTGACATCATCCGCAATCTCCATCACAGCATCTTCCATTCCCTGATGCAGATCTTTTAAAATATCTTCCTTCGATTCATAATTCCGGTAGAACGACTGTCTCGACACACCGGACTTTAACACCAGCTCCGTAACGGTAATTTTCTCAAACGGCTTTTCCGCCATGAGATCCACCAGAGCCAGCTGCAGGCACTCTTTCGTAAGCTGCCCTGCTTCCTTGCCGGAAAGCCGGTATACATTTCTCTCTTTTACCAGAGTCTTTAAAATACTTTCCACAACTGTCATCTTCTTTCTTTTCAAAAGGCACTTGACGAAATTCTCATAAGGTGTTACATTTATTCCAGTGAGATACATGTATCACTGTTACATCTGTAACATGATAACATTTTTAAAACTAAGTGTCAACATTTCCATACAAATTTTACAGTTTACCGAAAGGCAGGTATTCATATGAGATACGCAATAGCAACATACATACTGATGGCTGTGCTGGTTTCCTTCTTGGGTTTCGTGGTCGAGGACGGCTGGCTGGCTCTCACAAAGGGTTATATCGACAACCGGAACATGCATCTGCCGTTTTTATTCGGCTATGGTATTGCCATGGTAGGACTGTACCTGATTCTCGGCACGCCCGCCACCATGATTTTACCTTTTCAGATAAAGAAAAAGGAAACCTTTGTCCGGTTTATTATTTACTTCGTCCTTGTGATGCTGGCAGTCAGTGTAGGAGAAATCATCTTAGGAACCTTAGTGGAAAAGGTCTGCCACTTCTGCTGGTGGGACTACACGGTAATCCCTCTTCACATTACCCGGTACACCTCCGTTCCGACAAGCCTCGGCTTTGCTTTGATCATTACCACCTTTATGGATAAGTTCTGCATACCGATTCTTGACCACCTTGCTGCCATTCCCGCTGAACGTGCTACGGTTCTTGCCTGGATTTTAGGTGTTTCCTTAAGTGTGGATATGGTGTATTCCATGTATAAAATGTACCGTAACCACGGTGGACTCAAGATCTGGAAGAAGCAGCTTCCCAGACATTCTTACCAGGAATCCTTCTAAGCATTCCGTCCGGTCACCGAATTATCTGTTTAATGTAATAAAAAGCCTGTGGATTCAGAGGAGAAGCAGCCTCTTTTCCGCAGGTTTTTTGTTGCATAAAAATACACATTCTGTTAAAATAGTATAAAAATTTTATAAAACGCATCGATTCCTGCGAAGAACCGTTGTGATAGGAAAGGAAGGCTTCTATGAAAGCAAAAAGAATCGGATTATCCATTCTCCTTTTAGCCATTGTGGGCTTAATCGTGTATAATATCGCAGGCCCCGCCGACTTACTTGCCTGTGAAAGCAGTGTCTATGCCACCCCTCTTTCCCTTCTGCCCCCTGTAATTGCCATTACACTGGCACTGATTACCAAGGAAGTATACACTTCCCTTTTTATCGGTGTATTAACCGGTGCCCTGCTTTACACAAACGGCAGTCTGGAACGTACCATGAACACCATGTTATTCAATGAAGACGGCAGTATGGTGTCTAAACTTGCCGACAGTGGAAATGTCGGTATTTTAATTTTCTTAGTGCTTTTGGGCATCATGGTTGCCATGATGAACACTGCCGGCGGTTCATCTGCTTTTGGACGCTGGGCTTCCAAGCATATTAAAACCAGAGTCGGTGCGCAGCTTGCCACCATGGCGCTCGGTGTCCTGATTTTTGTGGATGACTATTTCAACTGTCTGACCGTAGGCAGCGTTATGCGCCCCGTTACGGACCGCCACAAAATCTCCCGTGCCAAGCTCTCCTACTTAATTGATGCCACCGCAGCTCCCGTCTGCATTATTGCACCGATTTCTTCCTGGGCTGCTGCCGTTACCTCTTCCGTACCGGAAGAAGCCGGCATCAACGGATTTGCCGTCTTTTTACAGACCATTCCGTACAACCTGTATGCTCTGCTGACCCTTGCCATGATTCTTTTCATCACTTTCTTAAAGGTGGATTTCGGCTCCATGAAGAAGCATGAATGGAATGCCATCAAGGGCGATTTGTTTACCACACCTGACCGTCCTTACGAAGAAACCTCCGATGTGCAAGGCAATCCGAACGCCAGAGTAGCTGACCTGATCATCCCCGTAGTGGTTCTGATTGCTACCTGTGTCTTCGGTATGATTTACACCGGCGGCTTTTTTGAAGGAACCTCCTTCATTGATGCCTTTGCTAACTCCAGTGCATCCGTTGGTCTGGTAATCGGCGGTTTCATTACTCTGCTTTTTACCTTCTTCTACTATATGCTGCGCGGTGTGATTACCTTTAAGGAATTTTCCGAATGCATTCCCGAAGGCTTCAAGGCCATGGTTGCTCCCATTTTAATTCTGACTCTGGCATGGACCCTTTCCGGTATGACAAACCTGCTCGGTGCCAAAGTTTACGTCAGCAACATTGTCAGCGGTTCCGCACAGGGATTCCAGGGCTTCCTTCCCATGATTGTCTTCCTGATTGCTGCGTTCTTAGCATTTGCAACCGGTACAAGCTGGGGTACCTTCGGTATTCTTATCCCCATCGTGCTGGGCGTATTCCCTTCCGGACAGATGATGGTCATTTCCATTGCCTCCTGCCTTGCCGGTGCCGTTTGCGGAGACCATTGCTCTCCCATTTCCGACACCACCATCATGGCTTCCGCAGGCGGTCACTGCAACCACATCAACCATGTTGCAACCCAGCTTCCTTATGCGTTGTTTGTTGCGGTATTCTGTTTCATCGGTTATGCCATCATGGGCATCTGTAACCTCGCCGGTGTACTTTCCATCGCCTGGATTGCCCTGCCCGTATGTATCGTGCTGATGGGCGCTACACTCCTGTTTATCCGCAAAAAAGAAGGCATGGAGAAGGAATAACCATAACTATCTGACATAAAAAAAGAAGCCGCGATGCTTCAACTGTGATATAGTACAAAAAACAGCCGCCTCCCATCCGGGAAACGGCTGTTTTTATGAAATTATCGGTTCGCTTTTTTACGGTAACGCTGCGGCTTACATCATACCGCCCATGCCTGCGCCTGCGGGCATGGCAGGTGTGTCTTCCTTGATGTTTGCTACAACGGACTCGGTAGTCAGCAGAGTGGATGCTACACTGGTTGCATTCTGCAGTGCGCTTCTGGTAACCTTTGCAGGATCCAGGATGCCATCTGCAACCATATCTACATATTCACCCTTCAGAGCATCGAAGCCCATGCCGGGGTTCATTTCCTTAACCTTGTTTACAATTACGCTGCCTTCCAGACCTGCATTTGCAGCAATGTGGTACAGCGGAGCTTCCAGAGCCTTAAGAACGATGTTGGCACCGGTCTTTTCGTCTCCTTCGAGAGTATCACGCAGCTTTTCTACTTCCTTGCTTGCATGGATGTAAGCAGAACCACCACCGCAGATAATACCTTCTTCTACGGCTGCTCTGGTAGCTGCAAGAGCATCTTCCAGACGAAGCTTTGCTTCCTTCATTTCGGTTTCGGTAGCGGCACCTACACGGATAACAGCTACGCCGCCTGCTAATTTGGCAAGTCTTTCCTGTAATTTTTCCCTGTCGAAATCAGATGTGGTTTCTTCAATCTGCTTCTTAATCTGTGCAACACGGGCTGCAATGGCATCCTTGTCGCCTTCGCCGTCAACAATAACGGTGTTCTCTTTCTGCACCTTAACGGATTTAGCACGGCCAAGCTGTTCCATGGTGGTATCTTTCAGTTCCAGACCAAGCTCGGAGCTGATGACCTGACCACCGGTCAGAATAGCGATATCCTCCAGCATTGCTTTTCTTCTGTCGCCGTAGCCGGGAGCCTTAACTGCTACTACATTGAAGGTACCACGCAGTTTGTTGACAATCAGAGTAGTAAGAGCTTCGCCCTCTACGTCTTCAGCAATGATTAACAGCTTTGCGCCGGACTGTACAATCTGCTCTAACAGAGGAAGGATTTCCTGAATGTTGGAAATCTTTTTGTCGGTAATGAGGATGTACGGATTTTCCAGGGTAGCTTCCATCTTATCCATGTCGGTTGCCATGTATGCGGAAATGTAACCTCTGTCAAACTGCATACCTTCTACTAAGTCCAGTTCGGTCTGCATGGTCTTGCTTTCCTCAATGGTGATAACACCGTCCTTGGAAACCTTCTCCATAGCATCTGCTACCAGGTTGCCGACTTCCTCATCTCCTGCGGAAATGGTAGCGACTCTTGCGATGTGTTCCTTGCCGTTTACCTTAGAGCTCATCTTTGCGATGGCTGCAACAGCACAGTCGGTAGCCTTCTTCATACCTTTTCTTAAGATAATGGGATTTGCACCTGCTTCCAGGTTCTTCATACCGGCATTAATCATTGCCTGTGCCAGAACGGTTGCGGTTGTGGTACCGTCACCTGCTACATCGTTTGTCTTGGTTGCTACTTCTTTGACTAACTGGGCACCCATGTTTTCAAACGGGTCTTCCAGTTCAATTTCCTTTGCAATGGTAACACCGTCGTTGGTGATAAGGGGAGCGCCGAAGGACTTATCCAGTACTACGTTTCTGCCTTTGGGTCCAAGTGTTACTCTGACGGTGTCTGCCAGCTGGTCTACACCTCTGCCTAATGCTGCACGGGCTTCTGCTCCGTATTTAATTTCTTTTGCCATAATGAAAACGCCTCCGTTTTTTTATTTTTACTCGATAACTGCTAAGATATCACTCTGTCTTACAATAATGTATTCTTCGTCTTCCATCTTTACATCGGTTCCCGCATATTTGGAATAAATAACCTGGTCTCCGACTTTGACTTCCATTTTAACTTCCTTGCCGTCTACCGCACCGCCGGGGCCTACTGCAATAACTTCTGCCTGCTGGGGTTTTTCTTTATTCTGTCCCGGAAGAACAATACCGGATTTTGTTGTTTCTTCTGCTACTAACTGTTTCAATACGACTCTGTCGCCAAGTGGTACTAACTTCATAATGAATGCCTCCTTAAAGTCTTATGCTTTGTTAGCACTCAATGTTCATGAGTGCTAATTACTAAAGCATATATTAGTTTTATATGCAGTTCTTTGCAACCATATGCAGAGGAACTCTGCTCTTTCAATCTATGTATTATCTCTTTTTTACTCTCTTTTTCTTATTGTTTCTTATTTTTGTCCTGCGGAGCGGATTTAATATTTATTTTATAAATACTTATTCACACTTGATTTCCAGATAACCCAGCAGCTTGCTCTTGTCATACTCCTCCAGAACACCTAAGTTGGAGTCATAGTATTTGCCGTCAAAGTATACAAGGTAATGGCAGTATCTGCCCATTCTTTCCATTAAGATACAGCACTTGGGAAGCACACAGTCCCTGCCCTCGGTATAGGTAATAACGTCCTTGTGGTCAATACCGTAATAGTTCAGGGCGGAAATCACCATACCCATGGTTGCCTGCCACTCCCTGCAGTCCATGACACGGATAACATCCGCAATGGTAACGCCTGCCAGCATGGCTACACAGGTCTGTCCGCAAAGACCGTCCTCCGGCTGGATGATAACCTGCACGCTGTCAATTTTGCGGATGGGGTTGTCAAAGCTGTAAGGGCTGTCGGGGGAAACCTCTATGATGCTGCCGCTGATATGCAGAAGCATCTGATGGGACTTCGTAAGGTCCACCTTGATGGCATCCTTATCCTCAATATGAATTTCATAATTTCCTTTTTCCTTAGGCAGCAGCTTACAGGCAATGATTTCGTTGTCCAGAACCATGTCGGCTTTGATTTCATCACGCAGCTTGCAGACCTCCCACACATTAAAAGGAAGCTGTATTACAAATCCATTCTCTTTCTTGTCAATTTTTCCGGTAAAAAAGTAACGCATGATAATTTCTCCTATCTACAGATTTATTGATTTCTTCGCCTGGGAAGGCGGAAATCCAAAATGCTTTTTAAATAATTTGCTGAAGTGGTATGCATCATCGTAGCCGACGGCTGCCGCCACTTCCTTGATATTGGTGTATCCCTCTTTCTGCAAAAGCTCCAGTGCCTTCTGCAGACGTATGTTAATCAGATGCCTTATGGGCGCTTCCCCTGTCTCGCTCTTAAAAATCTTGGATATGTAAAAGGGGCTTAAATACATATTTTCCGCAATGGTATCGAGGGAGATTTTTTCTGCATAATGGTCTTCAAAATAGCTGACTATCTGCTCCACCACATACTTTTTGTTGACGGACTCGAACGCATAACCGCTTTTTATCTCCTTGGGCTCCATCTGGCTTTTTAGAAGCAGAAGAAGCATCTGCATCATGTAGGCCTTCATCATAAAGTACCTGCCATCCCAGCATACGGCATTTTCCGCTTCCAGAGAAGCGCAAAGCTTAAACAGCTTCCGCTGCAGCTCACCCGTGGTATGCACAATGGCATTGCCCCCCGGCAGCGGAAACGCATTGTCCGGCAGCCCTTTTATGCGGATGTCCGACACTCCCACGAAAAATTCCGTAACGGCGGTCTGTTTGTCTTTCACCAGCCCCTGATGCATGACGCCGGGATTTAAGATGAGCACATCTCCTTCTTCCACGGGATAAATTTGTCCGTCAATCCGGTAAAAACCGGAGCCCGACATCATAAATGCGATTTCCAGAAAGTCGTGGCAATGATACCTTTTTTCATCCTGGTCACGTTTTCCCTTCCAGGTAAAAAGAAAGGTCGGATTAAAATTTTCCAGTTGTATATTCTCCTGTCTGTCACACATATCTTCCCATGCCTTTCCACAACATCTGCCTTCTGCTTTTCTTATTTTACAAAAAACAAAGATAAATGTAAAAGGTTTTTTTGCAAAAAGATACAAACAACATACAAGATAGTCCATTTCTTTTTAGAAGCGATATGTTAATATTTTCATAGAATTTTACATGTTTATCATGTATATTTATGTTCACTCTGCTTACTTTATCATTCGGAGGTTTTATTTATGACACCTATGAAGTGGTTTTTCTCCTTTCTGAAGAAATACCGGAAAAACATGATTTTAGGAATTATTCTCACCATTGTAATCACTTCCTTAAACATTGTTAATCCCTACATATCCGGTATGATTGTCGATGACGTCATCACCGGCGGGCAGTACAGTCTGCTCTATCCTCTGGTAGGACTTATGCTCTTAATTGTCATTATCCGGGGTGCCCTGCGCTTTTACTATCAGCTTGTCTTCGAGACGGCATCCCAGGGTGTTCTGTATGACATGCGGGACAAAGTGTACCGTAAGCTCCTGCAGGAGGACTTTTCCTTTTATAATAAGAAGAGAACCGGTGACCTTATGAGCCGTCAGACCGGAGATATGGATGCCATCCGCCATTTTGTGGCTTATGTTATCTACAACACTCTGGAAAATGTCCTGATGTTTGCTTTTGCGCTTGTCATGATTTTTACCGTAAATGCAAAGTTAGCTCTCTGTATGCTCGCTGTACTTCCTTTTACCGCGTTGTGCACCTATATGCAGTCCAAGGAGGTAAAGCCTGCTTTTAAAAGAAACCGCGACTGCTTCTCTTCCTTAAATGCTTTCGTGCAGGAGAATGTCAGCGGCAACCGCGTGGTAAGAGCCTTTTCCAAGGAAGATTACGAAATCGAAAAATTCAACAAAGAAAACGACGCCTTCCGTGCAGCCCAGATTTCCGCATCCAATGTATGGAAAAAGTACGTGCCCATTTTTGAAGTACTGGCGTATTCCTTAAACATCATTCTCATGCTCTACGGCGGCTACATGGTAATTCAGGGCGAAATTACCTTAGGCGACCTGGTTGTGGTAAACGGGTATCTTTGGATGCTTAACAATCCCCTTCGTATGGCAGGCTGGCTGGTCAACGACATCGGCAACTTCATTACCTCCGTGGAAAAAATTTATACCACCTACAGCGAAGAGCCCCATGTCAAAACTCCTTACACCGGCATCCATACCCACTTAAACGGCGCCGTGGAATTTGAAAACGTATCCTACCGTGCGGACGACGAGGACATCGTCATGGACATCAGCTTCAAGGTAAAGCCCGGTCAGACCGTGGGCATCATCGGCTCTACCGGTGCCGGCAAATCCACGATTATGAATCTGCTCTGCCGTTTCTATGACACCACCTCCGGCACGGTACGCATTGACGGCAAGGATGTGCGGAATATGGATTTATACAATCTTCGTGACAACATCGGCATGGCCATGCAGGATGTGTTCCTGTTTTCCGATACCATTGAAGGCAACATTGCTTACGGCCGCCCCGACTGTTCCTTTGAGGAGGTCAAAAAAGCTGCCATTATGGCGGACGCCAACCACTTTATAAATGCCATGCCGGAGGGCTACGACACCATTGTGGGCGAACGCGGCGTAGGTCTTTCCGGCGGTCAGAAACAGCGTATTTCCTTAGCAAGAGCGCTGCTTAAGGACCCTTCCATCCTGATTCTGGACGACACCACTTCTGCCGTGGATATGGAAACCGAAAGCTATATCCAGAAGCAGCTTAAAAATATTGACAAGAAATGCACCATTTTCATCATTGCCTACCGCATCTCTTCCATTAAGGATGCCGACCTGATTTTAGTCATGGACAAGGGCCGCATCATTGAGCAGGGCAGCCACGAGGAGCTGATGAAAAAGGGCGGCTATTATGCCGAAACCTTCCACAGCCAGTACGGAGAAATTCCGAAAGAGCTGTTACCTGAAAATTCCGCAATGAAGGGAGGCTGTTAAGATGGCACGAAACCGTTATGATGTGGATGAAACCTTAGAGGATTCCTTTGACTTAAACCAGGTAAAACGTCTGGCAAATTACATAAAACCTTACAAAAAGGAAATGGGCTTTGTTATCTTTATGATGCTGTCCTCTTCCGCCCTCACCATGCTGATTCCTATTTTCTTCCAGAAAATCATGGATGTGTGCATTCCGGCAAAGGACATGAAGCAGATTTTCGTATATGCGGGTCTGACACTTGTCATTGCCCTTTATACTGCTTTTTCCCTGGCGCTCAAAATCAAACACATGAGCTCCATCGGACAGAATATCATCCACGATCTGCGCTACGACATTTTCAAGCACTTGCAGGAGCTTCCTTTTTCCTACTTTGACGATAAGCCCCACGGCAAAATCCAGGTCCGTGTGGTAAACTACGTCAACAGCTTAAGCGATTTGTTAAGCAACGGCATCGTCAACACACTGACCGATCTCTGCAACCTGATTTTCATTCTGATTTTCATGTTGATTGAGGATGTTCGTCTGACGTTAATCTGTCTGACAGGTCTTCCCCTTTTAGCCCTTGTCATTGTCTTTATCAAGAAAAGACAGCGCCGTGCATGGCAGATTCAGAGCAACAAACAGTCCAACTTAAACGCCTACATTGCCGAAAGCATCGGCGGTATCCGGGTTACCCAGTCCTTTGTCCGGGAAGACCGCAACGTAGGCATTTTCAACAATTTAAGCACCAGTTACCGCAGCGCCTGGATGCGTGCCGTAAAATACAACTTTATCCTCTGGCCGGGTGTGGACATCATTTCCACCATTACCACCTCATTTGTATACATTTTAGGTGTGCGCTTTATTTTAGCTCCTTCCTCCACCCTGACCGTCGGCGTGCTGATTGCTTTTACCGCATACATCAGCCGCTTCTGGCAGCCGATTAACACACTGGCAGGTTTTTATAACTCTCTGCTGACCGCCATCTCCTATCTGGAACGTATTTTTGAAACCATTGACGAGCCGGTTCTGGTTAAGGATGCGGAGGATGCCGTAGAAATGCCGCCCATCAAAGGCGAAGTTACCTTTGAGAACGTATCCTTCAGCTACGAAGAAGGTCATAAAATTTTAGATAACATCAACTTTACGGTAAAGCCCGGCGAAACCTATGCCATTGTAGGCCCCACCGGCGCAGGCAAGACCACCATCGTCAACCTTATCAGCCGCTTCTACAATGTGGACTCCGGCAGGATTTTAATTGACGGTGTGGATATTTCCAAAGTGACGCTCCGCTCCCTCAGGACCCAGATGGGTATTATGATGCAGGACTCCTTTATTTTCTCCGGCACCATTATGGACAATATCCGCTACGGCAACAAAACCGCTACCGACGAGGAAGTTATCCGCGCAGCCAAGACCGTCTGCGCCCATGAATTTATTGAGAAACTGGAAAACGGTTACTATACCGAGGTAAACGAACGGGGAAGCCGTCTTTCCGCCGGCCAGCGCCAGCTGATCTCCTTTGCCCGTGCGCTCCTTGCCAACCCCGCCATCCTGATTCTGGACGAAGCGACCTCCAGCATTGATACGGAAACGGAAATCCTTTTGCAGAAGGGCTTAAATGAGCTTCTGAAAAACAGAACCTCCTTCATCATCGCCCACAGACTTTCCACCATCAAAAATGCCAACTGCATCATGTATGTGGACCAGGGCAGCATTATGGAAAAAGGCAATCACGACGAGCTTCTTGCCCAGCACGGTGAATACTACCACCTGTATATGTCGCAGTATGATTTCCTGAAGAAATAAAAATTTACACCCAAAAACGGAGTGCGTGAAATCACACACTCCGTTTTTCATTTTATTCTTTACCTTATCGCAGAATAATCTTTCCGCTTCAACCCAAGTTGCGTAGTGCTTGCATTCTTCCATTCTGCATCAAAGTTCCGGACGTTTGGTAGCAGCAGGGAAAATATTACAATTCATTATGTTGTGAGAATTTCCCTGATTAATCTTCATACTCTTCGATTTTATAAGATAATAGTCTCACATCAGCATTCAACAGCTTGTATACAATATTCTCGAAATACCAGGACATATCTGTATACTTTCCCTTAACAGTTTTTCGATTTATTGTTATGCTCAATATAGTTTGACTGGTATTATATGCCATTAAAGAAATCCCTTCCGTACCATTACAATAAAATAAGTTTACACCTATCTGTTCTTTGCCTTCAATTTTTTTAGAAATAACGTCATATAGCTCACTTTCAGATATCTCGTCACATTGCCAATCGTACTTATCGTCATCACCAATTGGCAAATATTCGACCTTCCCTTGTGGATTATGAATATGCCATCCTATTTGTTGAAATATCCTTAAAATATCTGCTATATTTTCTGAATAAGCACTGCAATCTAATGTCATTAATGCTTCCATTCACATGCTCCTTTAATCTAATTCGAGTCACAAATTACCAAATATTGATTCTATATACTTCAAACTGAATACACATTCCATTTGAAATATCTTTTGGGATTTTGTCTTCATCATATGTTTCTCCGATAAATACATCGTCTTCTAAAAACTTTATCGCCTTTACCATAGAAGTTCTAAATTCACACACTCGAATACTGCTAAAATTGTTACAGAACACTCTCTGTTTTTTATTCCAACATTTCAACAAACTCTGAGAATGCATCTGCTATCATACTACATAATTAATGTTTCTACCTCCTCTACTTCTTCATTAAAAACTTTTATTTCCTCATCCGTCATACCATACTCTTGCAAATCTAATGTCTTAACTTTAGATATGACAGTTTCTAATCTTTTTTTGAATTGTTCTGATATTTTTTTACCACATCTGGAATATCTAAAAGTTTCCAAGGCTTCATATTTTTTTTGATAAAAATTTATTCTTTTCACTTTTTTACACTCCTTATTTATTGACACTATAAAGGAATTCCATATCTATGTGCCGCATCCGACACATAAAGCACCTATGCAAAAAACATGGCAATGATGATTCCTTTTCCAAATTTCATAATTTTTCACTCTTTTCATTGCTTTGATTTATATATTTATAATTTTATATTATTGTATTGTTTCTTATTTTGTCAATTTTAAAATAAAAAGACCTGAAAATTTCTCGTTTTCAGGTCTTTCAAACTTCTATTTTCTAAAACAATTTCCTCAGATATGCAGTATCGCCGAAGCAATCTGGAAATACACAATCAAAGAAAGGGCATCCACGATGGTGGTGATAAAAGGACTCGCCATAACAGCGGGGTCAAAGCCAATCCGCTTTGCCAGAATCGGCAGGGTACAGCCAATCATCTTTGCCAGGAATACCGCTACAATCAGGGTCAGGCACACAACAAAGGCCACCGTTACGCCTACTCTGTCAAGCAGAAGCAGTTTGATGAAATTGGCAAGGGAAAGGGTAATGCCGCAAAGCATCGCCACGCGGATTTCCTTCCAGATAACGGCGAATGTATCCTTGTAACCGATTTCTCCAAGGGAAAGTCCGCGGATAATGGAAACGCTTGCCTGACCGCCGGCGTTGCCGCCCGTATCCATCAGCATGGGGATGAACATGGTCAGCACCGCATAGGTGCTTAAGGCATCCTCAAAGTGGCTGATAATCTGACCGGTAAAGGTAGCCGACACCATGAGAAGTAAAAGCCATGGAATTCTTTTCTTGAAGGTTTCAAGAATGCCCGTTTTCATATAGGGCTTGTCGGAAGGAACGATAGCCGCCATCTTTTCAATATCCTCGGTGGCCTCTTCTTCCATGATATCCACGATATCATCGACGGTAATAATACCGACCAGCCGGTTTTCGTTGTCCACAACGGGCATGGTGGTAAAGTCGTATTTTTTGAACTGCCGGGCAACCTCTTCCTGGTCCATCAGGGTATTGATGGAAATGACATTCTCATGCATGATGTCACCGATGATTTCGTCCGGGTCACTGAGCAGTAAGTATCTTAGTGCAACGGTACCGAGCAGCCTTCTCTGCGCATCGAGCACATAACAGATGTTAATGGTCTCGCTGTCCACACCGACTTTACGGATGCGGGCAATGGCTTCCTCTACCGTCAGGTTTTCTTTTAAATCCACATACTCCACGGTCATGATACTACCGGCGGAGTCCTCCGGATAACGAAGCAGGTGATTGATATCACGCCGCATTTCCGGGCTGGCATTTGCCAGAAGCTTTTTTACGATATTGGCGGGCATCTCTTCCAAAAGGTCCGTTGCATCATCCGCCATCAGGTTGTTGATAATACCTGCCGCATCCTTTTCCGACAGGGTGGTAATGATGAGCTGCTGATTGTCCACTTCCATGTAGGAAAAGACATCGGCTGCCAGGTCCTTCGGTAAAATACGGAATACCTTTAACATTTCCTCTTCGGGAAGGTTTTCCAAGAGAATAGCCACATCGGCTTCATTCATCTCTGCTAATTTCTGGCGCAGGGATGTGTACTGACGGGTTGTCAGTAATTCCTTGATTTCATCCATAATCGTTCTCCTTTAGTTGTCAATGGGGTCTTCATGCACCGGGCAGGAAGAGGGTTATCGTTACTGTGCGTCTTACTGTGCGATTTCATCAAAACCACCACCTTTCTCCTAAACGGAAAACATTTTTGGGTGTGCCTCTTTACGTTTTTACACACCTTATTTATTTTAACATATCAACTTTCGTTGTCAACGTAAGAAATGGGATTTTCCTGTAAAATTTCTGTTTTGCCTGCCGTGGCTTCCGTAATATCCCGGACAAGTCTGTCCTTCTCTTCTACCGGAACCAGCACCTGCAGGGTCACCTTTTCGCCGTAATCGCTGTCCTTCGGCGCAAGTCCCATGGCGGACAAAAGGTATAGGATTTTGCCGATGCCGTTGTAATCCGTGGTAAGGGTAAGGGGCACTCCCATACGGAGCACACCGATTTTACAGTCGTTAAGCCCTTCCTTCACCGCCTGGGTGTAGGCGCGCACCAGACCGCCCGTACCGAGCAGGGTGCCGCCGAAATACCTTGTCACCACCACCACGATGTTTTTAATGTTTTCCCGCAAAAGCACTTCCAGCATGGGGCGGCCCGCCGTACCGGAGGGCTCCCCGTCGTCGCTGCAGCGGGTCAGTTCCCCCCTCTCCCCTATGACAAAAGCGGAGCAGTTATGTCTGGCATCCCAGTATTTTTTCTTCATCGTTTCGATAAATGCCGTTGCCTCTTCTTCGGAGTCTGCCCGCGCAATGTTTGCTATAAACACGGATTTCTTTTCTTCTATCTGCCCGCTTCCGCCGGAAAGCAGGATGCGGCAGTTTGTTTCGGTCTGTTCGCTCATATTCCGTCCTCAATACTGTTTCTTTGCAAAAGCTTTCTCTTGCCTTTTTTTATTCTACCATAGATATGATTAAAAGTGTTTTTTTTGTGAAACAATTCTTAAAAAATAACAAAAACCTTTATTTACCATATGTTTTTTGGTATACTTATCATCAAAGGCAGTTGTGCCCGATTTATGCAAAACAGAAAGGAAACCTTATGAATTACGGAAAAAAAGGAGTCCGTGCAAAGCAGAAAGCGCTTTTTGCCAAAGGTCCGAAGTGGATGCACAAGATTACATTTACCTGTGCAAAGGTCATCTTCATCGCCTTTATCGGCATCGCCATCTGGGGCGTGTCCGCCGGCATCGGTGCTTTCAACGGTATTATTGCTTCCGCACCGGACATTGACGTGAGTGATGTGGCACCGGTAGGTTTCTCCACCTTCATATACGACTGTGAGGGCAATCAGATTGGCAAGCTTGTTGCCACCAATTCCAACCGTGTGCAGGTAACCATGGATAAAATTCCCCAGTACATGGCAGACGCGTTTGTTGCCATTGAGGACGAGCGTTTCTACGACCACAACGGTATCGACTTCAAGGGTATCGTCCGTGCCGGTTATACCTTTATCAAGTCCGGCTTCAAGCGGGCGGAGGGTGCCAGCACCATTACCCAGCAGCTTTTGAAAAATACCGTTTTTACCAACTGGGTAAACGAGGACGGTCTGATCGAGAAAATCCAGCGTAAATTCCAGGAACAGTATCTGGCTCTGGAAATTACAAAAAAACTGAGCAAGGAAGAAATCCTGCTCCGCTACATGAACACCATCAACTTGGGACAGGGCACATTAGGTGTCCAGGCAGCCGCCAAGCGTTATTTCAACAAGGACGTAAGCGAGCTTACCTTATCGGAATGTGCCGTTATCGCCGCCATTACCCAGAACCCTTCCAAATGGAACCCCATCTCCCACCCGGACAACAATGCCGAGCGTAGAGAGCGTGTTCTCCGGAAGATGCTGGAACAGGGCTATATCAGCCAGGCGGAATTTGACGAAGCCATGGCGGATGATGTGTACTCCCGTATCCAGGAGGTCAATATAGCCGTAGCCAACGATTCCGTCAGCACTTATTTCGAGGATGCCCTTGCGGAAGTGGTTATGGAAGATCTGATCAACGAATGCGGTTACAGCGCTACACAGGCTTCTACCATGTTATATAGCGGCGGTCTCCGCATTGAGTCCACCCTGGACCCCAATATCCAGAACATTGCCGACGAAGTGTGTTCCGACCCGGATACCTATCCCGAAAATGTCAAATGGTACTTAAGCTACGATCTGACCACCAAGGATGCCAGTGGTGAATACCACAACTACAGCAAGGAAATGATGAAAAAGTGGTTTGTGGAAAACGAAAGCCGCAGCTTCAACCTGATCTTCAACAGTATGGAAGATGCCTATGCCGCTATCGAGACCTATAAAGCGGCAATTATGAGTGACGGGGAGGAAGAGATTGCGGAAAACATTTCCATGACGCCCCAGCCCCAGATTTCCTTAGTTATCATGGACCAGTCCAACGGTCATGTGGTTGCCATCGTGGGCGGCCGCGGTGCCAAGGAAGGAAGCCGTACCTTAAACAGAGCGACCGACTCCGCAAGACAGCCCGGTTCCACCTTTAAGGTACTCTCCACTTATGCTCCGGCTCTGGACAGTGCCGGCATGACACTGGCTACCGTATTTAACGATGCTCCTTTTAATTACAACGACGGTACTCCTGTTCACAACTGGTACTCCAATCCTCCTTACGAAGGCTTAAGCTCCATCCGTAAGGGAATTTACCACTCCATGAACATTGTAACGGTAAAATGTCTCACCCAGATTACACCGAAGCTCGGCTTTGACTATCTGGAGGATTTCGGTTTCACGACCTTAAATGAATTGAATGACTGCTACCAGCCCATGGCTCTGGGCGGTGTCGGCGGTGTCACCAACTTAGAGCTTTGCGCGGCTTATGCCACCATCGCCAACGGCGGTGTTTACAACGAGCCCCAGTTCTACACCAGAGTCCTTGACTCCGACGGCAACGTCATCATTGACCACACGGTTCCCAATACCAGACAGGTATTAAAGGAAACCACGGCATTCCTTCTGACAGAAGCCATGAAAGATACCGTAATAAAGGGTACCGGTACGGCTGTCAACTTTGACGGCATGACCATTGCCGGTAAGACAGGTACCACTTCCGACGACAAGGACGTATGGTTCGCCGGATACACCCCTTACTATACGGCTGTTACCTGGACCGGATATGACAACAATATAAAAATGAGCAACAAGGCGGACAAGGCGCTTTCCAAGAAAATCTGGCGTGCGGTTATGCAGAAAATACACGAAAACCTGCCCAATCAGAGCTTCCCGATTCCGGAGGGTATCGTACAGGTTGCGGTATGCTCCCAGTCCGGTAAGCTGCCCGTGGAAGGTTTGTGCGACAATTATGTGGTAACGGAATACTTTGCGGAGGGCACGGAGCCTGTGGACTCCTGCGATGTACACTACTCCGGTGATGTATGTGCTTACAGCCTGCTTCCCGCGAGTCCCGACTGCCCGTTCAAGCTGCCCGGTGTCCTGACACTTACGCCTGTAGAAGATATTTCCTTACAGCAGGGTTCCACGGTCATCAACGAAGACGGTACGGTTTCTACACCGCAGACCACCAACTACTGCCCTCACAACGAAGACTTCTTCCTGCAGCCCAATTATGCCTCTGTCATAGAACAGCAGCGGGCAGAGCTTTTGCAGCGGGGCTACAATTTCTATCATTAGTACTTCTTATATAAAACAAATAAAAGCCCGGCTCACCAGCCGGGCTTTCTTCTTTCTACTGATAATTTTCCATCAGAAGCTGCAGCTCCGTCTTTCCCCGGAAGCTGTTTAAGCCTATCCGGTAAGTCACGGAAAGCGGAAATTCACATTCTTTTTCGTACAGTCTGCCGGAAGCGCCCTCCCCGAACTTCCCGTCCAGGTAAGCATGGAATTTATCCAGCCCGCCGAAGAAAACGAGTTCATAGGTCTTTCCTTCCTGCGTCACCGTATACTTGGCAAACGTTCCCTGCTTCCCCATTTTCCTGCCGAACCGGAATACCACGTTCTTTGTGGCAAACAACGGCTTGGGATTGGCATTGCCGAAGGGCTCCAAAATTTCAAACTCCTCCGCAAGCTGTCCGGTCGCATAGGCAAGGGGCATGGGCACATCAATATGTACCTTTGGCTGAAAATCTTCTTCGGTCAGGGTACACTGTGCATTTAAGCGTCTGCGCAGCTCCTCTAAATTTTTCTCTTCCAGGGAAAGTCCCGCCGCCATCTTGTGACCGCCGAACTTGGTAAACAGCTCCCTGCACGCCACCATGGCATCGTACATATGATAGCTTTCTATGGAGCGTCCCGAGCCCTTCAGCCCTTCTTCCCCTCTTGTCAGGACAAAAGTCGGCTTGCCGTACTGCTCCTTTACCCGTCCCGCAATGATTCCTGCCAGGCTTTCATGGCAATCCGGTAAGAATATCACCAGCACCTTATCTTCCGCCAGATGCTCCTTTTCTATCTGCTCCGCCGCCTGCTTCACGCCCTGCAGGGTCATTGCCTTACGGCTTTCGTTCATTTCCTTCAGTTCTCCGGCAATTCTTACCGCCGATACGGCATCCTTTGCCCGCAGTAGCTCCAATGCCCTTACTGCACTGTCCAGTCTGCCCGTAGCATTTAAGCACGGCCCTATTACAAAGCCCAGGTGGAATGCATTAAGTCTGGACGGTTCCACACCGTTTGCCTCTATCAGGGCTTTTAAGCCCATGCAGGGCGCCTTGCGGATACGTTTTAAGCCTTCCTTTACAATGATGCGGTTTTCGTCTAACAGGTCCATTACGTCGCACACGGTTGCCACCGCCGCAAGCTGCATAAATTCCTCCATGCATGCCTGTCTTTCTTCATAGGACACCTTCGACTTGCGGAACATGAGCTCAATGAGCTTATACGCCACCACTGCCCCGCAGATACCCGGATTGGGATATTTGCAGTCTGCCTGCTTGGGGTCCACGACCACCGCTGCCGGAGGCAGAACCTGTGTCCGCACACCGTTTTCTTCCACATACGGCACCTCATGATGGTCCGTCACCACCACGGTCATTTTCTTTTCCACCGCAAGGGCAATCTGGGATGCCGCCGCAATACCGTTGTCGCAGGTGATAATGGTCTGGATCCCGGCTTCATACGCATCCTCTATGAGCCGGTCATTTAAGCCGTAGCCATCCTTCATACGATGCGGTATCACCGTATCCACGTTACCGCCGAGCACCTGCAGTCCCTTCGTCAGAATATGGGAGGAAGTAATACCGTCCACATCATAGTCCCCGATGACCCGGATTTTTTTCTTAAGGGCAATGGACTCCGCCATGATGGCAGCCGCATCCTCCATCCCCAGCATCAGTTCGGGCGGATACATGTCAAGATATGTGCCGTAGAGGTATTTTTCTACTTCTTCCTCAGACAAAATATCCCTGTTACGGATGATTCTTGCCGTAACAGGGGTAATATTAAATTTCTTGCTCCAGGCATCGAAATCAGCTTTCTTTGCCGCAACAAACCATTTTTCCATGGAAACTATAACCTTTCCCACTGAGCGGTTCCCTTATTTGGAAACCGCCTTTTTGTTTTTCTGCATCATGTAGTACATGCTGCCTGCCAGGAATACGGAGGAATAAGTACCGCAGGCGATACCTACCATCAGGGGCAGTGCAAATTCACGGATAGCGGTAACGCCCAGTACATACAGGGCTGCTACCATAATAAATGTAGTCAGGGAAGTAAAGATACTTCTGGACAATGTCTGGGTAATGCTTCGGTTGATAACATCCTTCAGGTCCGCACCGCTACCCATCTGGCTTCTGTTCTCACGGATACGGTCATATACCACGATGGTGGCGTTGATGGAATAACCGACCAGAGTCAGCATGCAGGCAATGAAGGTACTGCCTACGGAAACCTTGGCTGCCGCATAGAAAGCAAGTACTACCAGCACGTCATGAAGCAGTGCCAGAACACCGCCGGCACCAAAGGAAATATTCTTGAACCGGATAGCGATGTAAATCAGCATGCATACCATAGCCACACAAACGGAAGCAAAGGTCTTTACGGTTGTTTCCTTAGAAATGGTGCCGCCGATAGTTTCCATAACAATCTGCTCATTTTCCACACCGTATTTATCGAGAAGCATTTCTTCAATGGCATCTCTCTTGGTAACGTCCAGTGCGTTGGTCTTGAATACAACATCTGTGGAATTCTGTACCGGCTGAGGCTGTACTGCACTTCCCGCAATCTTTTCCATTTCGGGAATAATATCTGTTTCTAATTCGGAGAGGCTCTTCTGTTCGTTAAAGGTTACCGTCATGGAAGTTCCACCTACGAAATCAAGGCTTAAGTTCAGCGGGTTGCCGGTCTGTGCTTTGTTGACACCCATCATGACGAAGCCGCCCACAATCAGAACTAAGGAAATTGCAAAGTATACCCATCTCTTGCCGACAAAATCAAGAGCCTTATGCTCCTTGCCCACACCGTACCATTTTTCGCTTGTAAAGCCGATTGCATAGAACGCACGGAGCAGCCATCTTGTCACAAACAAAGCGGTAAACATGGAGAGCACTATACCTAAGATCAGGGTCTGTGCAAATCCCTTAATGGAACCGCTGCCGAAGATTAACAGAACGAGTGCTGCAATCAGGGTGGTAATGTTGCCGTCTAAAATAGCGGAGAGAGCTTTGTCGAAGCCAATCTTTTCAGAAGACTTCACAGTCTTTCCGGTTGCCAGCTCTTCACGGATACGGGCGAAAATGATAACATTGGCATCCACTGCCATACCGATGGAAAGAATGATACCGGCAATACCGGGCAATGTCAGGGTAATATCGAATCCGTTTAATAACAGAACGATTAGAGCGGTATACAGTAACAATGCTAAGGATGCTACAAAACCGGGCAGGAAGTAAACACCAATCATGAATACGGCAATGACCGCAAGACCGATGGCACCTGCCTCTAAGCTTGTCTTAATAGCATCGGAACCGAGCTGGGCTCCTACTACCTTGGAATGGATTTCGTTAAGCTCTAACTTCAGTCCGCCAATCCGGATTAAGGAAGCTAACTTTTCGGCATCTTCATAAGTGTAGTTACCGCTAATCTGGGCACGTCCGTCCGTCAGGGCACCGTTTACGGTAGGTGCGCAGATTACCTTGCCGTCATAGTAAATAGCAATGGTTTCGCCGTTCTGGTAAGCGGATGTGGTCGCATCTGCGAACTTCTGCCTGCCCTCGTCGTTAAGCAGAAGGTCGATACAGTAAGATGAGGTGTTGCCGGTCTGGGAATCCTGGTAAGGAACCGCTTCCGCACTCTTGATATCGGAACCGTTTAATACCACGCAGCCGTCTGCCACGATTTCATCAATGCTTCTGTTCAGCACATATGCCAGGGAAGAATTTCCGTCTTCGTCCTGTACAATGGTCTGGGAATAGTTATTATTACCGTCTGACCCCTTCTGTGCCAGGAAATAAAGAGTACCGGGGTTGCCCAGTTCCTCTAAAATAGCATTGGCATCGGTTACGCCGGGGATTTCCACGTTGATACGGTCGTTTCCTTCTAAGTAAACCTGTGCTTCGTTGCTGTAGTTGTAAACACGTTCTTCCAGCTTTCTCTTGGTATCCGCCAGATCGGTTGCGGAAGGCTCTTCGTCTCCCACCACCTCGTACGTGATGCTGACACCGCCTGCCAGATCAAGACCCAAGGTAATGTCGGATGCCGCCACTTTGCCGTTTCCGTCAATTCCCTTTACATCGATGAAGGTCACGCCTGCAAGGACTGCCAGAAACACAAGCAGAGTAATGATTGCGTTACTTTTCTTCATTTTGTTCTTCCTCCATTTCAGCCATAGCTGCTTTTATCATAATAGCGCATTCGATACGTTTTCTCTGCAGTTCGCAGCCCACATCATATGCGTCATTGATATTCCCATGGAAATTATAAGAGTTGGCAGCACAGCCGCCGCTGCAGTAAAACTTGGCAAAGCATTTTTTACATTTTTCCTTTGCATATACATTGCAGCACTTGAATTCGTCACGGATTTCCGTGTTGACGATGCCGTCATCCACGTTGCCCATGAGGAACTTCTCGTTTCCCACAAACTGGTGGCAGGGATACAAATCTCCCCAGGGAGTCACTGCCAGGTATTCCGTGCCGGAACCGCAGCCGGACAGACGCTTTGCCACACAGGGGCCGCCCTCTAAATCAATCATAAAGTGGAAGAAATTGAAACCGTTTCCTTCCTTTCTTCTGCGGATCATTTCTACGGCAAGCTTGTCGTACTCCTCCTTAAGACCGGGAATATCCTCTTCCTTAATAGAGTACCAGTCCTCGGGCTTTGCCACAACCGGCTCTACGGAAATCTGCTTGAAGCCAAGATCTGCCAGATGCAGCACATCCTTAGAGAAATCCAGATTGTTGTGGGTAAATGTACCTCTTACATAATAGTTCATCTGGCCGCGGCTTTCCGCCACTTTTTGGAACTTCGGTACAATCATGTCGTAACTGCCCTGTCCGCCGCGGAAGGGACGCATCGCATCGTTTACTTCCTTCCGTCCGTCGATACTGAGCACGATATTGGACATTTCTTTATTGGCAAACTCCATAATTTCATCATTTAAGAGAACACCGTTGGTCGTCAGGGTAAAACGGAACTTCTTGTTGCATTCCTTTTCCCGGCTGCGTCCGTATTCTACCAGATCCTTTACCACCTGCCAGTTCATGGTAGGCTCGCCGCCGAAGAAATCCACTTCCAGATTGACGCGGTTGCCGGAATTGGCAATCAGGAAATCCAGGGCTTTTTTACCGACTTCAAAGCTCATAAGCGCTCTTCTGCCATGGTACTCTCCTTCTTCGGCAAAGCAGTAACGGCAGGCAAGATTACAGTCATGGGCAATATGCAGGCACAGCGCTTTTACAACCGTCTGACGGTTTTTGAAATCAAAGATATAATTTTCATAAATATCGGGGGTAAACAACTGGCCTTCTTTGTATAACTCCAACACCTCATCGATGGCTTCTTCCACTTCCTCTGTGGGACGTCCGGATGCCTCACAACTGATAACAGCCGCTTTAATGGCTTCCGGTTCCTTCATGCCGCCTTCTACCAGAGGCTCCACGAAAGCTATCATGTCGTAAACCAGATCGTCTACCACATGTACGGAACCGCTGTTTACATCCATGACAATGTTGTAACCGTTGTTTTTGTACTGATGAATCACGTTTTCTTCCTCTTTCTCTCTTAAACTCAATCTTTCCCCGGAAAAAGGTCCCTGTCCTAAGAAAAGACTGCAAAAACGAAGCAGCGACGCAAATCGCTGCTTTCTTAATCTCACATTAAAAATGTGGGCGCTGCTTATTTAATCTTTTCGCAGCTCTGGTTTCCTACTGTACAGGATGTCTTGCATGCTGACTGGCAGGAAGTCTGGCATTCACCGCAGCCGCCCTTCTTCATGGACTCCTTTAAGTTTCTTGTATTTAATGTCTTGATGTGCTTCATAAAAGAAACGCCTCCTTAATATAAATTAAGCTTCATACCATCGTAGTATATCATAAATTTCCTGTTTGTAAAAGGTTTTTTTCATATTTAGGCATATTTCGTGTATTTTTTCGGAAATCACCCAAGCATGCCTCCCAGCATACCGCTTCCTCCGCAGAGCACCAGCACTGTTAAAAATTCTCCCGGCAGCTTTCCCAGATCATGGTCAACTGCTAAAGACACCACAGTAAGTATCAGAAAATACGCGCTTCCCATCAGAAGCCCCCACAAAAATTTCCGTGACTGCATCTTTTTTCCGGTAAGCCAGCCCGCTGCCAGATTGACCGCTATGTAAATACCGATAACCGCCGCCGAAACAATTTGTTCAGACAGCCTGAGTTTATAGACCAGCAGCGAAAGTAAAATGAGCAGCGCTCCCGTAAGAATGTAAGCGGCAAGCAGGCATTTCAGGAAAAAAAGCCACGGCTTTCCTTCTCTTTCTTTGTCCATCTCTCTCCTCCTCCGGCATTGTTCTATTCATGTATATGTCGGGGCGGACATTTCTTATACCTGCATTTCCGCAAAAATATACCGCTTTTCCTGTTCTTAACGGTTGTTAATCTTGACAAACCGCTATGGAATACGGTATTATTTCCTATCATTATATAAAAATTTATTCAAATTACAAAAGGAGTGTTATTCTTGGAGACATCTGATGTCGCGCAACTGATTATTATTATTGTTCTGATCTTTTTATCCGGCTTCTTTTCTTCCGCCGAGACCGCTTTTTCCACCTTGAACAGGGTGCGTATGCGGAATCTGGAAGAAGAAGGCAGCAAAAAAGCCGCAAGGGTCAATAAGATTTTGGAGAGCTACAGTAAAATGCTTTCTGCCATCCTGATCGGCAACAACATTGTAAACCTGACCGCTTCTTCCCTGACAACGGCATTTGTCATCGGCGTATGCGGCAATGCGTACATAGGAGTCGGTACCGGTATACTTACCATTGTGGTACTGCTCGGCGGGGAAATCATTCCCAAGACATGGGCAAACTTAAATTCCGAAAAATTGGCCCTTGCCTACTCCTCCGTCATCTACGCACTGATGAAGGTCATGACGCCGGTTATTTTTATCGTGGATCTGCTGTCCAATGGCATCTTAAAGCTTTTGCATGTGGACCCCAATAAAAAGATGGATACCATTACCGAAAGTGAATTGAAGACCTACGTGGATGTCAGCCATGAAGACGGCCAGATTGAATCGGATGAACGGGAAATGATTTACAATATCTTTGAATTCTCCGATACCTGCGTAAAGGATATTATGATTCCCCGTACCAACATGGTGACCGTCAATGCAGACGAAAGTGTAAACGACTTAATCAAGGTATTCCACGAGTCCATGTATACCCGTATTCCCGTGTATCAGGAAGACAAGGACAGCATGATCGGTTTTGTCAACATCAAGGATTTATTTATTGCCCGTATTTCCGGTCAGAAAAATATCACATTAAAGTCCCTCCTGCGGGAGGCCTACTACACCTACGAATACAAGAAAAATGCAGACCTTCTTCTGGAAATGCGTGAGAAATCCATGAATGTGGCATTTGTCTTAAACGAATACGGTTCCACCGTGGGTATGGTTACGCTCGAAGACCTTTTGGAAGAGCTTGTCGGGGAAATCCGTGACGAATACGACGAGGACGAAAAAGAACTCATTCAGAAAATAGATGACCGTTCCTACCTCATTGAAGGCAGCATGAATCTCTCCGATATCAACGACAGCATCGGTACTTCCTTAAATTCCGATGATTACGACTCCATCGGCGGTATCATCATCGGTCAGCTGGACCGTCTGCCGGAGGACAACGAATCCGTAGTTCTCGCCGACGGCACTACCCTGCAGGTAAAGGGTATCGACCAGAACCGCATCCTTCACGTCCTGCTTACCCTTCCCGAACCCAAGGAAGAAGAAACGGACGAAGAAGCTTCCGCAAATAAACAATAGAATGCACGCTCTGCGAACATTCTATTGTCATGAATAATAAATGCCCTGCCGGTCAATCCCCGGCAGGGCATCTTTTTTTTGCAAAGTCAGGAAATCCTTTCCATTAGCAGGCTGCGCGTGCTTACGGCAGTCTGTATTTTTCTGCATAGGCAAGAACTTTTCCGCGGAAATTGATGTTCTCGCTTTCTTTTAAGTTGTCCAGGTATTCATGGGTTTCGTAGCTGTCTTCCTTTACCTGCAAAAGACATACCGCAATATTGGAGCAGTGATCCGCCACTCTTTCAAAGTTATTGGTAAGCTCCGTTAAAAGCACGCCCAGTTCAATGGTGCATTTGCCCTTGCGCAGACGCTTGATATGGCGCTTCTTCATTTCAATATTAAGCTGGTCAATAACCTCCTCCAAAGGCTCCACAAGCTCTGCCGTCTCGGAGCTGTCCGTTTCAAAAGCAGTAAAGGAAATATCCAGGATTTCCTTAATGGCATCCATGAAGACGGTAAGCTCTTCCATTGCTTTATCGGAGAATACCAGTCCTCTCTCCTGCATTTCGTCCGCCGACTCCTTAATATTTAAGGCATGGTCGGAAATCCTCTCAAAATCGCCGATACAGTGAAGCAGGATGGACAATACATGACTTTCCTTTTCCGTCATATCCTTGCCGCTGATCTTTACTAAGTAAGTACCGATTTCATCCTCGAACCGGTCAATATCCTGTTCTAATTTTTCAACCTCTGCCGCCTTGTCCGCATCATAGCCCTGCAGAAGGTCAAGCGCTGTGAAAATCGACTTCTTGGAATACTGCGCCATGGTAATGGCAACTCTTCTGCTTCGCTCGATGGCAAGTCCGGGGTTCTCTAAGAAACGGCTGTCCAGTGTTTTCAATTCCACATCCACGGGTGACATTTCGCCTTCCTTTACCTTGTCCGGTACGGTTAAATTAACTAACTTAACAAACATCTTAGAGAAAGGAAGCAGGATGATGCAAAGCGCTATGTTAAATAAGGAATGAATCAAGGCAATTCCAAGCGGAGAAATTGCTTCTTCCATAAAGGAAAAATGAAGGAAAGTATTCGCCGCATAGAAAACCACCATAAACAGGGTTGTCTTTACAATATTGTAATACAGATGCATGAGGGCTGCCTTCTTGGCATCCTTGTTGGCGCCAATGGCGGAAATCAGGACCGTAATGCAGGCACCGATGTTCTGTCCCATGATAACCGGCACCGCCGTAGCTCCGGTCACTGCCCCCGAACGGGACAACGCCTGCAAAATACCGACGGATGCGGAAGAGCTCTGTACGATAGCAGTCATAATAAAGCCTACCAGTACGCCTAAAAGCGGATTGGAGAACATGGTCAGCATATTGGTGAACTCCGGCACATCCGCCAGACCCTTTACCGCACCGCTCATGGTATCCATACCAATCATCAGGATGGCAAAGCCGGCAATAACGGTACCCACCGTCTTATGCTTTTCCTTCTTGGTGAAGTTAATCAGGATAACACCGATCAACGCCAGTACGGGAGCAAAGGATGACGGTTTGAAAAGCTGAATGATAAAGCTGGTGCTTTCAATACCGGTCAGACTTAAAAGCCATGCGGTAATGGTAGTACCTACATTGGCACCGATAATTACGTTTACCGCCTGCTCCAGCTGCATAATTCCGGAGTTTACAAAACCGACTACCATAACTATGGTTGCCGTGGAGGACTGGATAACCGCCGTCACACCGGCGCCCACTAAAACCGCCTTAACCGGATTGTTGGTAAGCTTTTCCAGTATGTTTTCCAGCTTGCTGCCGGAAACCCTCGACAGGCCTTCGCCCATCATGTGCATACCATACAGGAACAGGGCAAGTCCGCCCATCATCGTCAGAAGGTCAAAAAAATCCATTTGTGTACCCAACTTTCTTTTTTCTGTACAATTTTTACTCGCTATTTCTATTGTAACTAAAAAGCGTCCTATATGCAACAACCTTTTCCGCAAGTTTTTGTTATGTTTTCTGTATCTGTTTTTCCAGCTCCGCGGCGGCAAGGCTTAACGACTCGCCCTTTCTTTTTAAAAGACAGATGTTCCGCTCCGGCACCGGCGGCTCCATGTCCAGAATAACCAGCCCCTCCATATTTTCCTTTTCCAGGAAATCCAGCGGTACAAAGCCTATCCCCAAATCCGACTTTACCATGGGCAGTATCTGGTCGGAGGTTGCCGCCTCCACATCCGGGGAGAACGTCCATCCCATCTTACCAAAAATAGCGGAATAAAAGGCAAAGGAACTGGTCTGCTCTCCGAGACCGATGAGAGGATATTTCTTTATTTGTTCATCGGTAAGTGACATGCCCGTTGCCATGGAAAATGCGGTGCTGCATACCGGAACCTCCTTAATTTTCCGAAGTACCTTGGCAGTAATTCCCTCCGGCAGGGTAAAAGGGTCGGTTACAAGCGCCATGTCCGCCAGTCCTTTTTTTAATTCCGAAAGCGCCTGCGGTGTGGTCTGGTTGGAAATGCGGATACGGATACCGGGATACGCCTTCCGATATTTTTTTAAGGCAGGAAGCAGCACACAGTGCAGGGCAATTTCGCTGGCCGCAATCGTAACCACTCCGCCCTGCAGACTCTTTTCCCGGGCGATTTCTTCCTCACCGCTCAAAATATGCTCCATTGCCACGGAAATATGGGCATACAGCTTTTCCCCTTCCGGTGTCAGGGTAATGCCGTGCCGCTGCCGGATAAACAGCGTACATCCCAGCTCCTCTTCCAATTTCTTCATCATGCGGGTGATATTGGGCTGATTGTTCATCAGCGCCTGTGCGGCTGCCGTGAAGCTTTTCAGCTTTGCCACATAATAAAAGACTCTGTAATAGTCGTAACTGATGTTCATACTTTTCTCCATATCATTTTCATATATCTATATTTCAAAATTTATATTTTTCATATATCTTTAATAGGATTATAATACAGCCGATGTGAAAAAAGCAACACCTAACAGAGAGGATGAATAGTGTGAAAAAAAAATTTTTTTCACACGCAAATTTGTGCTGATGGCACAAAGTTTGCAGATTATGAAAGGAATGAAATGTATGGAAAACAAAATTATTTGTATCGGACGTGAATACGGCAGCGGCGGTCGTGAAATCGGAGAAAAGTTAGCAAGACAGCTCGGTATCCCCTGCTATGACAAGCTGCTGATTAAAAAGGCGGCTTTAGAATCCGGATTAAGCGAAGAATTTCTTTCCCGGACAGAGGAATCCCCCATTAACAGCATCCAGTTTTTAAGTGGCAACCCTTATGCGGATGTAGCCGGTATCGGCACCGCTTTCTATTCCGAGAGCCAGATGGCTTACAATGCGGAACGCACTGTTATCGAACAGTTGGCAAAGCAGGGACCCTGCGTCATCATCGGCCGCTGCGCTTCCGCCATTCTTCCCAAGGAAGACCGTCTTTCCGTTTTCATTTATGCAGACAAAGCGGATAAACTCAAACGTGTCATGGTGCGGAACAACCTGACCGAAAAAGAAGCGGCTCACCGCATCAAGCACATGGACCGCATGAGAAAACAGTTCTTTGATTTTTATTCCGACACCTCCTGGGGTCACGCAGACAGCTATGACCTGCTGTTATCCAGCAGCCGCTTTGGTACGGACGGATGCGTCAATATGATTGTAAACAGTATCAAGGAATGGGAGGCATAAAAAGATGAATAAAGACCTTACTGTAGGAAAGCCGGAAACCGTTTTATGGAAATTCTGCCTGCCGTTGTTCGGCAGTATCATTTTCCAGCAGTTATACAATATCGCCGACAGCCTGGTTGCCGGAAAATTCGTCGGTGAAAACGCCCTGGCTGCGGTTGGTAACAGTTACGAAATCACTCTTATTTTTATAGCCTTTGCCTTCGGCTGCAACATGGGCTGCTCCGTTGTGGTATCCAAGCTTTTCGGTGCAAAGAACTTCAAGGAAATGAAAACAGCGGTCTACACCGCCTGCATCTTCAGCGCCATTGTGTGTGCTTTCCTGATGTTAATCGGGATTGCCGGTTCCGGACTGCTGCTCCGTTTAATCCGTACACCCGAGGAAGTTTTTGCGGACTCCAAGCTTTATCTGGACATCTATGCCTGGGGCTTACCGTTTGTTTTCTTCTATAACATTGCAACCGGTATCTTTTCCGCTTTGGGAGACTCCAAAACACCGTTCTACTTTCTGGCGGTATCTTCCTTATCCAATATCGCCGTAGATATCTGGTTTGTAAAAGCCTTCAACATGGGCGTTGCCGGTGTTGCCTGGGCTACCTTCCTCTGCCAGGGCGTAAGCTGTGTACTTGCCATGGTCGTTGTGTTCAACAGACTTCGTAAAGTAGAAGGCAAGGAAAAAGCGCCCCTCTTCAGCTGGGCGCTCTTAAAGGATATTGTAGTTATTGCGGTTCCCAGTACTCTGCAGCAGAGTTTCATTTCCTTAGGAAACATTATCATCCAGAGTATTATCAACGGCTTCGGTGCTCCCGTTATGGCAGGTTATTCCGCAGCCGTCAAACTGAACAACCTGGTTATCACCTCCTTCACCACTCTTGGCAACGGTATTTCCAACTACACCGCCCAGAACTTAGGAGCCAGAAAACTGCCCCGTATCAAAGAGGGCATGAAGGTTGGCGTAAAAATGGTATGGATGTTAAGCCTTCCGCTTTTCCTCCTTTACTTCTTTGCCGGCAATGTCGTTCTGAAGCTCTTCATGGATGAGCCTACCGAACTCGCCATGCACACAGGCATTATGTACCTGCGGATTTTGTCCCCCTTCTACTTTGTAGTTTCCGCGAAATTAGTAGCCGACGGCATTCTTCGTGGCGCCGGCATGATGAAGCAGTTCATGATTGCCACCTTCACCGACTTAATCCTGCGTGTAGTTATGGCTTTCGTATTCTCCAGAACCG
>FR880847.1:168693-183006 GCA_000434615.1 Clostridium sp. CAG:510
GCCCATCGGCTGGTGCATTGCTACCGTACTTTCCATTATGTTCTACCGCCACGGTCCCTGGGCAGCTGCCAAAGCGGAGCAGGAAAAAACAATATAAACTTCGTCTGTACGCCCATTATAAAAAGGAGTGCAAGTTTCGATTTGCACTCCTTTAATATTTCCACCACTAAATAATAACCGCCGTCTCCACGTACCCTTCGTGCGTACCTGTAAACAGTCTTCCGAAATCTCCGGTCACGGTATCCTTAACCATTCCCTTTTCACAGTCCACCGCTATATGGGATAAATCCCGCTGCAATCCTTCTCCCGTGCATTTGCAGAAAGCTTCCTTTGCGGAAAACAACAGAAAGAAATCCTCATCCTTATCCTGCGCATTGTGAATTTTTTCCTTTACTCCGGAAACATCCTTATCATGCCGTTTCTGGATGTCCACGCCTATCTGCCGGTCCGCTATGCCGCACAAAACATAGTCCCCCGAATGGGACAGGTTAAAAAAAATATCGCTGCTGTTTTGTAAATACGGCTTGCCATGCTCACCAATGCAGACTTTTGATGTCCAAAGGAGTTTTTCCCGCTCCGTTAAGGGCAGCGCCCGCAGCTCTTCCAGAACTTTTTCCACGGTAAACTCTGTGACCGCAAGTGCCACACCCTTGTCCTGTGTTTCTGCCACTTCTGCCGGCATCCCATCTACCGCTTCTTCCGGTATCTGTTTCTCCTGCCCGTAAACCTGCTGACACTTCTGCACGGCTTTCTTCCCTTGCAGCCATGTCTGCAGACTGTAGGAAAAAAGCAGCCAGGCACCCACACTCTGGGCTCTGTTCTTTTCTTTATGAAAGGAAAGAGCATGTGCCTTTCTTTCCTCATTCAAAAACGCACATGCTCTTACTTCCGTTTCAGGGTTCATAAGCCCCGTTATATCCATTCTCGTAATCAGCATCGAAATAACCATGCCTTTCCTCAGGTGATAATTTCTGCAACTCTAAATTTTATTCTTCTTCCTCGGGATGTGTGATGTTTAATGCAATCTGCAGATCATCCAGCTGCTTATCGTCAACCACATCCGGTGCATTGCTCATTAAATCGGAGGCATCCTTAACCTTCGGGAAAGCGATAACCTCACGGATATTGTCTGCCTTCACAAGCAGCATGACAAAACGGTCCAGACCGATTGCCAGTCCTGCGTGAGGCGGTACTCCGTACTTGAAAGCGTTAATCAGGAAACCGAATCTGTCGTATGCGGCTTCTTTGGTAAAGCCCAGTACTTCAAACATCTTTTCCTGTACTTCCGGCTGGAAAATTCTGACGCTGCCACCGCCAAGCTCAATACCGTTCAATACAATATCGTAAGCCTTTGCACGGACCCTGCCGGGGTCGGAATCAATGTACTGTAAATCTTCATCCATGGGCATGGTGAACGGATGGTGCATAGCCACATAACGGTTCTCTTCGTCGCTCCACTCCAAAAGAGGGAACTCGGTTACCCAGAGGAAATTGAATTTATCGTTGTCAATCATATCAAGCTGCTTAGCCACTTCGATACGAAGCGCCCCCAGTACGCTGAATACAATCTTATTCTTGTCCGCTGCAAATAAAAGCAGGTCTCCGGGCTGTCCTTCCATGGCATCTACCAGATTTTTCAGTTCTTCTTCCGTCATGAATTTTGCAAAAGAAGACTTGTAAGTGCCGTCCGGTAAAACTGAGAGGTAAGCCAGACCTTTTGCACCGTAGCCCTTGGCAAAATCAACCAGCGCATCAATCTTCTTACGGGGCATTTCCGCCTCGCCCTTTACATTGATGCCTCTGACGGAACCGCCGTTCTCCAGTGCACCTGTAAATACACCGAAACCGCAGCCCTTTACCACATCGGATACGTTCTTCAGTTCCATACCGAAACGGGTATCCGGCTTATCGGAACCGAAACGCTCCATGGCTTCCTGCCAGGTCATACGCTTAATGGGAAGCTGCACATCCAAACCGATGGCTTCCTTGCATACTCTTGCTACCATTTTTTCGGTCGTTTCAATAACATCATCCACGTCTACGAAGGACATTTCCAGGTCAACCTGTGTAAATTCCGGCTGTCTGTCGGCACGAAGGTCTTCGTCACGGAAACATCTTGCAATCTGGAAATAACGGTCATAACCGGAGCACATTAAAAGCTGCTTGAAAATCTGCGGAGACTGGGGAAGTGCATAGAACTTGCCCGGATGCACACGGCTGGGAACCAGGTAGTCTCTGGCGCCTTCCGGTGTGGACTTGCAGAGCATGGGAGTTTCAATTTCAAAGAAGCCTTCCTCATCCATGTGCTTTCTGATGGTTGTGGTAATCTTACTTCTTAGCTTTAAGTTCTTCTGTAAGTTGGGTCTTCTTAAATCCAGATAACGGTATTTTAAGCGTAAATCTTCTTTGGTCTTGGTATCTGCTTCCACGGGGAAGGGCGGTGTTTCTGCCTCGGATAAAATACGAATCTGCTCGGCGCGTACTTCAATGTCGCCGGTAGCCAGGTTTTCATTGCTTGCCGCCGCTCTCTTTTCCACACGGCCCACAACCGCAACCACGAACTCGCTTCTCAGCTTTGCAGCCTTTTCAAAGTTTTCGCTGCCGCAGTCGCTTTCTTCAAAAATAACCTGCAGAATACCTGCTCGGTCACGCAGGTCCACAAAGATAATGCCGCCTTTGTTGCGCTGCTTCTGTACCCATCCCATTACGGTAACGGTTTCACCGATGTTGGCGCTTGATAATTCGCCGCATCTGTGTGTCCTTTTTAATCCTTTCATTGTCTCAGCCATTGGTTTTCTCCTTTATAACTCCGCTTAATGCTGCAGAGGATTCTTATAAAATTCCCGGAACTCCTCATAGCCCTCTGCCATGAGCTGCTCCTTCTGGAATTTTTTATTCTTGTTCATACGGGCAATTAAAATCTGATGTCCGTCTTCTCTTTCCTTCTGTGCCAGTGCAATAATTTCACACAAGGCCTCTCCGGCAACGCCCTTTTCAATCAGGAAAGCCTTCTTTGCCGGCTGGGTCGGAACCTTGAAGCCTTTTTCCATTAACAGAAGGATAATTCTCTCAAATCCGATGGAAAATCCGCATGCGGGCACATCGTTTCCGGTAAACTTGCCCACCATCTTGTCGTAACGTCCGCCGCCGCCGCAGCTTCCGCCGAACTCCGGCATGGCAATTTCAAAAATGGTGCCGGTATAATAACTCATGCCTCTTACCAGGGTCGGATCAAATACCAGTTCAAAAGAATCCGCTTTGGTGGCTTTCACACTGTCCATGATTTCCATAAAGGAATGCATGACATCCGCATCCAGATAATCCTTTAAGGTATCTAAAAGGTAGGCGGGACCGTTCTCGGCTTTTTCCACCTCTGCAAACAGATTTAAGTATTTCTCGCAGATTTCTTCCGCATAGCCGTCCTCTACAAGCTCCGCTTTCACGCCGTCCATGCCAATCTTGTCCATCTTGTCCAGCGTAATGAATACACTGTCATAAGACTCCTCGGGAAATCCCGCATATGCCGCCATTGCCTTTAAGATGCGGCGGTCATTGATACGGATCTGGAAATTGGAAAAGCCCAGTCTGGTCAATGTCGTTGTGGTTGCCAGAATAAGCTCGATTTCCGCTAAATTGGAAGGCTCGCCCAGAATATCAATGTCGCACTGCATGAACTGGCGGTAACGGCCTCTCTGGGGTCTGTCGGCTCTCCATACATTTCCCATCTGCAATGCCTTAAAAGGACTGGGAAGATTTGCCGCATTGTTGGAATAAAAACGAACCAGAGGAACCGTCAGATCATAACGGAGACCGCCGTCCACCAGATCGTTTTCACTTGCAGCGGTTTCTAAATTCAGCTTTTCACCGCGCTTCAAAATCTTAAAAATCAGTTTTTCGTTTTCGCCGCCCTGCTTATTGCTTAAGTTTGCAATGTTTTCCACGCAGGGAGTTTCTATGGAAGTAAATCCGAATTTTCCATAAGTATCCTTAATCACACTGATCACATAATCACGTATCTGCATTTCTGCAGGTAAAATGTCCTTCATGCCGGTAACCGGCTTCTTGGAAAGCGCCATATCTGCTCCTATCTATGCGTTTTCTCGCAATTATTGTTAATTTTACTTACAGTATTTTACACTTTATCTGTTAGTATTTCAAGCATTAGTTTCCTGTTGCATTTTCCTTTTGTTTGCCACTTTTCTTTTTATTTCGTGAAATCTCTTGACATAGTATTAAATACTACATAGAATAAAGAGAAAAACACTTAAGATAGGATGTAATGTCATGTTTCAGATAGTTGTTGATTCCGCTGCCAATATTCCGGCAGAGCTTGTTAAAAAGTACGATATCCGCGTAATATCCTTTGTAAATTATGTAAACGGAAAAAAGGTGGTATGTTTTGACCCCGACCTCACTCCCGAGGAAGAAAGAGCAAAGGGCAGGGAGTATTATGATGCTGTCCGCGCCGGTGCCGATGTCAAGACCGGACTTGTCAGCAGCGGGGATTTTGAAGACCTGTTCCGCTCTATCTTAGAAGCCGGAGACGATATTTTATATTTTTCATTAAGCAAAAACATCAGCGGTACTTACAACTCCGCCCGTATTGCAGCCGAGGAGCTTTCCGAAAGCTTCCCGGACAGAAAAATCCGTCTGATTGACGCCTTAAACGCTTCCCTGGCACAGGGTATTCTTGCCATTTATGCCAGTGAAATGCGCGCCGGGGGAAAGAGCCTTGACGAAACCGCCGACATTCTTGCCACCTACCCCGCAAAAATGAACGGTGTCTTTACCGTCGGCGACTTAAAATATTTATCCAAAACCGGCCGTATCAGCAGTTCTGCTGCTTTAGTCGGAAACCTTTTAAGCATCAAGCCCATCTTACGCGGCAACAAGGATGGCTTCATAGTCCAGTTCAAGAAGTGCAGAGGCCGTAAGGCAGCCTTAAATACCCTTGTTTCTTTAGTTTGCGACAACATTGTAAATCCGGAGGAACAGATTATCGGTATTGCCCATGCGGATGCTTATGAAGACTCCCTCTATGTAATGGAAGAAATCAGGAAGCGTGTGAAGCTCCGCGGCTTCATCAACACTTCCTACGACTACTGCACCGGCAGCCATGTAGGTCCCGACACCATCGCACTCTTCTTCATGGCAAAGGACCGTGAATTAGGAGAAGGAAAGCAGGGTTAACGTACCTGCTTTCCCGACATTATAATATATCCCAGATGGCGAAAACCATCCCGGACCGTTCTCAGTTTTGAAGTCCTCGGATACTCACATTTTTGCAGTATTACCGGTACCTGCCGGATACGCAGACGTTTTTTTGCCGCCTCTGCAATCATCTCTGTTGCAAATTCCATACCATCCGTATGAAGCTGTAATTTTTCCGCTGCTTTCCGGCTCATTCCCCGGAGTCCGCAGTGAAAGTCGTAAACATCCGTATGAAACCGTTTTCTGCCGCAATAAGACAGAAGGCGTACCCCCCATCTGTGGGAAAATGACATGGCTCCCTTTTTCAGACCTCCGGTATACCGGTTTCCTATAACCATATCGCACTCTCCCCGCTCCAGCAGACCATACATTTCATCCATATGCCGGAAATCATAAGTCTTATCGCAATCGCCGATAATAAAAAGTCTGCCCCTTCCTGCTGCCAGCCCGGTTCTGATTGCGCGACCATACCCCGGTCGCGGCTCTGTAATCACCACCCCACCGTGTCGTAATGCGGTTTCGGCGGAGCAATCTGTGGAACCGTTGTCCACAACAAGCACCTCTCCCGTAATACCTCGGTCTTTCATAAAGGCAAGTGCTTCATCCACGCATAACCCCACTGTATTTTCTTCATTTAAGCACGGCATAATCACCGACAACGTAAGATCTTTGCGTTCATTTTCTGCCATGTGCCAGCCACCTCCAGTCCACAACCTCCTCCAGGATCAGTACGATTGCCAGAACCGTTGCCATTTGCGCCCTGTAAGTAAAGAAACAGTGAAGATAGGAGTGATTATGCAGAACCAGATACCTTATATAAGGAACCAGTCCCGGCAGCATATACATCAGAATATGCCACCCGCAGATATGTTTTCCGTGGTAAACATATCCGTTATAGGAAATAAAAAGAACCAGAAAAATACAGAAAAGAACACCGACTTCACCATATTCCAGAGGAAAAAGACACCCTATATTCCGGGTTACCGCCCCACAGATATACGTCAGCTGACTGACCCCGATATCTCCGTAAAGTCTTTCCCCGATGTGCTCCGTTACATAAGGCATTACATTCTCTCCTAAAATCAGGGAAGCCATAACCCATTTCATTACCCACATTCCCACATAGCCAAAGCCCCAGACTAACGTAAGCTTTGCTGCTTCCTTCATCACCTGCGTACGGGATGCCTGCGGATTCTTATGAAAAAAGACCCATAAGATCAGAAGCAGCGGTACGGTTAAGGACAAGGTTTCGGTTGTCAGGAAATCCATATAAGCGCATACCATGCCGCTTATCAGGAAAAGAATACCCAGATGCTTTTCTTTTCCCTGAAGTGTAAGTTTCACACCGGCAACGGATATAATCAGCAACAGCAGGTATGTCCATGTATATTCCAACGACAACGGTACAAACCATGATGATGTCATAATCAGACCTGTCAGGACACCAAGTGCCGGTCCGTATGCTTTGTTTTTTACAAGCAGTCCCATAAGAAGAAGGCTGAGTACGGCCAGAATAATACCATTGACCAGGTATATCTGTTTTATGGAAAAAAATACCAATAACGGCCGGACAATCGTATTTGATCCATGCCAGTATCGCAGGTACTGCCTGTTTGCCTTTTTACCCTCTGTTACCGCATGCAACAGATTTTCATTTTCATTTTCATACGGTGTATAATAATAGGAAGACCACATGACGGAGCTAAGCGGGTGATCCGCGTCATATTGGTAAGCAATAGCCAGCAGAATTGAATCTGCATACCTGTCAATCTCACTGCCCCTTACACCGTCAACCACCGTTCCAAAGAGTTCTCCCTCACACAGATATTCTGCTGACTCCCGCACATTCCCACGTATTGCATTCTGCGGTATGAATGCCGCAAGCACAAGCAGCCCCGTCAGTAATATGGTCATAAGAAAAAAAGTCACTATATATCTGATACTGCTTTTTACAGTTGTCATATTCTTTGAAATCCCCATTTTATGCTTTATATTGAACCGGTAAATATCAAACTATCAGCATAACCCGCTGAAAAGCTTTCCTTTCCTGTCGATCATTTCCTCTATTTTCTCCATATACAGACCGACATCCTTCACATTATCGCACCGCTCAATCCGTCCGTCCGGGAAAACTCTCTTGGTGATGGAGCCGGCGCCTAATGCCACGATGGTCTGTTTCTCCTCCATAATCAGGATATTATAAATACCGTCTCCGCCTTCATTCGCATATCCTACATTTTCAAAATTGCCGGACATATTTTTCTGCCGGTATAAATAATACGGATGCATCCCCATGTCCCTTGCGCCTTTAGATGCAATCTTCATGGTTTCATCGGTGTTATGAAGCGTTTTCACCCCATTTTCCTGAATCCACAGTGCCAGTCTGGAAGCACGCTTAATAGCAAGGGAATGTACCGTAAGGGAATCCGGCTGCAGCTTTTTGATTTCCTCTATGGTATTTTCCACATCCTCTTCCAGTTCTCCCGGAAGTCCCAGAATAATGTCCATGTTAATATGGAAATCTCCTGTCTTCCTTGCCAGATGAAAAGCCTCCTTCACCTGTTCCACGGTATGCTGTCTGCCAATCAGCTTCAGGGTATCCTGTTTCATGGTCTGCGGATTGACACTGATTCGGTCCACCTTATGTGCGGCAAGAACCTTAAGCTTGTCCTCCGTAATGCTGTCGGCACGTCCCGCTTCCACCGTAAATTCCTGCACCGTAGAAAAATCAAACCGTTCCTGCAATGCGGAAATCAGCCTGTCAAGCTGCGGTGCCGTCAGGGTGGTAGGTGTTCCGCCTCCGATGTATACGCTGTCCAGGATTTTACCGGCAAAGGCTTCTTTGGTAAAGTCCATTTCCTTAATCAGACAGTCAATGTATTCTTCTACACTGTCCCGCCACTTGCAGATGGGATTGGAGGTAAAGGAACAGTACAGACAGGTCGTCGGGCAGAACGGAATGCCGATATACAGGCTGTACCCTTCTTCATAATGAATATGGGAAAGCAGCTCTTTTTCCCGCTTCGCAATTTCCACCGACAAATCTGCCTTTTTCGTGCTGACAAAATGCTCCTTCTGCAACGCTGCCGCTATTTCTTCTTCTGTTTTTCCTTCTTCCAGAAGGCCCATGGCAATCTTAGTCGGACGAATTCCCGTCAGGTTTCCCCAGGGAAGCTCTTTTCCCGTCATATCACACAAGGTTTTATATAAAAATTTCTTAAACTCATTTTTATAGGTAGACTCTGCCTCCTCCCGGTGCCAGATGTATTCCCCTGCTGCATCCTTTATTTTCACCGATGCACCATCATCCTGAAGTATAATTTCTATCCTTATGTTCTCTTCCCACTCTTTATTCTTCTCCGAAGACATCTCCGGTGTCAGGACCTTAACCATCTCCTCCGGATAAAACGCCTTTACAAGGGAATGCACATCATATTCAAATTGTGATTTATTAATCTTTACAGCAAACATAATTTTCTACCTCTGCTTTTCTGCCTCTCATTTTCTTATTATCGTCTTTCAGGGCATTTCTTGTCAACTGTAATCCATACACTGTGTATGGATTTTTCTTTCCATGCACACACAATGACATACCGACGTTCCGTTTTCCGGCTCACCCACACAAGAAGAAACCTATATAAAACAATAAAGGCATACAAAAATGAACCTCATTTCTGCATGCCTTCATGAATCAATACCTGTAACTTATGCCATACACATAATAAAAAACATCAAATGTTCCTTACATCAGCGGATATTTGTCGGTCAGTGTCTGGACAATGGCTCTTGCTTCAGAGATCTTCTCCTCGCCACCCTTGATAACCATGGCGATTGCCTCCGCAATCTTGTCCATATCTTCGGTGTTCATGCCTCTGCTGGTAACGGCAGGTGTGCCTAAGCGTACACCGCTGGTGACAAACGGAGACTGCGGGTCATTGGGGATGGTGTTCTTGTTGCAGGTGATATGTGCTGCGTCAAGAAGCTTCTCCACTGCTTTACCGGTCAGACCGTAATTGGTTAAATCCACTAACATCAGGTGATTGTCCGTACCACCGGAAACAATTTTAATTCCGCGGCTCATCAGTCCGTTGCAGAGAGCCTGTGCATTATCAATAATGTTCTGCTGGTAAACCTTGAAGTCGTCGCTCAAAGCTTCCTTGAAGCAGACTGCCTTTGCTGCAATCACATGCATCAGAGGACCGCCCTGGATGCCGGGGAAAATAGCCTTGTTGAAGTTGTATTTTTCTGCTGCTTCCTTGTTGCACAAAATCATACCGCCTCTGGGTCCGCGGAGTGTCTTGTGGGTTGTGGTGGTGACCACATCCGCATAGGGAATGGGACTCGGATGAAGGCCTGCTGCCACAAGACCCGCAATATGCGCCATATCCACCATCAGAACCGCACCTACTTCATCCGCTACCTCACGAAATTTTTTGAAGTCGATGGTTCTTGCATAGGCAGAAGCGCCGGCAATAATTAACCGGGGCTTATTGGCAATAGCTAACTCTCTCATTTTATCATAGTCAAGGAAACCGTCATCATTTACACCATAAGGCACTACATGGAAGTATTTGCCGGACATGTTTACCGGGCTTCCGTGTGTTAAATGTCCGCCATGGTCAAGATTCATGCCCATGATGGTGTCGCCGGGCTTGCAGACAGCAAACTGTACTGCCATATTTGCCTGTGCACCGGAGTGGGGCTGAACATTGGCATAATCGCAGCCGAACAGCTCCTTTGCCCTTTCAATCGCCAGATTTTCCACGACGTCCACACACTCACAGCCGCCGTAATACCTCTTTCCGGGATAGCCTTCCGCATATTTATTGGTAAGAATACTTCCCATGGCAGCCATGACCGCCTTGCTGACCCAGTTTTCAGATGCAATCAGCTCAATGTGGCTGTTCTGTCTTTCCTGCTCGTCTACAATAGCCTGTGCGATTTCCGGGTCAACAGCCTTTACTTCCTCTAAAGAATACATAACGTTTCCTCCATTTCCTGCTTTTTTACATTAACGTATCAAAACGCTTGTCCTAAATTATAACATAGCGCACCCCTTCACGCAAGATTTCATTTACTTTCCTTCCCTTTACTGCTACAATAAACCGTAAAAGATAAAGAATGGAGATAATCATGCAGAAATACGAACTTATCATAAATCCGGCTTCCCGCTCCGGCAACGGTATGCGGATCTGGAAGGAAGAAATAAAACCGGTGCTTGAAGCAAACAAAATACCGTTTAACGCCCATTTTTCCCATAAAGCAGGCGATGTAGCGGTTCTTTCTTCTTCCATTACCGGAGATTATGCAAAAGAAAACCTGCCTCTCCGCCTCATCATTTTAGGCGGCGACGGTACGTTCAACGAAGCCCTGCAGGGAATTTCTTTCTATGATAATATGAAGATTGGCTACATTCCCACCGGTTCTTCCAACGACCTGGCAAGGGACCTTGGCATTCCGAAAAATCCGCAGCAGGCTCTAAATCTCATTCTGGATGAAAAACATGTCTGCTACATGGATTTAGGCTGTGTGCGCACTCCGGACAGAACCACCTACTTTGCGGTAAGCTGCGGCATCGGCTTTGACGCCGCCGTATGCGAGGAAGCCATGAACTCCAAAATCAAGGATTTCTTCAACCGCATCAAATTGGGAAAGCTCACCTATTTCGGTATTGCCATAAAGCAGCTTATCTCCGCCAAAAAGACCGCCTGCGATCTGTTTCTGGACGATGACAACGAGCCCATACATATTAACCGGCTTCTGTTTACAGTATCCATGATTCACCGTTTTGAGGGCGGCGGCTTTAAATTCTGCCCCACTGCGGACTGTACGGACGGCAGGTTTGAACTCTGCGTGGCGGGAGATGTTCCCAAGCCCGTTATCCTGCTTGCGCTGCCTACCGCCTTCTTTGGAAAGCATTACATGGTGCCCGGCATCCATGCTTTTCATGCCGAAAAAATCACCATCAAGACAAACAAGCCCCTGTGGGTTCACACGGACGGTGAAGTACACGAAATGGCTGACTTTTTAGAAATAAGCTGCCGGCAGAAAACCATCCCTATGATTGTATAATTTTAATGTTTTTTGCATTAAAATACAGAAACCGCTTTTATTCATAAATAAATTCTTAATTCTTTACAAAGATTTGCAAAAAAGGATTGCAAAAAAAATAAACTTAGCTATACTTGTGATGTAACTTTGGGAGATATTACAGCCCTCCGGATTTAAGCCTCCGGGGAGCACAGGATGGGAGTTTTATTGTGAAAAAGAAATTTGAATGGAAGAGTTTTTATCTCAAGTACCACCATGCCATTCCCGCCATCATTTACGGCATCATATATATGACATGGTTCTGTTATTTAGAGAATACGGTTACGAGCCAGTACAGGGTCATCCATGTAGCGCTGGATGACATGATTCCTTTCTGTGAGGTATTCGTTATTCCTTACTTTTTATGGTTTGCCTACATTGCAACGGTTGTGGTTTTCTTCTTCTTTAAGGACAAAGAGGAATATTACAAAACCTGCCTGTTTTTAGCAACCGGCATGACCATTTTCCTAATCGTTTCCACTCTGTGGCCCAACGGTCATCACTTAAGACCTTATATCATGCCCAGAGACAATGTTTTCACCAGAATGGTGGCTGCCCTGTATAAGACAGATACACCTACCAACCTCTGGCCCAGCATCCATGTTTACAATTCCCTGGGTGCGCACATTGCCGTTATGAAGAGCAGGCATCTGGAAAATAAAAAAGGCATCCGCATCGGTTCTTTCATCCTTTGCGTATCCATTATCCTTTCCACCATGTTCATCAAACAGCATTCCGTCTTTGATGTTACCACCGCCTTCATTATGGCAGCCGTGATGTACGTGCTGGTTTACCGTTTTGATTCTGTATGCGCCATCAGACGTATGTTTCATCCGAGTCGCAACCGCGGACCTCAGGTAGAGTCTTAATATAAAAATAAAAAGCGTATGAGCGAAATGCCCATACGCTTTTGTTATTTCTTAGTTAAAATTAAATATCTTCTGGCAGATCATGTAGCCTTCCACGGAAAGCTTTCTGCCGCCCTTGCCGGGCAGGTTCATGAAACCGCCCATAATGCCGTTGCGCATCCAGGCATATAGAAGCCTGTCCTTATCCTTTAAATACTGCCACAACTCCTTCTTGGCATTCAGCTGCTCATCCGTACCTGCCCGCAGACACAGTGCGGAGGAAACCGTCATGATAATTTCCAGGTAATTTCTCATATACTGGTGCCGTCTCTTGCATCTGATAATCTGGTTCTTATGCTCCGTATAGAAATCAATCATGATTTTATTGACCCTGATCTGCTGGTCTAAGCGGGAAATCATGACCGTTTCATTGACGGACTGGTCGGCACGTCCGATATAATAACGGTAGAAATTCACATCCAGATAATACATAGTGTTTACATGTAAAAGCGGTTCAAATACATAGATGTTATCCACATAGAAGGTATGTTCCGGCAGATGCAGACCACAATCCTTTAGAAGCTGGGTGCGGAAAATAACGGAATGCATCAGAATATAATGTGCCTTCCTGAAATGTCTGCAGTCGTCCCAGGTAAACATCCTGTCCGTAGGAAGAATATGGCGGTAATGCATTATCTTCTTACGCTTCTCCCCTTCTTTTTCGTAGACAAAGTTGCTTACCAGCATATCCAGTGCCTTGTCACCGCCGGCAATATCCCGCAGAGTATCCAAAATCTTTTTGTAAGCCTCTTCCTGTACCCAGTCGTCGGAGTCAACTACCTTGAAATACAGACCCGATGCGTTTTCAATCCCCGCATTCACGGCAGAACCGTGACCGCCGTTTTCCTTATGAATTGCTTTAATGATATCGGGATACTTTGCCGCATATTCATCTGCAATTTCCGCGGTATTATCCTTGGTGGAGCCATCGTCCACAATCAGTATTTCCACATCTTCTCCTCCCTTTAACAGGGATTCAATGCATTTTCCCATGTATGCTGCCGAGTTATAGCATGGTATTGCAATGGATAAAAGTTTCATAATAGTTTTCATTCCTCCTGTTTAGCGGATTTATAATATATATGACGCATACGCCGCAAACGCAGACGGTATGGCATACTTTTTCTGTACCTCTTCGGAACGTTCAAAAATCCACTGTTCCTTTTTGACGGCCTGCGTGCGGTCGGAAAGCTCGTCCACCCGCACCAGGTATCCCCACATATGCCATTCCTTATGGGAAAACACATGTACCGCATCTGTAAGTCTTGCCACCCTGACGATGGGCATACCTCTTTTCTTGAAAAAGGCAGTAACCTCTTCCGGTGAAAGGTGCCCTGCCGTGTTGGGAAATTCATACAGCCCTGCTAAAAGTCCTTTATCCGGTCTTTTGTGAAGCGCTGTTTTTTCCTCATCCTGCAGGATAAAAACTGTTTTTTCCTCTATGGTACGGCCTTTTTTTGCACTCTTTACCGGGAACTCACCCTGTCTTCCGGCATGGTACGCCGCACAGATATGGGACAGGGGGCATACCTCGCAATGAGGAGCGCCGTTTGGGATGCAGACCATGGCGCCGATTTCCATCATGGCCTGATTAAAATCACCGGCACGCCTTGGCATGGCTGCCCGAAGCTCTTCCTCTAAGTTTTTCTTTACTTTCTCCTGTGCGATGTCATCGGGTCTCATAAACAGCCTTGATATGACACGCAGTACATTGCCGTCCACAGCCGGAACCGGTATGCCGAAGGCAATGGAAGCAATCGCTCCCGCCGTATAACTGCCGATTCCCTTTAATTTTAAAAGCTCTTCTTCGGAAGCAGGCATTTCTCCGCCGTATTCCGTCATAATCTGGATGGCTGCTGCCTTTAAGTTCCGGGCACGATTGTAGTAGCCCAGTCCCTCCCAAAGCTTTAAAAGCACATCCTCTTCCACCTCGGAAAGACTTTTAATATCCGGAAGAGCCTTCATGAAACGCTCAAAATAGGGCTTCACGGCTTCCACTCTGGTCTGCTGGAGCATAATCTCGGAAACCCAGACCCGGTACGGGGCCGGTTCCTCCCTCCACGGCAAAATCCGTCTGTTGGTATCATACCATTTTAAGAGCGGT
>FR880847.1:183044-183616 GCA_000434615.1 Clostridium sp. CAG:510
AGAGCGGTTTGGGAATATCCCCCACTGTGAAATTAAGATTTTCATCAGAATTTTCTAAGAAATCTTCCTCATCTGAGAGTCTTATTTTCACTTTATCCTGTATTTCCATACAATCTCTGCCGATAAAGCAGTCGTAGGCAAGGATATGCACACCGGCTTCCTCTGCCTTTTTCAGCGCCTCCGCAAAAGCGGGCTGCATAGCGGCATTGGGGGTAAAATAATCCACATCCTTCATCTGGATAACAAACAGAATATACGCCTCGTATCCATCCTTTTTTGCTTCCATCAGCTCCTCCACATGCTTTAAGGCCCGTTCAGACGGCGCATCGGGAAACATGACACAGTTATTTTCTTCTAAGGTAACTCCCTTGACCTCCATGAAAATCTTTTTGTCCGGTGTCTCTATATAAAAATCAAACCGGGAATTGCCGTACTTTGTTTCCGGACGCAGCAAAGACAGGTCCGAGAAGAGTATCTTTTTTCTAAGCCACTCTTCCACAGCCCTGTTGGGTGCCTGGGAATCCATATTGATAAGCCTGCCCTGCTTTTCCACCGCCACAAGGTCATAGGCG
>FR880847.1:183630-193899 GCA_000434615.1 Clostridium sp. CAG:510
CCACAAGGTCATAGGCGGTGCTTCTCGTCTTGCTGTCGTTTCGCTCTAAATAAACCGGTGCATGCTCTGTCAGAAGCTCCCGGCACCGGCCGGTGTTTTTCACATGCACCTTTTCCCGCCTGCCGTTTATCTCGGCATAGGCTATAAAACGGTTGGGCCTCTCTAAAAAGGTGCCCTCCACAATATCATGATACTTCATGTATAACTCTTTCCATACTGTATATTTTGTCCGCCGCTGCCGGCACCCTTGCCGAAGGAACCACCTCCGCTGCGGGTCCTACATGCACCTGCTGGTCATCAAAGAAAATCTGTGCCCCAAAGGCTGCCAGCACATCCCTTTTCGTCACTCCGCCCAGAAAGCATGCCTCATCTATCCGGACATTCCATGCCCGCAGGGTACGGATTACCCTCTCATGGGCAGGCGCACTTCTTGCCGTAACAAGTGCCGTCCTTATGGGCGACTCCCCCGGCGCGTATTCCTGCTGCCAGTCGGAAATGGTATGCAGAAACCTGGCAAAGGGACCGGCGCAGAGCGGAATGTCCGCCTTCTTTTTCTCACTGTTTTCAAATGCCTCCAGTCCTTCTTTCCTGAAAACATTCTCTGCTTCATCGGAAAAAATAACCGCATCCGCATCAAAGGCTATCCTGATTTTGCCGTCCGAAGGACTTTCCTTATAGTGGTTTCCCTCCCCGCAGACAATACCGGCGGCAATGCCCGCCTCTATGGCAGCCCGCACATCCTCCTCACAGGCGGACAAAAACAAATCCGTCCTAAACGCGGCAAGGTACGGCGCCATGGGGGCTCCGCTTGTAAAGAAGGACCGGGTGATATCCAGTCCGTAATGCTCTATGGAACGGAAAATCCGGAGGGAAATGTCCGGGCTGTTTTTCGACATGAGCACCACCTCCACCCGGTTGCCGGATACATGGCGCCCGGTGCCGCTTTCCTGCTCCTTGGCACATCCGCCTTTTTCCGATGTCCCGCCCATTCCGGCGGGAGTATTTAAGGACAACAGCGCTTTTATCAGAGAGAACCCCGGGCCGGGCTTTAAAATTTCTGTCTCGTGCTCCCGCTGGTACTTTGCATAGGCCTCCACGCCCTCTTCTTCAAAAATCCGGTTCTCCGTCCGCAAATCAAAAAGCGCTCTTGTGGAGATGCCGATAATCAGTCTGTTTTCCAAGCTGTATGCCATAGTCTTCACCCATCCTTTCCACATCCATGGTGACGACCGGCACACTGCTGTTTATCGTAGCCGGCTACCCTCAAATTTCTTTTTGGTAAGCAGACAGTTCTTCAGACTGTAATATCTGTCTTCTATCCTGCCCTCCGGCACCTCCACGTCACATGCCACCGCCATGGTGTTAATCATGTCATCCGTGATCCGGTGCTTTAAGGCGGATAAAATATTCAGTCTGTCCTCGCAGTTATCAGCGTCCAGAAACTCCAACACCATAGGATCCAATGTCATTTCTTCCGGTTCCTGCAATTCAAACCGGTGCTCCTGCGCGGCATCGGGATATTTTCCCTTATCAAGCACCGCACAGAAATCGGCAAGCGGTCTGGCATAGACCTTTCCTTCCCCGTAAAGAGCCTGATAGATTACCAGCTCCTCGCCCGTTTCCGAATGCTCTGCCACCGTCATCACCTGGTATAAATTGCCCTTAAAATGTTTGTAAACTTCATTTGCTTTGGGAATACGAACCATAATTTCTCCTCTCATTTCAGGCATTCTTCCATTATAGTCCCCGTCCCGCGATAATGCTAATCAGGAAATTGAAAAGGTAAACGAAATCTCTTCCTTTTGAAAAGCTTCCTCTTCCATCGCTTTCTGCAAAAGTTCCTGCATAAGCGCCTCTTTTTCCTCCTCCGCAAGCCCTGCCAGCCTGCGATGGTGAAGAAATACCGTGTATTCCCTTCTGCCGTCCTCGTAGGTGACACGGTTGCACATAACACCGCTGTCGGGGTAACCTGTTTTATTTAAATATTCTCTTACATCCTCTACATACTGCTGCTCCAGCACCGCATAGTGCTCTTCTTTCGCGCGCTCACTGCTCTCGCTTTTCACAATGCCCGCCGCTGACAGCCATACCGTCAGAATAAGTAAAACCGTAACTCCTGCAAATACTGTATTTTTCATAACTGTTCCTGCCTTTCTTCCTGAAAACCTCTGCTTTCCGCAGCGGATTTCTGTAAGTTTCTCTCGCTCTTTCTCTCGCCTTCTGAAGCAAGGATAGCAGAAACGGTGTCCCATAAATGACACTTTTAATCTATTTCTATCTGGTATTTGTCGTAGAAGTAATCCACAATTCTCTGGTAGCCCCATTCCTGGGTGGCGGCACCGTCTTCCAGAGCCACCGTCATTGGTACAAAGCCCCAGCGCAGCCCGGATATACCCATATTGGTATTCTGGCATACGGTGTGGTACACCGCATATTCGCCTCTTTCGTAACCCATCATAATCAGAAGTTCACTCTGGGTATTGTCCGTCAGTACATCATATCCCTCCGATTCAAAATACTTGCCGGCGTTCTCCGTAAACTGATCGTTTAAGTATGCCACAACCTCCTTATCGTCGGAGTCCACCTGCTCCACATATTCGGAAGCCTCGGCGCAGTAAATTTCCGCCTGATAAATAATATAGTCCGAAGCATCCACCCGGAAGGTAAAATCAAAGGTCGCGTTGTCGCTGAACCGGATACAGAAAAAAGCCATGTCCGTATCCTCGGAAGAGGCATCGCTGACGTTGTAATAATCCACATAAACAATATTATGCTCTAAATCATAGGCGCTGATATCGGGCAGCAGTTTACAGGAAATGGCAATGCCGATGGCTTCCTTTACACCGCCGAAAACCTCACCCGTGTTTAATTCTGTCTCACTTAAGGACATGGTTTTCTGCAGACCGTTGGTATTTACCAGCGCAGCCATCATGCTCTGCACCTTTTCTCCGGCATTGCTTTCGACGGGTGCACGGAATGAAAAGCCTTCTCTTTCCACCGCGTGGGCTTCCCTCATATCCTTATTATCCGAAAAATTGCTGTAGGCAAAGGGGGCAAGATACGTGGACAACGCTAAAATGAGCATCAGAAGAATGCTGATACTGTAGTCAAGGATGCTGCCGTTTTTCTCATTTTTCTGTTTCATGCAGCACCTCCTTTCCCGGGAACGTCAGGGTGATGCAGGTACCTTCCCCCATTTTACTCTCAATCTTCCACTCCGCCTTATGAAGCGCCACAATACGGCTGCATAAGGTCAGCCCCAGACCGGCGCCGCCCTCCTTACGGGAGCGGGATTTGTCCACCATGTAAAAGGCCTCCGTAACCTTATGGAGCTCCTCTTCCGGCATACCGCAGCCATTATCGCAGACAGCAAACCGGTACCCTTCCTCCTCCGTTCTTCCTGTTATGGTGATTTTTCCTTTAGGAGAAAGCGCCTTTCTGGCATTGTCCACCAGATTAACAAACAGGGATAGAAGTAAATCCTTTTCCCCGTAAACCGTACCTTCTTCCACATCGGTATACAGGGTAATTTCCTTATCGGAAAGACTCTTCGCCGTAATCCGCTCCGCTTCCGCTATAAGCATCCGGGCAGAATGCGGCGTATATGAAATCTTTTCATTCTGGGTCACAATCAGGTCAAGCAGCTTAAAAGAAAGGCTTTCCAGACGCTTGCCCTGGGAATAAATGTAATTGGCTGCCTCCACTGTTTCCTCCTTGTCAAGATCCATGGTGCGCAGCATGTCCGCATATCCGACAATGGAGGTCAGCGGCGTTTTCAATTCATGTGCAAAGGAAGCGGTAAAATCCTCCTGCTTGCGGGCATTGTCCTTCAGTTCATCCATCTTCTGGATCAGGTTGTCCGCCATAATGTTAAAATCCTGAGCCAGAGTACCGATTTCATCCTCACTGTAAACCTCCGCACGGGTGCCGTAATCCCCCGCTGCGAAACGCTTTGTAGTGTCGGAAAGGCTCGCCACCGACCGGGTTAAAAAACGGGACACAATAAAAATAACCACACCCGTCACTGCAACCAGACAAAGCATAATCACCCGGTACTGGCTGTAAAAGCTGTTCCGTTCCTCGTACAAATCGGTAATGTCCTTGGCGCTTTCCAGATAATAGTTTCTGCCGCCAATCACACTTTTACAGATAAAAATCAGATATTTTTTTCCGTCGTTTTCCAACACCTGATACACACAGTCCGCATCCGTCAGTTTTTCAATCAGACCGTTTTCCAGACGAAGCTCCTGATTTTCGTAAACCAGGTACCTGCCGTCACGGTAAAGCTTGTAGGAATATTCATTTTTGTCTAAGTTGTTCACCACCGATTCCGTCAGCGCCCTGACGATTTTTTCCGTCCGGTAATTTTCCGAAATGGAGTTCATGTTTACCTCAAAGGCAAACTGGAACATACGGTTTTCCCGGTTGCCCTCCTCTATTTCCTTGTTTAAGGAATTGCGGAAGGTCTGGGAAATCAGCCAGATACCGAACACACTGAAAACCATGGTGATAATAGCCGTAAAAGCAAAAAATATTTTCCAGAAAAATTTCATAAATGAAAATAGCTCCTCATTTTGCGGCGCAGGCTATGCCTCCAGGCGGTAACCCACTTTGTAGACAGCTACGATTTTATTTTCCCAGTGCAGCTTTCTCTTCAGGCGCTGCACATGCAGATCCACCGTTCTGCTTTCTCCCATATCCTCCCCTTCCCAGACGCTTTCGTAAATCACGTCCCGGTACAGGGCAATGTTTTTGTTGCGGATAAACAAAAGAAGCAGTTCAAATTCCTTTAAGGTAAGAATAACCTGCTGCCCGTTCTGCATTACGGTACGGGACTCCGTATCCACCTCAATGTCCAGAATTTTAATGATTTTTTCCGCCTTGTTGTACCGCCGGAGCACCGTTTCCACGCGTGCCAGCAGCTCTACAATCTCAAAGGGCTTGGAAATATAATCGTCCGCACCTTTTTTTAATCCTTTTACCTTGTTTTCCACCGTACCCATCGCCGTAATAAAAATAACCGGTGTGTTCAGGGTCTGGGCATATTCCAGAAGCTCATAGCCGTTAATCTTGGGAAGCATGATGTCTAAAAGAAACAGATCAAACTTCTCCGCCGCCATCATGTCCGCGGCCTCCTGCCCGTCAAATGCACATTTACACTGATATCCCGCCTTTGTCAGATTCATGCGAATCAGATTGTTGATGGGCTCCTCATCCTCCACGATTAAAATTTTTATCATTTCGTCACCGCACCTTTCTGCCGCCTGCCGCCGTTTTCCCTATTCCGGCTTACAAAACGGATAAAATCAGCATTTCCACACTGACCGTATCCTTCAGCCTGCCGGTTTTGACCGCTTCTTCCGCTTCCACGCATTTTACCACGGCAGCTTTTAATTCTCTTTCCTTAAACCGGGACGCCTGCGTCACATTCTTACCCGCAATAAAAGGGGGCAGCCCGATTTTTTCTCCGATTCTTTTATTGTCAAAGCCCTTGCCCTTCAGCTGCTTCACCTGCAGAAGCAGATTCATCTGTCTGGCAATCAAAAATAAAATCCGCATGGGAGGTTCTTTTAACGCCAGCAAATCGTAATACAAAAGCAATGCTTTCTTCGTCTGTTTTTCCGAAATGGCTGTCACCATATCAAAAATGTGGTTGGTAATGTTTACCACGCATATGCTGTCCACATCTTCTTTTTCAATCACTTCTTTATCCATGCAGTAGCAGCTCAGCTTCTCTAACTCCGTGCGGATGTTTTCCATATCGGTGCCGACTTTTTCCAGAAAATACTCCAGCGTATTCTCCGTAATTTTCTTGCCGTCCTGCTTTAACACCCCGGCCGCCCAGCGCTTTAAGGTCTGCTCGTCCTGCTGTTTCATTTCACAGACATAACCGGTCTGCTGCACCTGCTTAAAGAGCCTGCTTCTCTTGTCAACCTCGCTTTCGCAGAACACAAAATAGGTCTGGGAGCCGCTGTCCTTTAAGCCCGCAATGTACTCCGCCAGCTTTTCCCCGCCGCTCTTAAAAAGCCCTGTGCCGTCCATGACGATAACCCGCCTGTCCGCAAAAAAAGGCATGGTCTCCGCCACATCAATGACTTCTCCCACATTGACATCCTTGCCCTCAAAGCAGTTCATGTTCATGGCATCCCCATCGCCCAGAAGCGCCTTTTTCAGCCTGTCCCTGTACTGCCTGCGAAGGTATGCTTCCTCTCCGTACAAAAGATATGCCTGCTTAAATTGTCCGCTTCGTAAGTCCTCGTTAATCCTCTGCACGTTTCCGCCGCCCTTCCTTTACCGGTTGTTGTTTTCTTCAAATTCTCTGTTTGTTTCCTGCAATATAAAAAAATCTGCCATAACAAAACTGCCGTCACTGCAAATTTCATTATAACAGATTTCATGGGTAAGCTCTACTTTTTTCTGGAATTTATCTCCCGGAAAGTTCGCTTAAGCGCTTTCTTACCTTTATTGTTTTTTCACTCCTATCGGAATAAATCCTTTCAAAAACCGGACATGCCTTCTGCAAATAGAACATTTCCTTCTCGGTATCATTCTTCAGTCTGTAAAACCGTGCCAGATTGTATGCCGGTTCTGCCATGGTAAGATCGTCATTATCCATGCAGGTTTCATAGGATTCCTTTAAGCATTCATATGCTTTATCCGGCTTTTTCCACTCAATATACATATGTCCCATATTGTTCAGAATACGGCATCTTTCCATCACATATTCTTTGTGGACCGTCGTAAATTCCAGTGCGATTTTATGATTTGCCTCCGCTTCCTCAAACAGCCTCAGTTTTCCCTGCCCGAGAGCCAGCTCCTCACATTCCATGATATAATTGAGATGCTCACGTCCGAAATAATATCCTGCTTACTCAATCGCTGTTTTCAGATATCCAATCCCCTCTTCCACCTGATTTTTCTGGATAAGGAGAGTTCCTTTTTCAAAATTGTAATACCAGTTGTCCTGCACATTTTCTTCCCGCAGATATTTTTTCATCTGCTTCAGGCTGTGCTCCGCTTCCTCCATCCGCTTTGTTCCATGGCATAAAACCGTCTGGGAACCCCAGAGCTGAAACAATTCCCCGGAAAACAACTCCACATTTTCACCGGCCGCATCAATCCCCGCCCGATTCCATTTATAGGATTCCTCTATATCCATTTTCATAGCAGCGATAAGCCCGCGGTTCATACAATAGTATACCTTGTCCCGTGCGGTAACCGGCGTAATGCGGTTCAAAAGATTTTCGGCATCTTTGATTTGCCCTGCCGAAACCATATTTACCAATGTTAAATTATAAAGCTGTCCCATCAGCTCCCGGGATATGGTTGGCTTTTCGTCCTGCCGGCGTATTTCCTCTTTTAACAGGGCAATATCCGTAATCATATAATCTGTACAGACCAGATACGCATGAATACGTATATCATCCGGCAGACTTCCGGCATTTTCTACCATTTCCTTCAGTATCTTTGCCCGGTCGGTTGAAATCGAAAAATGATTTTTTACCACATCGGATGCCAGAATTATGACAGGAAAATATTCTTTAAATCTGCCCATCGATGACTGCGGAAGGCTGAAAAACAAATCCTCTACCAGCTCCGCGCTTTTTATAAAGTCACTGTTCGGACACTCGCAGACAGCATTCCATTTATCTGATTCTGTTACATTTCCAAACCAGCTTCTCCATATTTTCCCGATATTCTTAAACAACGTTTTCAGAGTTTCCTCCGGCAATACTTTCCGGGAAATGCTCTCCGCAATGACCGGATGCATAAAAACACTTTCGTCCTTGCTCTCCAGCCACCCGCGATTGCACAGCCTATGCAGAAAATCCTGTTTATTTTCCTCCATGAAAATACCAAGGTAAGTGTATAGGAAGGAAACCGGATATTTCCGGCTGGGAAGCGCCGCCATAATTTCTAAAAATGCCTTTTCCTTCATATGCAGCCCTGTCTTTGTATACAACTGCAGGTACATATCCTTCAGGCTCACATGTCGTTTTTTCTCTTTCCAGAGAATGGATTCTTCTTTCTTTTCAAGCTTTTTCAGCAATTCTTCCACAGACCAGTTCATAGCATAGGCAGCCTGTCCAAGCCATCGGATTGTCAGCGTATGTCTGCAGATATTGTCGTCCAGCAGAATATTTAATTCCTGTAAATCCTCCGGTTTCATTAATCTTTTATAACTGTCACGGAAAATAAGCTCACAGGCATCCTTGGAAAGCTCCTTCACCGGATACGTTTCAAATCCATCTATGTCCGCCAGTCTTGATGTCATAAATATCGTAGCCGGCACTTTCTCCAATACCGCCAGATACTCATCCTCCTGCACGTTTTTCGTTACATCATCAATAAAAAGCAGAACCTTTTTCTGTGATGCCAATTGCTTCAGTTCCCCGATAACCTCCTTAAAGCTTTCCCGGAAGGTTTTTTCCTGTCTTCCGGAAAATGCCCTGAGCAGGCTTTCCGCAAATTGGTTTTCATAGGGGATCACACCGATATAATCTACTTTTTTATTTTTTACACAATACCGGATAAACTGCTTGGCAAGTTCCGTTTTGCCGATGCCGCCCATCCCGCTTAAAAGGTAATGTCCGCCCTTAGCTAACATCTCCCGAAGGTCAAACTGCTCCCTCTCTCTTCCCCAGAAATTCTCTGCCGGCAACATTTCTCCATATATTTCCGTATCCTTTGCCGTAAGGAAAACAACATTTCTTTCTTCTTCCCGATGATAAAATCTCTGCCAGAGCTCCTTCATGGCATACTGCGGATTTTCCCTGACAATGTGCATCGTTTTGCTCTGCATGTATTCACCAGTCAACGCATGCAGTGTCAGAAATGTCAAAAAATATCCTGCGGTAAATTCTTTTCCTGCTTTTCCGTAGGACTCCATTTCCGCTATATCTTTCCGGTTGCTTTCAAAAAATGCCCCTATGTCATAATTCCACACTTCGTCCTCTTTAGAAACAGCATCTAAAAAAACGGGAAGCTTGTCCGTAAATACTTCATAATTAAACTCGTGTTTCCGCAGATAGAACATAAACTGCTCCGTCTGCTGCAGCAGAAATTCCACATTCAGTAATGCCACAATCTCCTGCATATACTCTTCATAAGTCAACAGCTGGCTGCTTCTGTTGCAGATTTCCGAAGTATGTCTGTTGCGGGTACCCGTATACTTCCAGATGTTGGTACCGTACCTGCCCTCCGTAAGCTGCGGAAGCAGATTTTCCTTCCAGAACTTTGTAAGTGTCATGCCCTTTTTCCGGTCTCCGCTAATCACACTTCCGCCTTCCATAGGGTAATCTTTCATAACCAGTAAGTTGTAAATGTTCTTCAAAGATAAAATATTATTGCGCATCTGTCTGCTCCATGTGCCGTTTTTCTCAATAATACGTTACTTTTTAATTTAAGGTACTTATATAAAATTCTCAACCCCAAAAGGTATTTTATGCAAATTTAGTCGATATTTATGCATTTTTGACCTTTTCGAAGATTTTCTCCTCGTCATATTCCGGGGCAAACTCTTCCGCTGCCTGACAGATAGGAGCAATCGTTTCCATATCAGCTTCCAGTTCGTCTGCAATCTGATCTACACTTTTTCCTTTACGAAGCTTCCTAACCACCTGTGAAATCAGTGTCCGCAACTGCCCATTCTTTTCTCCACGTGCCATCCCCTTGGCCTCTCCACGAGCTTCTCCTCTTGCCTCTCCCTGTGACTCTCCATCTGCAAACCCATCCTGATAATACTCCATCCTCGTCAATTCAATCTGTCTTTCAAAAGTAAAATCAAGTGCCATAATCCTTCTCACCTCATTCTTATACGTTCCAAAGAAATCCTTCAAAATATTTTCTCTCGTACATGTGTCAATGGCTTCATCAATCGCCTGCTCCAGTTCCATCCCGTTTTCCTTATTGACATTCACCCTGTTTACAAAAAAAGTATAGCCATACAAAACTTCCGACTTCTCCAGAAGCTCCTTATTCTCCGGTGCATTTAAGTTATACACCGTACAGGAAAGCTCCAAATCCGGATTTTTCTTTTCTCCCATATATGCCGAGGAAAGATACATTTTCTCCACTGCCGGGCGCTTTTCCCGCCCGTTGTAAAATACCACAAACCGGGGCGTGGGTATCTTAATCTGCTTGTGTCCGTACAGGTTCTCATTCTTCTCTTTTATACGCCTGTCTATGGCATCCGTACAGTAAATCAGGCTGCGCATAGGCATGTTGGGATTGTAAGTTGACTGGTGTTCATAAAAATTCATGTCCGTT
>FR880848.1:0-15869 GCA_000434615.1 Clostridium sp. CAG:510
GCTGCCTTTTCCACGGAGGTTTCTTCTGCAATATTATCCTGTCCATCTGCATTTTCCGATATTACAGTTCCCTGTCTGCCGCACCCTGTCATCACAAGCATATATGCAAATATCAGATACAGAAAAATAATTCCACCTTTTCTCATACTTCATTCTCCTACTTTTGTGGGCAAGACATATGCTTGGTTACTCCATAAACCGGATCTTTCTTAATCATGTTGCATCCACATTTGTATATCTTTTGATATTTATAAAGTCTTACTTCACATTGCTTTGTCGTCATATTGCCACTGCCGTCGTTCGTAAGATATGGATGCTTTCCGGCATTGTCAATCCCCCGGATACCCTCTAATTGTTATATTCTTTCGCTAAAGTATAAAAATGTTCGTCCGCCCCTTCCCCTACTATCATTTTGTTATTCCGTGTCAAACCTACTAAGACAGCATCTGACATTGTAACATCAATCTCTGCCATATTTTCAAATCCGGGAATTTCCATGCCAAGGTTGTCAACCACTTTTCCATCTTTTCGGATTCCATATATGACATCTTGATTTTTCTTGCAATCATACCCCACTGCAATAGAGACAATATCGTGCATTTGTTCTGTAGAATAATCCTCATCCAGAACAAACGCCGTATGAACCACATCTCCTTTTTCCGTCAATCCAAAAAACATATTTTTGCCGGCTGCAATGGTTCTGATATGTGGCCATGTAGTCACATCCACGCCTTGCGCATACACAGTGTCTTCCTGGTCAACAGCCACTATCTTTGTTCCCCCATACAAAAGCGCAGCTTCTCTTATATCCTTCCATTGTAAAACTGTTGTCAGTAATTCCTCTTCTATACCTGCCCCGCATAATGTTCCATCCTGCAATACACCGACCATACACTTAGGATATTGACCAGCCACAAAATAAAGATCTTTCCATGCCCCTATCTCTTCTGCATTCTCATAATCGTTCAAAAAGGGGCTCCCTAATACTGCATCTGCCGGCAGCTCCTGCATAGTATCCTGCCATGCCTTCCATAATTCTGCAGCACTTTGTCCTCCGGGAACAATTATTTTTCCATCTTCTGACATTGCAATCGGAAATTCCTCATTTTTAAGTAAACGAACAGTACCTCCCCAATCTGTGTTTTCTGTTTCTGCATAAGAGAAATAATCCGTCTTCCATGCAATGTGTACTTTATTTTTGCCATCCAGGACTGCGATATAATATGCTCCTGCAGCAATCCTTCCCATATCAGGAATTTCTGTCTCCGTTGCACTTTTCTTTTCCTTCAAATTTGTTTTTTCCCCTTCGTTGCAACCGGTCATCACAAAAACTGCTGTCCATAGCACAAGGATTATGTTTATTATCTTTTTCATAATATACCTATTTTTTATAATTATAAAATAAATTCCATCCTTTATAAGCATTCAACTCCGAAGCACTTGAAATAGTAATATATTGTTTTTTTCCTGCCACCGCAACATCTGTTAATTCCACGTCATTTTGATATATTTTGTTATTCTTATATGTAAATGAAGAACTTGCTATTATGGCATTTATTCCATACATCTGCACCTGATTGGATATTCCAACAGGTGCTGGATAAAATGACGCAATCTGTGACTTATCACTCGTGTACGTTAATATGCATGCCAGCTTAACACATTGCTTCCAAACATCAGATGTAACATCTTGTGCAGCTCGTGCATTATTTGTATCACTTAAACGTTTATATGTTGGATTAATTCCTGAGAACTGTTGGCTTTTAGTCATAACGCCTCGGAAATTTCCCTCTGAATATCCGGCATTAATTCTATTTGCAATCAGGTATGCAACAGCTGTCCTATCATCCGCTTTTCCTGCGGAAGTATTCTCTGAATAAATAAGTCTTGCACAAATTTCTGTATCATTTAAGGCATCATACCATCTATTTCCCTTATCCCACTGTGTTTTTGATACCTGACCTCTTTGACCACTAAATGTTGTTGAATTCATACATTGTGTATAAAGTGTTAGCACCTTGCTAACATCACTACAACTATAAGAATAGGGGAGAATTAACTCAACGTCATTCATAATATATTCGTTATTTGACACATTATAGTAAACACCTTCTCCTAAGTAATAGCAATTATTTTCCTTGTCATAGTACCATCCACGATACCTAATAGGATTAATATTACCAATAAACGCATCATTCGAGCACAAAACAGGCACATCATTCTCAAGTATGTATACATTCTGTGTAGGAAAATCGTATTCATATTTACATACAATATTCCCTTGTTCATCTGTAATTGATACTACACTACCTACTTCATCGTAAATGTATTTATATTCTTGATTTTTATAAATAAGGCCCAAGCATGTATGACCATCATATATAAAAGCTATACTCTCACTACCATTATCAGCATATATCAATTGTCCACACTCGCTATATGTAAATTCTACTGAGTTATCTTTACCCGTTTTAGAAATTCGAAAGTTATGATCATATGTATAGTCAATTCTCCCATATCCCTCTATATCAATTGTTTCTATAGGCTTTCTTTCTGGGAAATCCCATGTTTGTAAGTCAATTTCCTCTGCTTTCACATTACATATAAACAAATTACTTAGTAAAAATGTGACTATTAATAATATTGTTATTTTTTTCATTGCCTTTTTCCTTTCATTTGTATTTTGATTTTATTGTTTATTGCAAGAAAATGTATGCTTTTCCATCAATTTCTATCTACAATTTTTCTTCTGTTTTTTAACTGGCGATTCACTGGCAAAATAAAAGCAGAAACAATACTGCCAATAAGCGCATAAGCAGCAGATATTTTTATCTCTCATTCAGATACAGCTGTACCCGGTTCTGGAGTTTTTCCGCTGCTTCCTTAGCGGAAATATCTCCTGAAAAGTAAGGCGTCAGTTCCTCGTATACCATTCCCCAGATATTTTCTATTTCCACCGGTACCGGCTCTGCATGGTTTATCATATAGGTAAACTGTTCCACCAAATCATCCGGGTATCCAATGCGATCTCCGTTCTTGTCTTCACCAAAATCAATAGGATATCCATCCTGTGTATAGTAGATAATGCTCCGCCCTCTTTCCCTTTCTATCGCCACGAGGGTATCATAGGCTTCTAAAGAAACCGGGAACAGAATGGTATTTCCGGCCACCTGATCCTCTATCTGTTGGAATTTATATTTTACATAATTCTTCTGTTCACTCCCGGATATAAGAAAATGCAAAAATTCCATAGCTCCCTCTTTTTTCTGTGAGAGTGCATTGACATAAAGCTGCCTTGTCGTCACATAAAAGCCATTTCCCTTTTCTCTTGGATATCCCAGGAACACAACTTTTCCGTTAAAATGTGCATAGGTTCTTGCCATATCACTAAAATCCATAAAATATGTCGGGCTTTCCGCAAAAGCTTTTCTTTCCACGTTGTCACTATCCGCATATTTTTTAGCAAATGCGAGGAAATCTAAGAACGGCTGTTCATCAAGATGACTTTCCCGTTTTTCCCAGTCGATAAAATCCTTCTGGGAATCATCAAACAGTCCATAACGCATGACCAGCCAGTACCAGCTCAGATTTTTCTCCAAAATTTCCGCATCTGAATTCTCCACCGCCTCCATAAGCTCTGAAAGGGTCCAGGAAGTGCGGTTACCCACTTCTTCCCGGTCATATGCCGCATAAGATAGGTTAAATTCAAATGGGATAGCGTATAATTTACCATCGATACGGTTTTCATCCAAAGCTGCCTCCACATATTGGGAAGGATTCTCGATCACATCGTCCAGACATTCCAGATATCCACTGTCGACATAAGCTTCCATATCATTAACCAGACCATATGCCAGTATATCCGGTCCTTCTCCTGTCTCCATGGCAAGCTGTATCCGTCTCAAAAATTCCTCTTTTTCTTCTTCGTCGTCCGGCAGAAGTACCTGCATCCGGTACTTTGTGCTCTGCCGGTTAAACCTTGCGATGCTTCTTTCCAGCCCCGGGTGTTTCTCTGAACACGCTATCACTATGTCCTGTTTTTCCACCGGATTTTCCTCTCGTTTCATGGTAAGAAGTGTACATTCTCCATCCATTTTTACGAGAAAACGGAGTTCTCCTTCTTCTCCTGCCGCCATTCCGTATAATTCACTGAGCAGAAATCCTTCCGGTACAAAAGAAAATATTTTCTCTGGTGTACCATCTGTTACCATATAAACACTCTGTGTATCTGCAAGATAAAAGATATTGTCTTCGGAGACTGCTGCCTTATAGTCGGTTCCGACTCCTTCAAAATCTTCAAATAAAATATCGCCGTCCGTACTTCCTGCCACGGCTTTATTGTTCCTACTGATACCGTACCAGTAGGTAGCCGTTTCTTTCCCTCCCTGCAGCATTCCATAGAGCATTTTGGCAGCTGTTTCCACCGTACCGCTTTTGTTCAGTTTTCCATCATAACAGTAAATAAGATTGCTGCTATTCTGATATCTGAAAAAGTTTCCCATTCTGTTTCGGAAAGTGACCGCCGTTTCCCATTCTTTCTTTAAATCATCCGGAATTAAGACAGTTACTTCTGCCACTCCGCCATTTTCTATTTTAACAACAGCCTGTGCCTCATTTTCTTCATAGCCGGTTCCGTATAAAATGCCATCGGCAGACTCCATATTTTCTGTTGTAATTCTTTCGCAGGCCACATCATCTATGTCAAAACCGGTATTGTCATTCTCCACATGTTTCCACTGTTCTGTGTCATCATTCCATACCTGCGTGTAAGAACCCACATACCGGCCATCGTTATCATATTCTATACCATTTTCCACAATACTGTGAGGATATAATTGTACCTTGCTCTGCACATATTTGCTGCCATCCGGCAAAACCATACCGTTTTCCGCATCGGGAATAGTCTGTTCCTCCACCACATAGCGGACTGCACTTGTTTTGCCCTGTCCGTTCCCCTCAGCATCTGTTCCTTCCTGCAAGGGCTTCTTCTGACCGGCTCCACAGCCGGCCAGAAGAAAGGATAACAGTAATATTCCAACCATACTACTGTATAGGACTTTTTCTCCATTATGGTCTTCGCCTGAATTTCCAATCAGTTTTCTTACCAGCTTTTCCATTTTCGTTTCTCCTTTTTCTTCCGGCTCCCTGTTTTCTTCATAGCATTTTTCCATAGCACATGCAACTGTTTGGCACAAGTGACATGATTTTGGCAGAATTAGCATAACTTTATGCTTTTAGTGCAGTGCAAAATCATGTAAAATATATGGTATGACGATGTAATGCGTTGTCTGTCAAAGTACATAACAGAACCGTGGATATTACAATACCTGGTAGGAGCAAGGAAATGTATAAGATATGCATATGTGATGATGAGAGCATTTTTCTGGATAAAATAAATGAAATTGTGAAGGTCTTTTTTTCCGGTAAGTCCGATATCCATATTCTTACCTTTTCGGACTCTGTAAAGTTTGCAGACAACATTCCACATGCTGATCTTTATCTTTTGGATGTGAAAATGCCGGAAGTTTCCGGTATGGAGCTCGCACAAAAAATTCGCTCCATGGATTTGAAATGTTCTATTATATTTATCAGCAGTTTATATGAACCGGTCTTTGACTCCTTTCGCTACACCCCTCTCCGTTACATCCGAAAGGAATATTTAGAGGAGGAACTGCCGTCTGCTCTTTCCTCCTTTCTGGAAATGAAGCAGCGCACCTGCCGTACTCTCCCGGTAGTTCAGAATGGATTGGAAATTTTCATATCCCTTTCTTCCCTGCGCTTCTGTGAGTCCGATGCACACTATGTGGTGTTTCACTGCCTCCAAAAAGAATACCGGATACGTGGAAAGCTAAGTGACTATTCCGCAGAGCTCCTGCCATACGGCTTTGCCAGACCCAATAAGAGTTTTATCGTAAATCTGTTTTATATATCTGTCCTGACAAATCAAAACATTTTACTGGATAACGGCACCCTTATCTCCGTTTCCAGAGCATACAAAGAAACCTTTAAAACTTCTTTTTTAAGATACCAGAGGAATTTTCATAATGATGATATTGTATAATTTTGCAGAAGCGCTCAGTTGTATTTTATATTTTATTTTTTCGGTCTTTACCTTAGAGATCTTTTTTTCCCGCTCCTCAAAATATCAATTTGTTTATGTCCTGTTTGCGGCATTACTGTACTTTCCGCTTACATATTCACCCATTTCCATTCTTCCCAATCTATCAGGTTCTTTTTTATCCATGGCAATTCTTTATGTACTGTCACTCCTGTGCTATAACGGAAAATGGATTTACAAATTTCTTACCATACTTCTATACAATATTTTTGATATCCTTATTGGCAACATTTTCTTTTATATAGGAACTCTGAGCACCGGTAAAAATTTTTCAGAATTATCCATTCCCGGATCTATTACCCGTATTTACATCCTGCTCCTGATTTATCTTGCAGAATTTATGATCTTGTTTGCCATACATCGGAAGCGGAAGTCTTCTGCTGTTTTATCCTTTGAAAGTTATACCATTATCTCTCTGTTTTTACTTTGTTCCTTTTTAGTGGTGCTGATTAACTACTACATCCTGTTTTATCTGTCCCATGGGAATGATACTCTCGAGATTCTTGGTCTGGTTTCTGCCTGTGTTATGTTGATTATCATCTTTGTTACCTTGTTTCTTTTTCACAGACTGCAGCTAAAAAACCGGCAGCTGCAGGAATATGAACTTCTGAGTCTTACTGTTGAGCAGCAGGAAAAACAGCTTCGTTATATGGAGGAAAGTGAACAGCGGATACGGGAACTCAGGCACGATATGAAAAATTATTTTCTTTCTTATGAAACCCTTTTGAAAGCCGGAAAAGTAAATGAAGTGATAGAAGACCTGGAAAAAATGATTTCTGTGCGTATGCATGCAGAAAATGCCGACTTCTGCCAAAATCGGCTGGTAAATGCCATGCTGTTGCAAAAGAATATGCTATGTCGCGAAAAAGAAATTACCTTTTCCGTTAGAGTTGCTCTTGCCAATACTTTTCATGATGTAGAAATGATAGTGGTACTATCCAACATCATAGACAACGCCATCGAGGCAGAGGAAAAACTTCCGAAAGAAATCCGGCGTATTTTCGTGGAAATCATCCCCCGTCCCAATGCAATCAGTATGTTGATTGAAAATACAATTCCGGTATCTGTTTTAGAAAACAATCCCGAACTCCATACCACAAAGCCTTCCTCGGAATCTCATGGTATCGGATTAAAAAGTGTAAAAAGACTTTTAGAAAAGAGAAATGGACTGATAGATATTTTTGAGGAAAGCGGAAAATTCTGTGTCCATATTTACTTTCCGGTATTATAAAAACAGTGCATACAAAAATGCGAATGGCCGCCGCAATATCCATTCGCACTTTTGTTTTCTCTTAGATATAGTACACATTCACGGTACCAAAATCCGTATCTCCTATGATATCCAGTGAAATGTCACTGCTGCCCTCGCAGCGTCCTTTTTCTTCCACACTGCCAAAGGAATGGTCCATTCTGACCTGTACTTTCCAGATTTTCGGAACATAAAGGCTGACTTCGCCAAAACTGTTGTCAACGTTTACGGTCGCTTTTCCGGACGGTATCATGGCATTGTCAAAATATACAGTAAGGGAACCGAAGCTATTGTCCAGGTTCGCATAACAGAAGTTTTCGGAATTGATATACTTAATGGACTCGCCGAAGGAATTTTCGCATTCCACTCTTTCACCGTTGTACTCTCCGGTAGAAGAACCGCCCACATTGATGTTGGCATGCTTCCAGATACGCTTTTTCTTCTTAGGGAAAATCATGGAAAGTCCAATGCTGCCAAGTGCTGCCGCACCCAGTACGGGCCAGGGCGTCAGTGCCGTAATGCCAAGAGGCTCCGCATACAAAATACACACAATAGCTATGGAAAACAGAATTTGCCAGAAGCTTATGTTCCGGATACCGTTCACCAAAAGCCAGATGCAGAACACGGTAAAAATCACCGTAAATACGCTGACCTTGGGAAGAATACCCAACTGGCTGACAATTACATACACTGCTGCTAACAGGAAAAAAATTCCCCAGAAAATCTTTCCGCTTTTTTTACTTATGTTCATACGTGAACCCTCTTTTCTTTGATTTTGTTTACCAACGCTTTATAATAATTTCGGGAAACATAGACCTGCTTGTGACTGCCTGCAAATGTCACAAGACTGGAAGCCGTCAGGTTTCTTGTCAGGGAATACACCCGGTCCGTATTCAGAATGGTGGATTTTGACACCCGCATAAAAAAGCCCGGCAGCATATCTTCCCATTCATAGATTCATAGAGCTTATACTTCGTCTGATAAATGTCGTCGACGGTATGTGCACAAATACCCTCTTCGTCCGTTTCAAAAAACAAAATGTCCCGAAGCTCCAGAAAATACTCCGTAGTTCCCTTATAAAAGGTGAACTTCTGGAAGTTATTTACCGTCTGCACAATCGTTTTCTGAATTTCCGCGATTTCATCCGTAAGTCTGCTCGTCCGGATAAGCACTTCATCCTCTTTCAGTTTTTCATCCAGTTCAATCCTGATTTTCATACTGATGCTCCCTACTGTATCTGTCAGCCGGGGAACCGCTTTGCTTCTTAAGCCTTCCGGGCTTCTGCTCCCTGCTGACAGTTACAGTATAGAAAATATCTTTTCTCTTGTAAACCGTTTCCGGCTAAGAGGTAAATCCGAAGCGGTAACAGGTAAAAAAGAACATCCAAAATACTCCCTGTATATTTTCGTTGTTTGTGATACATAATTATGCTATAATTATGTTGATGAAAGGAGTAGAAATTATGCCGCTTATTTTGCCAATTAAAGATTTACGAAATACTACCGAAATTTCCAACCTTGCTCATAAAGAGCAGGAGCCTATCTTCATTACCAAAAACGGGTATAGTGACCTGGTTGTAATGAGTTGTGAATTATATGATAAATTTGCACGGATAAACCGCATTGACCAGGCTGTCTTTGAAACCGAGCAGGAAGTTGCGAACGGTGCCGAACCACTTGATGCAGATACTGTTTTTACAGAATTGGAGAAAAAACATTTTGGATAAATACAAAATAAAGATATACCCAAGAGCCGTTCGCGAGCTGGACAGCATTTACGAATATATTGCTGTTGAAAAACTGACACCCGAATATGCCAAAGCTCAGACTGACCGTATTAAGCAGGCTATCCTAAACTTAAGTACCTTCCCCCAGTCCCATCAAGAACGTTCTGAGGGTAGATATGCCGGTAAAGGCTATCGCCAGTTGCTGATTGATAATTACCTTGCCGTCTTCCGCATTGATGAGCCTGCAAAAACAGTTTATGTGGTAACCATTCAATATCAGGGTAGAAATCTATAACAGGAGCTACCTCTGTATCTGCGAAAGCATGGCAAAAGTGCCATCTATGTCCAGCCTGCCATAGCCCCATTCCCGGTTTGGGTAAGTGTTGCTGCTGTTCCGGTTCGCACCGCGGATTAAATAGTTCTTGATTTCCTGGCTGCCGGCGGACGGACTGTTGAAACGCACCACCGCCCATTCCATAAACTGGGCAACGCCTCCCGCCGTCAGGGCTGCTGCCATGCTGCCGCCGGTCACTTTACCGACGGGCGTGGATACGTTCACCCCCGGTGCGGCAACATCCGGCTTGATAAGGCCGTTGCTTAAGAAGCCTCTGCCGGAGTTTTCATAAAAGCTGTTGTTGGCGTCATTATAAGAAGAAACCGTGACAGCACGAAAGGTCATGGACGGGTCCGTCAGGGTGGTGTAAGGGTCCGGCCGTAAAAAGTAGGTTTCCCTCCGTAAAAACTGCGTGATTGGCAGCCAGAGATGAAACTGCCTGCTCCTGTCCGGTCCTAAATTATACACACGGATATTCCACACTCCCGGTGTGGGCGCATCAAACCGGAACGTAATCAGTTCCTCTCCGGTATTCGGTTCTACCAGAATACTGTCAATGATAATTCTCGTTCTCTCGTAAATAAAGCTGAAGGTCTGGCTTCCTTCCGCCGTAAGCCGAAAGCGGGGAACCACCTCTCCTCCCGGCGTGCGGATGGACGCAAACAGCGTATCCGGCACCTTCCCCCACATTTCCATTAAGAAGCCCTGTTCTCCTTCCCCTACCCTTATTTCCACTGTTTCATAGGACTCCTCACCCTCCGGCACGTAACCGGAAAAATGATGGGCGGCATTGCCTTCGTTTCCGGTGGTCAGCACCACCGCCCGGCTTCGCTTCTGCGCCAGACTATTTAAATACTGCGCTAAATCGGAGCCCAGGCCGTGATTGCCGGAATTGGAGCCCATCCCCAGACAAATCACTACCGGCCGCTTAAAGGTCTCGGCAAAGGACTCCGCAAACTTTATTCCCAGCATGATATCTGTTTCCGCATATGCCGGGACATCCTCCGGGATATTGTAAAAATTACGCAGGGGGCGTTTTGCCTCCCGTAGTTTCACCACCACAATATCCGCGCGGGGTGCCGCCCCTCTGTATGAAGAATAAAAACTGCCGGCTGCATCTCCCACCGGCGGCACCGCATTGCCGCCTGCATCTTCCAAGGGAACTGTGCCGCCGGTCACACGCGCAGAGGTTACCACACTGCCGGCGGCTACGCCCGCCATGGCGGTTCCGTGGCCGTTGGTATCATAGGAAGGAATTTCTGCATAGGGATTTTCCGAGCGGAGCGCCGCATCAATATCCGCTTTTGTGTAGTAGGAGCCGTACTGAAAGCCCTCAGGAGGTGTCCCGCTCTGCAGGGTCTGGTCCCAGAGCCCGATAATGCGGCTCTGTCCGCTTTCGTCCCGGAATACACTGTCCGCAAAACGAATACCGGTATCGATAAATGCCAAAACCACCCCTTCCCCCGTAAGGGAAAGAGGTGGTCTCTGCGCCGCAAGAATACCGGCACTTTCTAAGCTGATGGGGTCAAATTCCTCCGCCATCAGACCATATACTTTGGGTAAATACTGGTACAGATACAGGGAGCCCTGATAACGCTCAATTTCCTGCTGCCGTACATAAAAAATATTATACCGGTCGTCCACAGGAGTAAAACAGACATTTTCCTGCTGCAGCCGCTTGGCATAGTCAGCTGTAAAATCAAAAATCAGTTCCCCGTATTCCTCCGAGAGAATTTTTTCCTGACAGGTCATGGCAAAACCCTTTTCTCTTACTATATGGGCGCCTCACCTATTGTGTCACAGTACCGGTCCCTCCGCCTCCGTATTGTTACTTTTCTCGTTTGTCTCTGTTTCATTGTCCGATACTTTGTCCGGTTCTTCACTGCCATCTGTCGTTTCTTTTTTTTCACCCACATTACCTGTGTTATCGGTGCTTATTATTTGGGTGGAAATATTCACTTCTATGTTATAATTCTACTCCCTGAAAGGCGTCCTCCCATTATCCGGAATACTATACTGCAAAACCGTTTTCTTTCGTCAGTCCTTCTTCTCCTCAATCTGGGGTGCCGGTTCCACACGGATTTCATTTAAGTTGCTGCGGATTTCGATAAGGGGACCGCCTGTTCCTTCAATGTAGGCGCGGGTAATCGTTACCTTGCCGATGTTGTCGTCCTTGGGCACCTCGTACATAATATCCAGCATAAAATCTTCAATAATGGAACGAAGCGCTCTTGCGCCGGTATCCTTCTTCATCGCTTTTTCGGCAATGGCTTCGAGGGCATCATCGGCAAAATCTAATTTCACTTCATCCAGTTCCAGGAGTTTTTGGTACTGCTTCAAAATCGCATTCTTCGGCTCGGTTAAAATCTTGACAAGCATATCCTTGGTCAGACCCTGCAGAGTAAAGATAATGGGCAGACGACCGATAAATTCGGGAATCATACCGAACTTGCGGATATCCTCCACCGTAACCTTGGAAAGGAGATTTTCTTCCTTGTCAAAGGCATCCTTTAACTGCGCATTGAAGCCCATGCTACTCTGCTTCGTCAGTCTTTCCTTGATAATCTCTTCCAGATCCGGGAATGCACCGCCGCAGATAAATAAAATATTGCGGGTGTTGATGGTGGTCAGCGGTACCATGGCATTTTTGCTGTTAGCGCCCACCGGCACTTCCACATCCGCACCCTCCAGCAGCTTTAACATACCCTGCTGTACGGATTCTCCGCTTACATCACGGCTGTTGGTATTTTTCTTCTTGGCAATCTTGTCGATTTCATCGATAAAGACAATGCCCTTTTCGGCTCTTTCCGTGTCGTTGCCTGCTGCCGCCAGAAGTTTGGAAATGACGCTTTCGATATCGTCACCGATATAGCCGGCTTCGGTAAGGGAAGTGGCATCGGCAATGGCAAGAGGCACATCTAAAAGCTTTGCCAGGGTCTTTACCAGATAGGTTTTGCCGCATCCGGTAGGTCCTATCATGAGCATATTGGATTTTTCGATTTCAATATCATCCATGGTTCCGGTAGCCACACGCTTATAGTGATTGTAAACGGCTACGGAAATCACTTTTTTCGCATAATCCTGTCCGATGACATATTCATCCAGACTCTGCTTAATCTTGTGGGGAGGAGGGATATTCTTGATATCCAGCACGGGGGCATCCTTCTTTTTCTTCTTTAATTTCTGCTTGTTGGGAATGCCACCCTGTCCCTGCAGATCGGCCAGATTGATGAAACTGATATTTGGAAAACCATTGGGAATATTGCTGAAATTTCCGTTGTTTTCCTGCTCGTCATCCGGCTTCTCCTCTTCCTTGTCACCGTTGCCTGCGGAATTGTTTCCGCCGAATAAATTCTGCATGCCGGGATAGTTCATCATGCCCGGGTAATTTAACATTCCCTGATAGTCAAACTGGCTGATGGTATCCATGGTCTTGTGCAGACAGTCGCTGCAGACGGTAATATTATTGGGCAGATGGAACATTTTTCCGGCCTTGCTTTCCGGTCTGCGGCAGACAAAGCAGACATCCTCGTACTGATTGTCCTGCTTTTCCTCACTTCCCTTTGCGACGGAAGTTTTATTTTCCTCTGTACGACTTTCACCGGTGTGGGTTTCCCCTGCACCGGTGTTGTCGTTTTCCATATATATTTCTGTGTTTTCGCTATCGTGTTCTGACATAGAAATCTCCATTCGTTATAGGATTAGTTCTGCGGTCTTTCCCCCAGAGTAACCGTAACGGTACGTTCTACATATTCACCGTCGATGCTTCTCATAACAAGCACATCAATGGTTTCTCCCGCTGAATAATATTTCAGCTGTTCTCTGAGTTCATCCGCTGTGCTGACTTTCTTGTTGTCCAGCTTCTGGATAATATCGCCTCTTAACAATCCGGCTTCGGCTGCGGGAGTACCGTCCTCAACCTGGGATATATAGACACCTTCCGGCATACCGTAGAGCTCTGCGGCATCGGAGGTAACGGACTGCGGGATAATACCTAAGTAGCCTACCTGGCTGTCATCCACTTTCTCTCTGGTTTCATAGGTCATCAGGTCGCTTAAAATAGGCTCTGCTGCGGAAATAGGAATAGCATAGCCGATACCCTCCACTACCGTACCGCCAATCTTGTTGGAGTTGATACCGATAACCTCACCGTTCATATTAATCAGTGCGCCGCCGGAGTTGCCGGGGTTAATGGCTGCATCTGTCTGGATAAAGGTGCCCTTGGAACCATCCTCCAATTCCACTTCTCTGTTCAGGGCGCTGACATAACCACCGGTTACGGAAAGTCCATAGCCTAAGGCATTGCCGATGGCAATGACGGACTGACCTAATTTCAGGCTGTCGGAGTCTCCTAATTTTGCGATTTTAACAGAGTCCAGTGTGCTTTGCTCCATGTCGGCAAGCTTTACGGCAATAACGGCTAAGTCCATGTCTGGATCGCTGCCCTTTACGACTGCCTTCACATCGGCATCATCGATAAAGTGCACAAGCAGTTCCTTGGCATCCTCAATTACATGATAGTTGGTGGCAATTAAAAGCTCGGTATCGTTTTCTCCTACGATGATACCGGAACCGCTTGCCGTACCGTCCTGTTCAATGGGCTGACCGAAATAAGTAGCGGTCTGTGTGTAGTTGTTGACAATGGACACCATGGCGGGCATGACTTTTTCTACCACATCCGTAGCATCCGATGTCGTAATGCCGGTCGTGCTTGCGGTAAGTACCCCGCTGTCGCCGGAAGCCACGTTCTTGCTGAGCTGGTCATTGACCCATGCTTTCAGGTCGTCGATGCTCTGGCTTTCGTCCGTGGATGCTACCGATGCATTTTTCTGGTTAAACATGCCGGTACTCTGTCCTACGGCATAAAAACCGGCTGCGGCGCAAAGACCGAAGCAAAGACCCATGCCTGCGCAGGCAAAGAATTTACGGAAGAAACGACCTGCTCCTCCTTTTTTCTTTTTCCTTCCCTGATTGTCAACAGGCGCTGCGGGCTGGGGTGCTGCCGCCGGTGATGCCTGATAATATACATAATTGTTATTCTGATCCTCGTACATAACACAATTACCTCTCTTTCTCTTACTGATAAGCTTATCTTAAACAGTAATTGTGTTTTATTTGTGACGAAACTATGATAAAAGTTTAAAAAACGGAAAATTTTTCTATTATTCGACGGTAACGGACTTTGCTAAGTTTCTCGGCTTATCCACATCGCAGCCCTTGCCTACCGCTACATAATAGCCAAATAACTGCAGAGGAATAATCGCAAGGGAATTTGCGAAGTACGGATTGGTTTCCGGGATATAAATAATGTAGTCCGCCGCTTTTTCCATAGCCGTGTTGTCCTCTGTGGTAATCGCCATAACAAAGGCGCCTCTTGCCTTTACCTCCACGATGTTGCTTATGGTCTTTTGGTAAAGTGCGGGCTGGGTTGCCACTGCCACAACAAGGGTTCCGTCTTCAATTAAGGAAATGGTGCCGTGCTTTAACTCGCCTGCCGCATAGGCTTCGGAATGCACATAGGAAATCTCCTTTAACTTTAAGGAGCCCTCGAGGGAAATCGCGTAGTCAATACCGCGTCCGATAAAGAATATGTCCTTTGCTCCCACATAACGGTTTGCAAAACGCTGGATTTTTTCCTTCTGACCCAGCAAAAGTTCAATCTGGTAAGGCAGCTTCTTAATATCCTCAAGCAGGCTGGCAAACAGTTCATCGGAAATCGTGCCTCTGACTCTGCCTAACTTCATGGTAAGCAAATAGAGTGCTGCAAGCTGCGCGCTGTATGCCTTGGTGGTTGCCACGGCAATTTCGGGGCCTGCCCAGGTATACATAACACTGTCTGCCTCTCTGGCAATGGAGCTTCCCACCACGTTGACAATACCAAGCACCTTAAAGCCTCTTGCCTTGGCTTCGCGTAAAGCTGCCAGGGTATCGGCGGTTTCACCGGACTGGCTGATAACTACAACCATGGTGCCTTCTTCGAGGATGGGGTTGCGGTACCGGAATTCGGATGCCACATCCACTTCCACTGGAATGCGCACCAGACCTTCTAAAACATATTTGGCTGTTACGCCGGTATGATAAGCGGAACCGCAGGCAACAATATAAATCTTTTTCACTGCCTTAATTTCCTCATCCGTCATATTCAGCTCGTCAATCACAATATCTCCGTTTTTGATACGGGGAGAAATGGTATCGGTAATGGTCCTCGGCTGTTCGTAAATTTCCTTTAACATGAAATGCTCGTAGCCGCCCTTTTCCGCTGCATTGGCATCCCATTCAATGGTAACGGGCTCCTTGGTAATCTCTTCTTCGTCCACGGTGTAGAAATGCAGTTCGTCTTTTGTAAGCTTTACCACTTCCTGATTTTCCACATAATATACCGTACGGGTATACTTTAAGATAGCCGGTACATCGGATGCGATAAAGCTGCCGTCCGCACTCT
>FR880848.1:15896-175016 GCA_000434615.1 Clostridium sp. CAG:510
CTCTTTCCCACAATCAGGGGGCTGTCTTTTCTGACCGCATAGATTTCATCCGGGAAATCCGCAAACATGATGCCCAGCGCATAGGAACCTTCCACTCTGTGAAGCACCTTGGTAATCGCTTCCAGGGGATTGCCCTTGTAGTAGTAATCTAAAAGCTGTGCCAGAACTTCGGTATCGGTTTCGGATACAAATTCATAGCCCTTGCCCAGAAGTTTTTTACGCAGGGGAATGTAGTTTTCGATAATACCGTTGTGTACTACGGCGATTGTCCTGTCCTTATTGTAATGGGGGTGTGCATTCACATCGCTCGGAGCGCCGTGGGTTGCCCATCTGGTATGACCGATGCCCACATACCCCGGCATGCTTTCGCCGCCGTGCGTTAAGTTTTCCAGCACCTTCAGACGGCCGACCGCCTTCTGCACATTGATTTTTTCACCGTCGTAAACAGCAAGACCTGCGGAGTCATAGCCTCTGTATTCCAGCTTGGCAAGACCGTCCAGTATAATGGGGGCCGCCGGTTTATTTCCGATATATCCTACAATACCACACATATTTTTCTACCCGTTCCTTTCTGTTACTTCCTATCAGTATATGCGTTATTCTTTTTTCTGATTTTTCAAAAATTTTACCACACAGCCCGGAAACTGTAAAGCATTACTGCCAATATGCCTCATTTGCCGTGCATTTCTTTATCGTCTTTGCCGGGAGCATTTTATAATGCTTTCCCAGGAAATAGCCGGCATACTTACCCATGCACTGCAGATAAAAATAAGGAATAAGAAATACCTTTCCCGTGGTAAACAGATACTCCGTGGTTTCCTTTACCATTCTGCCGCCCTCTTTTTCGGAAGGTACCTTCTTAAATACCTCAGGGTGCTCCGCCTGGGAAACGCCCAGATCGAAATTCCGGCGGAACTGCTGGCTTATGCTGTAATTATGAGAATGCAGGACTCTTGCTTCCGCCGTATACATAATTTTATACCCCGATTCCACTGCCTTTGCCGCAAAGAGCATGTCCTCGTTAAAAATCGCTTTTTGTACAAAACCGCCTAACTTTTCATAGATTTCCCTCCGGTAGGCAGCACACACATCCGAACAGAAATAGGTTTTAATCCCCAGAACCTGCAGATTTTCCTTTCCTTTAAGCAGGGATTCTTCCGGATAGTTAAACCGTCTGGTAAAACGCTCTATGGCACGGCAGTTCTTCCTGGGAAGCTGTCTGGCATAGGATACGGCTATGTCGCCCGTAAGAGGAGCTGTTAATTTTTCAATCAGCTTTCTGTCCGCCGGCAGGGCATCCTGGGTCATCATGACAAAGATATCCGCGTCGGATTTTTCCACCGCCATCCTGCGTGTCATGCCATGATCAAAATCTTCTTTTTTCACGGAGTACAGCTCTATTTTTTTATACTGCTTCTGCAGATGCAGAAGTAAGGAATTTTCTGCGGAGGTTTCTTCTTCCATGGAAGTTTTCTCTTCCTTATCCAAAGTTTCCACTAAAATAATTTTGTGTATCTCCACTGTCTGGGCATACAGCCTGTTTAAGAGCGCCACCAGATCTTCCCCCGGCCGGTACACCGGAATGATTACATCAATATCCATTGAAATACCCCTACCTTTCCACGGTTATTTTGAAAAAGGAGCCTGAGACATTTTCCCAAGCTCCTTTGCTTTAATCAATGTTTATATACTGGGATACGAAATCATGAATGATTTTGGAATATTCCTGTACTTCCTTGGAGGGTTCATAGCCCGTATCATTGAACAGGAATTCATGAAGCCATGATACGTTTTCCGTCAGGTTGATGGGAAATACACAGCTTCCCTTGGAACCCAGTCTATCTGCACCTCTCATGGTAGCTTCGGGGAAACCGCCCTCATCCACAATATTGTACTTGGCAACTTCGCCTAAAATCCCGACGATTTCATCCATGCTTAGGGATGTGTATACGTTGTTGGAAACATCGTTGGCAACCTTGGTAAGTGTTACTAAATCCATGGTTTTTACCTTATCCACAATCGCCTGGATAACTTCACGCTGGGAAGCCGCTCTGGCAAAGTCGTTACCGGTCTTGTAACGGATACGGCAGTACGCGGTTGCCTGCAGACCGTTTAAGAGCTGGTAGCCGGTGGTCGTAACCGGTGTGTAATTTACGCCCATTTCCTGTGCCATGGTTTCCTGATAACTGTTGATGTGACGAAGCTCCTCATCGTCCACGTCAAGGTAAACGCCGCCAATATCGTCAATCACCTGTGTCAGACCATCGAAACCGATGGTTACAAAATCCTTGATGTCCAGATCCAGGTTCATATTTAACATCTTCATGGCCTGTTCCGCACCGCCGTAGCTGTAGGCGGAGTTACATTTTCCGTACTTGTCGTTGCTTAAGTTTAAGTAGGTATCGCGGTAAACACTGCAGAGCTTCACGTCATTGGTCTCTAAATTAATGGAAGCAATGATGATACTGTCACTTAAGGTGCCCTTGGTCAGCGCACCCTTACGGGAATCTACGCCAAAGAGTGCAATGTTGCGGTACTCCTTCAGGTTTTCATTTTCCTTTACCTGCTCGCTAATCTGTAAATCGTCTTCTTTAATGGATACATTGAAAAGAGGTCCTCCCTTTCCGCCATCCGTACCGTTTCCTGTGTCAGACGGTCTTTCCATATACCAGAACAGTCCGAGAACTCCCAGTAAAATCACTACAACCATAAGTTCTACGACCAGAAGTGCTATCTTTCCTTTCTGTTTTGTTTTCCTTCTGGTTGCGGGCTTTCCCGCTGTTCTGCCGGAAGATTTCCTTGTAACGTACTCTTCCTGTCTTCTTTCGCCTCGTGCCATTTCTAAATCTCCTTTTCCCTTATCCCTTCTCTAATAGGCATTTTTATTAATAAATCCTGTGAAAAACGTCATGAAAATAATTTTAATGTCAAGCCACAGGGTCCAGTTTTCAATGTAGTACAAATCGTATTCGATCCTCTTTCGTATGGAAGTGTCTCCGCGGTAGCCGTGTACCTGCGCCCATCCGGTCAGTCCCGGCCGCACCTGATGCTTTACCATGTAGCGGGGAATTTCTTCTTTGAATTTTTCCACAAACAGCGGACGCTCCGGCCTGGGTCCCACCAGACTCATATCCCCTCTTAAAATGTTGAACAGCTGGGGAAGCTCGTCAATGCTGGTACGCCGCAGTATCTTGCCGACACCCGTTACTCTGGGGTCATTCTTTACCGTCCAGGCTTTTTTCTCTTCGGAAGCCTTCTGCAGCTCCATGCTGCGGAATTTATACATATAAAAAGGCTTGTTGTGAAGTCCCACCCGTTCCTGTTTGAAAATAACGGGGCCCTTGCTGCTTGCCTTTACGGCAATTGCCGCAATCAGCATGATGGGCGAGGTCAGGATAATTCCCACTATGGAACCCACAATGTCCATGGCTCTCTTTACTATCATGTTGCCGGTATTGGAAAGCGGCACATAGCGGATATTGATAACGGGCAGTCCCATTAAATCCTCGGTGTAGGGCTTACTGGGAATCAGGCTGTTGTAATCCGGAATGAATTTTGTATGCACACCGAATTTTTCGCAGGTGTTTACAATTTCTTCCAGCCGGTTATAATCCTTTAAGGACAGCGTAATGGCGATTTCATCCAGCTCGTTTGCCGGAAGCAGCTCCAATATATTGTCGATACGGCCGATGACCTTGATGCCCCGGTAAAGAGTACCTGCCGGAACAAAGTCGTCCAGGATGCCGCAGACCACATAGCCCCATTCGGGATTGCCTAAAATCCGGTCGATATATTCCTCTGCGGAGCGTGAATAACCCACCAGCAGAATGTGCTTTAAGTTGTAGCCCTTTTTCCGGAAGGAACGCAGCGTCTTTCTGACAAAAAACCTCGAAGCCGAGGTCAGAAGGATGTTCAGCACGTAAAACACACAAATCATTTTTCGGGAGTAATCCATCTGCTTCACTACATACAGCAAAGCGATATATCCCACAAGTCCAATGGTATTGGCGCAAATCAGATTGTAGATTTCCCTGCTTATCCGGGACGTCCGCTGGGGCTCATACACATGGCAGAGGTAATACAGCAGAATATAACCCGGCACAATGAAAATAAGTGCCCGCAGGTAGTGTTCCAGGGAAAGGACACCCGCTTCCGGGCCAAAATGGTTGAATACCTTAAAGTGCAGTACCCAGGCCAGCACATATGAAATTATCACAATCAGGGCGTCCATAACAAGATGTAACCTGTTAAAAACCTTCTGGTTATCCTTTATCATATTTTCCACATGCCTTTCGCATCCCACAAAGAGAGCCTGTTATCGGTAACTGGATTAAGATTAAATTTCCTTTGTATCATAATTGTATCATTCTTTTTTGCGGTCTCAATTTGCGAAACGCTTAAACAGGTTTCCCCAGAGTACAAGCTGTATTCTCATATAGTTTCCCAAATTTTCCGGCAAAACATACACTTTCTTTTTTCTTCCGTCCTCTGTAAATCCGCGCATAAATCCCTTTAAGCAGCCTGCGGCATAGATTTTTCCGTAGCCCTTGCGGACAAAAAACAAAAACTTCACAAGAAATCCCGGCAGAAGGAACGGTAGATTTACGATAATCTGCAGAAGCGGCATATTCTTTCCGATAATTGCCACACTGTTTGCCGAGGAAAGGCTGACCTTAAAGGCATTGTAACGGGAGCCGCTGGCAGCGCTTCCGGCATGGAGCACCTCCGCTTTCGGCTCATAGAAATTGCGGTATCCGTAAATCTTTGCACGCCATCCGATATCCACGTCCTCCAGATAGGCAAAATGGCTGTCATCAAAATATCCGATTTTTTCAAAAACGCTTTTCCGGTAAATGGCGGCGCCGCCGCAGGCGGAAAAGATTTCGCAAGGCTTATTGTAGTCCTCTGCCGGTCTGTCCTTTCCTCTGGCAAATGCCCAGCCTAAGGCGCAGTACAGATCGCCGGCATTGTCCATGATGCCCTCCTCCTTCATGGAAAGCATTTTCGCACTGACGGAAAAAGCATCCTTGTGCCCTGAAATCGCCTCTTCCAGTGCTTTTGTAAAACCGGGATGCACCACGGTATCGTTATTAAGAAGCAGCACAAAGGGCGTTTTTGCATGACGGATGCCGACATTTACCGCATGGGGAAATCCCGTATTTTTTTTCAGAGGTATCAGTGTGATATCGGGACATTCTTGTTTTATCCACTCCACACTGCCGTCCCCGGAACCGTTATCCACTATAATAACCGCCGCCGGATGGTTTTTCAAATCTTCCCGGAGGGACCTCACGCATTCCCTCAGGTAGGAAATTCCGTTGTAGTTCGGTATGACTATGGTTGTTTTCATCCTTTCCATCCTCCCGGCAGGTACACTATCCGGTATCCTTTCTTCTTCACTGCTTCGCAGACCTTCCGGCTGATTTCGGCATATTCCTCTTCCGTAAAGTTTTTACGGCTCTCAAAGGTACCGTTTTCCTTTATCACAAAACCGCCCACTAAAACGCCTGCCGTATCTTCGGACGTCTGTTCCTTCAATACACTTTGCACCAGTTCCCTGAGTTCTTTGCGGATTTTCATGGTACGGATATCCACGGCGTACACATCCTGCACCAGCTCCGCACGGTTCATCTCTCCCGCATAGCCTCTTTTCAGTCCCCGGTACGGATTTTTGCCGTCTTTGTCATACATACCGTATGTTATTTTATTGTTTTTATACGCCGGACTGCCGATAGCGCCCACATCCTTACGCAGAGAGAGAAAATCCGGATGATAATTTATCTCGTAAAATCCCAGATGCTTACTGTGCGCCACTCCTGCCGTCACGCCCTGTCCCTTTAGGAAATCCCGCACCGCATTTCTGCCCGCTTCGTAGGCATACTGCTTGCTCTGGGGGTTGTCCGCCGTGGAAGCGCTGTGACAGCGCCAGTGATACAGCACTCTGGCAATATGGCAGATATTTTCTGCCGGGTCCGCCTTGTCCGGGCATCCGGTGGCAAACACAGGCTGTCCGCATTTTCCGTAAATATTTCCCACTGCCCTGAGCACCAGGTCATAATCCTGCGCTCCGTCATATTCTTCCCTGAACTGCAGTTCTTTCAGAAGTGCGGTTTCCATTACCATAAAATGACAGATGTAATTATTTGACAAAATTAAATCTAAATTAAATTCTTCCTTTTTATGCGGACAGAAATAATTTTCTCCGTTCTCGTCACATTTATCTTCATCGGAATACAAAAGCTGCGGGCGTATCCCCCGGCTCCTTGCTTCCGCGATTGCCATCACATTTTCATACAGGGCATCCGGTGTCAGCAGGTCGTCATGGTCAAGCAGCCCGGTATACAGTCCCGTCGCATGCTTAAGCGCTTCGTTGGTATTACCGGAAATCCCTTTATTTTCCTCAAGCCGGATATAACGTATCCGCTTGTCCTCGTAGATATCCACAACCTGTTTTACAGACTCATCCCCGCTGGCGTCCGCCAGTATCAGCTCAAAGCTGCCATAGGTCTGTGCCAGTACGGAGTCTATCATTTCCCGCAGGTAATTCTCAGGTGTCCGGTAAGTGGGCACTAAAATGCTGAATAACAGAGGCGCCATCCGGGAGGCCTCCTCCTTCTGTGCCCTTAAAACCGCTTCCGCGGGCGCTTCGTACCGGTAATCCTCTTTTTTCCGTAAACGTTCTAAGGCTGCGAGATAAGTATCCCGCAGCCCGTTTCTTTTTAGATAATATAAAGTTTTTTTCAAGTTACTTTTTGATAATTTGGCCATAATATTACAGAACCGCTTTTACATCTTCCGTCAACTTTTCTACTTTTGCAGCTGCATCTTCGATGCTGTTGCCCTTTACACCCATATAGAACTTAATCTTGGGCTCTGTACCGGAGGGACGTGCACAGCACCAGCAGTTATCCGGTAATTCAAAGTACAGAACATTGGAATTGGGAAGTCCGGTTGTGGTAACCGCACCGGTTTCCATATCCAAAATCTTATCTTCCTTATAATCACGGAAACGAAGAACCTTTAAGTCACCGAATGCCTTAGGCGGATTGGTGCGGAGCTTATCCATGATTTCGTTAATCTGCTTTGCACCGTCCACACCCTTTAAGGTAATGGTGTACTGGGTTTCCTTGTAGTAGCCGTATTTCTCATACATTTCTACCATCATATCCCACAGGGTCTTGCCTTCCTTCTTGCAGTAGGCAGCCACTTCGCAGAGGCACATAACGGCAACGCAGGCATCCTTATCACGGGAATGGGTTCCGGCAAGGCAGCCGTAGCTTTCTTCCAGACCGAATACATAATTGTAGGAATGGTCTCTTTCAAACCACTTAATCTGTTCGCCGATGAACTTGAAGCCGGTCAGTACTTCAATCAGCTTTACGCCGTAAGCATCGGTAATGGGTTTTGTCATGTTGGTGGTAACAATGGTGGTGACCAGCGCCGGTTTTTCAGGCATGGTGTGTGTCTTGGTTCTCTCTCTTAAAATGTATTCGGCAATCAGCATACCGGACATATTTCCTGTGAAAGGAACGTATTCACCGGTCTTTTTATCCTTTGCATATACACCTAAACGGTCTGCATCCGGGTCAGTAGCTAAAACGATGTCCGCATCCTTTTCCTTAGCCAGACGAAGCGCATAGGTAAATGCCTTGGGGTCTTCCGGGTTCGGATAATCCAGGGTGGTGAAGTTGGGATCGGGATTTTCCTGCTCGGGTACTACATATACATGCTTGAAGCCCAATTCGGAAAGAACACGTCTTACCGGGATGTTGCCGGTTCCGCAGAGCGGGGTATATACAATCTTGATGTCCTCTGCCATTTCTGCAATGACATCGGGATGAATAATCTGCTTCTTTAACTCTGCCATGTAAGCGTCGTCGATTTCTGCGCCGATAACCTCATACAGACCCTTTTCTACGGCTTCTGCCTTGTCCATGGTCTTGCAGGTGTTGTAATCGGTAATCGCATTTACCTCTGCAATGATTTCTTTGTCCAGAGGTGCGGTAATCTGTGCGCCGTCTTCCCAGTATACCTTGTAGCCGTTGTATTCAGGCGGGTTGTGGCTTGCCGTTACCACGATACCGGCGATGCAGTGAAGCCTGCGTACGGCAAAGGAAAGCTCGGGAGTGGGACGAAGGGACTCGAATACATATGCCTTGATGCCGCTTGCTGCAAGGCAGAGTGCTGCGGTATCTGCAAATTCGGGAGACATTCTTCGGGAGTCGTATGCAATGGCAACCGCTCTGCCTGCGCCGCCCTTCTTTAAGATATAATTAGCAAGACCCTGGGATGCTTTTCTTACGGTGTAAACGTTCATACGGTTGGTACCGGCACCGATGACACCGCGGAGTCCGCCGGTACCGAACTCCAGATCCTTATAGAAGCGGTCTTCGATTTCGGAAGCGTTGTTGCGAATGGCAAGCAGTTCCTCTTTGGTCTTTTCGTCAAAATAATCGTTGTCCAGCCAGAACTGGAATTTCTTCATATAATCCATGTTACTTTCCTGTCCTTTCTTTGATTCTGTCTATGTTTTTCTTTCTAAAACCTTTTTCACGTTGGTAGTATATCATATCATCCTCAATATTTCCACAATACTTTTTAGAAAAAAGGCGCAATTTTGTATGATTTTACTGGATTTTCAGGGCAAAATCGCTTCTGTCGAGGGAAAAGTTGGGATTGTAGTACGGGTCGCCCTTCTCCAGAACTTCCTTCCACTTTTCGCGGAACTTCGCAGACTCCGCGTTGTAGCGGGCAGCTTTCTCTCCGTCCGTATCCAGTCCTCTGGAAACCGACTCATAGTGGTAAAGCTCCGCAAACGGCGTAAAGACATTAAGAAGTCCCCTCTCTCTCAGCTTTAAGCAGAAATCCACGTCATTTAAGGACACGGCAAAGCCTTCGTCCAGGCCTTCCACCGCTTCGTACAGGCTCTTTTTTACTAAAAGGCAGGCTCCCGTCACTGCGGAAACATCCTGGGCATAGCAGAGTCTTCCCATATAGCCTAAGTTCTGTCTCGGCATGCGGTAATGGCTGTGTCCCGCCGTCCTGTGGGCTCCCAGACCGATGACCACGCCGGCATGCTGGATGGTGCGGTCCGCATAGTAAAGCTTGCAGCCTACGGCGCCCACATCCTCTCTCTGGGCATACATCAGAAGCTCTTCCATCCAGTTCACGGTAATGACCTCGGTGTCGTTGTTCAGCAAAAGCACGTAGTCGCCGTCCGCCCTGCTCACACCCAGATTATTGATGGCGGAATAGTTGAAACCGCCCTCGTAGGTCACGATTTTAATCTTTTCGTTCTTTTTCAGCCCGTCATAGTACCGGAAAATTTCTTCCGTTTCACTGTTGTTCTCCACAATGATGATTTCGTAATTGTCATAGGTGGATTTTTCCAGAATGGAAGTCACCGCCCTCCGTAAATCCGTCACATGGTCCTTATTGGGAATGATAATGGAAATTTTCGGATTTCCCAGCACTTCATAGCGGATACGGAATATGGTTTCAAACGCTCTGGTGCTTTCGATCTTGAAATTACGGAATCCGTGCTTGCGCAGATGGTCCGCCACGGCGCCCTTTGCCGCCTCGATGGCATAGGTCTTTGCCTCAATGCCCGATGCCACACTGCCCGCATGACATCTCCAGTAGTACAAAAGTCTCGGAATATGCACAATTTTTTCTGCCTTATCCGTCAGACGTAAAATCATATCATGGTCCTGGCTGCCGTCAAACTGGGAGCGGAACAGTTCCGTACCGTCTAAAAGCTTTCTGGCAAATACGCTGAAATGGCAGATATAGTTGTTGGCACGCAGGTTGTCAATAGCATAGTCCGGCTTAAAATGCATGGTCAGCATTTTGTTGATATCACCGTTTTTAAAGGTTGTTTCATCACAGTAAATATAGTCCGCGCCCTGTTCGTTAATGGCTTTCACATATTCGTACAGTGCGGAGGGATGCAGGATGTCATCGTGGTCAAACAGACCGATGTATTCTCCGGTGGACATGGCATAGCAGGCGTTGGTATTGCCGGAAATGCCTTTATTTTCCGCCAGTTTTTCATAGCGGATGCGTTTTCTGTCCCCTTCCTTTTCCACGTAGGAAGCACAGATTTCTCCCACTTCCTTGTGCGCCTCATCGGAGCCGTCCGCCAGACAGAGCTCCCAGTTTTCATAGGTCTGCGCCAGCACGGAGTCAATCATCGCCGTCAAAAATTCCTTCGGTGTATTGTAAAGCGGCACCAGAATGCTGACCTTCACCGGTCTTTCAAATATGGTTTCCCGCTCTTTTTTCGCCTCTTCCGGCGTAGGAAAGCTGTCCGTACCGTAGCTTTTCATGACACTTTTTTCCTGCTTTTTCTGTTTTAACTTGCGCACGACGCCCTTCGGACCTCCGCAGCCGGCCAGACGGTTCTTCTGACGGATGGCCCAGTGCATCACATTCCTTGCCGGTTTGGATGCCTTAAAAAGCGGATTGTTTTTAATGCGGTCCAGCTTATAGCTTAAATCTTCCTTCTGCATTTCCAGATCTGCCACCCTGCCGGCCAGCTCCGCATTTTTCAAATGTTCTTTTTCGTAGGCTTCTTTATAGTCCATTTCTATATCCATGCCTTTCTGTTATGTCCGGGCAACGATAAACGTCCGGTTGCTGTAATTCATAAGGCTGCTGCCGGATATCTTATCCGTGGCAAGCATGCCGATGCGGTATTCTCCTTCGGGAAGAGGCTCCGCTATGTTCACATGAAAACCGCAGAGTGCCACATTTTTCTGGTCCGGCATATTTTCCTGCAGATCCTGTCGGTATTGTTCCGTAAAATCCAGTTCGTACACGGCGGGCTGTCTTCCTTTTCTTTCCAGCAAAAGCTTTCCGTTAAAGCAGGCATTGTCGCTGCCGAGCACCACGCCGTATCCCGAAATATGGGAAGCATCCGCCGCCTCAATGCGCACCAGAAGACATCTGTCCTTTCGGGCATTCTTAAGCACGTAGGCTTCGTTGCTCTCCTTTGCCACTTCCTTAGCTGCCTGCACATCCGCAATTTCCCTGCCCGACCGGTAAGCCGGCTGGATGCGGGTATCCAGACCCGTGCGGTTCAGCCAGTCATGGTAAAACGGGTCCTTTCCGTTAAGCCCCGGGTGCCTGTCGTAGAGCATGGTGCGTTCCCGGTGAAGCCGCTTTAGCTTCTCCTCGGACTCGTCCGCTCCCCTGCTCATAGACTCATGGTGCAGAAGATGTATATGGTTGCAGACCGCGTTGTAATAGCCCTTTTCTAAGAGAGTAAAACAAAAATCCACATCATTGAAGGCTACCTGCATGCTTTCACAGAAGCCGCCCGCTTCTTCAAAAACTTCTCTTCTTACCATGAGACATGCCGCAGTCACAGCGGAAACGTTCCGTATTCCCCTGTTCCGGTTATCGTAATAACACTTGTTATCTCTTAAAAACTGTAGCTTGTGAACCGGACCCATGGGAAGATTCGTAATACCGGCATGCTGGATTTTATCCGTATCCGGGTAAAGCAGCTTGCAGCCCACCGCCCCCACATGGGGACGCTCTGCCAGCTTAGCCATATCGGAAAGCCAGCCGGTATGCGTAGCTTCGATATCATCATTTAGAAACAAAAGCAGACTGCCCTTTGCTCTTTCTGCCCCCAGGTTGCACATTTTGGAAAAGTTAAATTCCATGGGTTCGTATATATAGAGAATATCCGGGGCGTCCGCCGTCATTTCTTCTATTTTCTTTTTAACCGCTTCACCGCTTCCGTTGTCCACCAGAAGTACTTCGTAAGAAATGTCCGCCGCCGTTTTTTTCAGGGTGTCCAGACATTTTTTCAAGACAACCGCGTTGTCCTTGGACGGAATAATCACGGAAATATAGGGCATGCCCTGCTTCTTTGCATCCCGGCAGTCCGTTTGTCCACCCGCCGTTTTTTCCCGGGTCATGCTGCTGTTTATTTCCCCGGTAAACCAGTCCGTTTTCCGATGAAACAGGATGCCGTTCATATGGGCGATGCTTTGGCAGCCCTTTGTAAATCCGCCTGCCGCTTTCAGCAGGCCGTCGCGGGATTTCTCCTCCGCCTTTTCATAAAAGGATTTCCGCACCGCTACTGCCTCTCCCAGATAGTCCTTCCACAGGTAGGTGTCCGGGGACCAGCAGGGCTTCAGCCATGGATTTTCGTACTGTCCCGGTGCAGTTTCCACATCCTCATCCCCGTAGACCACGCAGACCTCCGGGTGTGCAGAAAGAAAAGCCTCCGCTCGTTCTTTGGCACCATCCGCCCAGGCACCGTTCTCTGCATCAGATAGAAAAACGGCCTCCGCACGCTCTCCTGTAGAAGAAGACTCCGCTTCTTCCATGGATGCCACCCAGTCTTTGTATAAAATTTTACGGGAGGCGCATTTTTTCTCGTACTGCTTGTCCAGACCGTATGCCATCCCCTGTTTCAGAAAGCTTTTGATACCCAAATTTATAATTCCTTCCGATTGTTAAAAAATCTTTTTGACACTTGCCGCCATATCCGCTGCCATACGCTCCGGCACAGGCACCACCTTTAATCTGGCAAAGAGCTCATTTTCCGCTTTTCTGTCCAAATCCGCCACTTTGATATAAAGGTTGGGGTCGGTTGTGGAAAAAATACAGGTTGCCGAAGGTCTTGCTACCTTGCCGTTTGTGTAAAAAATCTTCTTATCCTGTGTGGGCACGGGAACACCGTTAAATAAAAGCTCCTCCACCGTCACCACGCAGGAAGTCATGGCAGGGTCAATTCGCAAAATCTGCACATTTCCGTCCACAGAAAGGGTCACTTCCACATCCTGTTCCCCTACATAGGCATCCTTTACAAAGTAAGAATTCTCTTCGGAAAAGCCCTTGCCGTCGTCTTCATAGGCCTGCACCCGGCATATGCCCGCCATATCCTGCATACGGTCAATCATCTTTCCGGGTTCAAGCACCCGGTTTCCGATTAAATCCCGCATCTGCGCCATGGATTTGTGCTGGCCGGTGACAAATTCCTGAAATCCTCTTTCCTGCTCCCGGAAATTCTCCGCTTCCTCCTCGGTAATTTCCAGTTTTTCCATTATTAAATCCAAATTTAATTTATTTCTTTTCTCGTTTTCCAGAAGATAACAGTACACCGCCCGGAACGCTAACTCCCTCGGGGCCACTTCCTTGCCGAAGGTCCATTCGTAATCGATGATGGACCACTTGTCGCCATCCACCATGATATTACTGAAAATCATATCAAAATCCGCCGCGGGATAGGTGGGATTGTAGCCCGTTCTTTCCACGTATTCGCAGAACAGCTTATGGAAGCCCTCCAAATCGTCCTTCTCCAGACATTCGTCCAAAAGCTCGGAAAGCAGTCTGCCGGGCAGGAATTCAAAGCTGTCCCATACCTTTCCGTCCTCTTCCATAAGAGTGCAGGCGTTCACGGAAATATTGCCGCCCTCATACCTTGCAAGCAGGGACCGGTAAGCATCCTCCATACTGCGGATATGCTCCTCCGCCTCTTTGCATAACGGGTGTTTTTCCACATGGGCCTTTCCCTCCGCATCCCGGCAGATATCCGTACGGATACAGTATTCCTTTGCTCTGTCGTTGGAAAAGCGGGAGTATTTCACATCGAAGCCGTCTCCGATAATCACTACATAAGAATTGCTGAACACAGAAAACAGCTTGTCCTCCACAATGCCGTCAAACGCGTTCTTTTCATCGAACAGAAGCATTCTGTCCCTGTCAAAATTACGCATGTTATTTGATAATTCTCCCTTGCCGGGCAGATATTCGTCCGAATACAGGGTGGTCATGAATTTGTAATCCGGGTACGGATAATAAAAATGATATTTTCCTACGCCGCAGGATGCCAGAATTTTTTCCAGACCTTTTCTTGAAAAGGTACGTACCCCGCCGCCCGCTTCGTAATTCTCAATTCCGGAAAAATAAGTGCCGAGATGGTCTTCCTTGCAGCCCGCAAAATATTTCAGTCCGTATTTGTTTTCAATGGCAATGACAATCCTGCCGCCGGGAGCCAGGTGCTTTTTAATCATATTCAAAAAATCTTCAAATGGCGTTTTACTTCCCATGTAGCTCTGTCCGTACTCAAACACGCCGATCAGAAAAATATAATCGAAATTGTCCGGCAAATCCGGTTCAATATCCTTGAAATTGCCCACATGGATAGTCACATTTTCACATTCCGCATGGCGATAGGCATTTATCATGCTCCGTTTTTTGGAAAGGTCCACACAGGTCACCTCCCCCGCTTTCCGGGAAAGAGCGCCCGTAATGGCGCCGCAGCCGCTTCCCACCTCCAGCACCTTTTCCGTGTGCTTCATGGGAATCCAGTCCACAATGTTTTCCCTGAGAGGGGATAAATGATACAGAATGGGCCAGCTTTTCTTTTCTTCGATAATCTGCCGGTACTCCACCTGTGCATAATCCTTCACGATGGAAAGAAGCTCGTCCTCCACCTTGCCGTCGCAGTATAAATCCTCACCGGGATAGTGTGTTAAATCCAGTGTGATTTTTCCAATCTGTTCCGTTACGTTTTCTGCCATTACGCCTCCTGCCGGTAGGGTATCACCTTATCCTTTGCGGCATTCTTCACCTCTACCTTAGAATTCATATCATAAAAGCCCACCGTGTCCTTGTCGGAAACCACGGTTACATTCAAAACATCATACAATCTGTGGTAAACCTGGAATTCGCTGCCCTCATAGCCCGTAACACCTAAGGAAAGCAGATATTCCCCACCCTGCAGACTCATATTCTGCTTAAAAGTCACTTCCTTTACCACGCCCGCTTCCACAGGCTCCAAAAATGCCTTTTCTATCATGCTGTTGGTGCCGGTAATTTCCGTTCCCTTGATATTCTTAAAGGAAAACGCAAAAATCGGAGCAACAATCCGGTCGTGGAACGCCACCTTTACGTGGATGGTAAACTCCGTGCCCTTAACGACGGCGGTGGTCTTCACGCCCTTGTCATCGGTAATGTAAAATTCCGTCATTTCCGCCTGCTTGGTACCGTATTCCAGAAGCTCCGGATTTAACACGTTTTCGGGAATATGGATATCCATATCTTCCTTGTCGTGGATTTCGTACTGACCCACCAGCACCCGTTTGAAGGCATCAATCATTTCCTTGGGGCTGCCCTCGCCTAAAAGATTGCCCTGATTTAAGAGGTATACCCGGTCGCAGTATTTGCTGATGCTGCTTAAGTCGTGGCTGACAAACACAATGGTCTTGCCCATTTTCTTGAATTCTTCAAACTTATGGTAGCATTTTGCCTGAAAGAAAACGTCACCGACGGAAAGTGCTTCATCCACAATGAGGATTTCCGGCTCGATATTGATGGCAACCGCAAAAGCCAGACGCACGAACATACCGCTGGAGTATGTCTTGACCGGCTGGTACACATAGTCGCCGATGTCCGCAAATTTTAAAATTTCCGGCAGTTTCGCATCGATTTCCTTCTGGGAAAATCCCATCATGGTGCCGTTTAAGTACACATTTTCAATGCCGTTGTATTCCATGTTAAAGCCTGCACCAAGCTCAAGCAGCGCCGAAATTCTGCCGCTTACATTTATCTCCCCCGAAGTAGGGCTTAAGACACCGGTAATAATCTTTAAGATAGTGGATTTACCGGAGCCGTTGGTACCGATAATACCCACGGTTTCGCCCTGAAAAATCTCAAGGGACACACCGTTTAAGGCATAATGCTCCTTTGCCTTCTTCCGGGTCAGTCCAAAGGCTTCCTTGAACCGGTCCGAGGGCTTGTCATAGAGTTTATATACTTTTTTAAGGTCTTTGACCGTAATTGCAGGCTTTCTTTCCTGATTATCCATTGCTCTTACCTTTCCGCTTTTCATTACAGCACATCCGCGAAATGCACCTTCAGCTTCTTAAATACCACGGCGCCGATACCGAATACCACAATCGTGAAAATCCAGAAATACATGGTAGAAAAGAAGTCCTCAAAGAACCAGGAATGGCCGTAAATGGCATCCCGGTATCCGTTTACAATATAAACCATGGGATTTAATTTTAAGATTTTCGCCCAGGTAGGACTGATGGCATCAAAGTTCCACATAATGGGGGTCGCCCACATGCCGATTTGCAGCATAATGCTGATAATCTGGGAAATATCGCGCATAAATACCACAAGAGAGCAGGTGGTGTAGCTTAATGCCAGCACCAGAACAAAGGTGCAGAAGCTGTAATAAAAAATCTGCAGGGTATACAAAGTGGGGGTATAACCGTAAAAAGCGGCAATCAGAAGCAGAATGCAAATAAAAAACACGTGCACAAAGGTAGCGCCGATGACCTTGATAATCGGCAGGATACTAATCTTGAACACCACTTTCTTTACTAAATAATTGTACTCCAAAAGCGCCATGGTGCCGTTTGTCCAGGCTTCGTTAAAATAAAACCACGGAACCAGACCGGCGGTTAAAAAGAGCACGAACGGAATGTCGCTGCCGCCGCGCATTGCCATACCGGCGCTTCCCATAATCACATCAAACACCAGCCAGTACATGACAACCGTAATCACCGGCTGCACCATTGCCCAGACCGCGCCGAGATAGGAGCCCGCATACCGCTTTTTAAAGTCGTTCTTTGCCAGCTTCCAGATTAAATGCCTGTTCTGGTACAGCTCCACCGGCAGACCTGTCACTTTATCGTAAAGTGCCGTAAACAATATGCAGGAAACTAAAATTACCACAACGGAAATAATCTTTTTAAGATTTTCCTCCGCTGCCTGGGCATTCGGATTTTTATGGAACACAATCAGGCATGCCATAATAAGCGCCGCTATATAAAAAAGAAGAATGCCCGTCTTTTTTGAAATCTTTTTCTTCATAGTAAGTGCTTATGCCTTTCCCAGTTCTTTTGCATATTCCCGGAAGCTTCCCCATTTGGTGTCCTTTTCGGATAAAATAAGCTCCATGCCCTCCGGAATCGGCCACTCTACCTTAATATCCGGGTCCTTGTAGGAAATACCGCCCTCATCGCCGGGATGGTAAAACTCCGTACACTTATAGCAGAACTCCGCATAATCGGAAAGCACTAAAAAACCGTGTGCAAAATTCTTCGGAATGAAAAACTGCTTTTTGTTTTCTTCGGAAAGAAGCACGCCATACCATTTGCCGAAGGTTTCCGACTCCGGACGCATATCCACCGCCACGTCGAACACTTCTCCGCGGATAACACGGACTAACTTGTCCTGCGGGAACTGCTTCTGAAAATGTAAACCGCGCAGCACGCCCTTCTTGGATGCGGACTGGTTGTCCTGTACAAAATTAAAGCCAATACCGGCTGCCTTGTAATCGTTGTAATTGTAGGTTTCCATAAAGTAGCCTCTGTTATCCCCGAATACCTGTGGGGTCAGAATTTTTAAGCCCTCGATTTCGCATGTTTCCACTGTAATCTTTCCCATATTAAAACCTTACCTTTCCTGTCTGTCTATCATTTCCTGTAACTTACATTCAAATCCACATTGCCGTTAATACCGTTGATTTTACCCTTGGAGGTATACTGCCACATCTGGTAGTAGCCCTGATACAGGGGCACACTCCGGTACTCCGCAAGCCAGATGGCGTAGGACTCCAGTGTACTGGCTGTAAGCTTATTGTTGTACCAGTTGCGGCTGGCATACACGCCCGCCTCCAGACCGGCATTTTTCACGGTGGTGCAGAACGCCTCACAGACAGCGGTACGCTCTTCCACATTTAGGGAATCCGCCCTGCCGTTTCCGCCGGCGCCTTCCGTATCGATGAATACGGGGTACTGCAGTTCATAGTCCCGCACCAGACTGATGACCATACTTGCCTCTTCGACGGCTTCCACTTCGTTTACCGCCTGGGTAAAGAAATACACACCCACTTTGATGCCCGCTGCCCGGGCGCCCTTGATATTCTGTTCAAAATAAGGGTCCTCCACCAGACTGCCGGTAACGGAACCTCGGTAACCGCAGCGGATAATGGCAAAATCCACGCCTTCGTTCTTCACCTTGTCCCAGTCGATTTCCTTCTGCCACTTGGAAACGTCAATTCCCAGCACGCCGGTTTTGGATACTCCGGAGGTCTGCCGGATTTCGGTATCGTCCCCATCGGTATTGGCTTCGGCACTGTCTTCCGCTTCCGCATCAATTTCCGCCTCGGTTTTGATAAGCAGGGAAATGTCGTCTATCGCCACATACTCCACCTTGTCCTTCACCCGGACATCCGTGGCACTTAAGGGTGTACGGTAGCCGCTTATGGGCTTTAACGCCACCTCATACTCTCCGGCAGGAAGGTCCCCGATGTAAATCACTCCGTCCTTGTCTAAATCCTTGTATTCGTCCTTGCCGTTTAAGGTGATGTAAAAGCTTTCTCCCTCCACCGGTTTGTTATCCCTGTCCACAATCTGCACACGCAAATCCTTTTCCACGGAGGTCACAATCAGGGAAAGCCGGTTCGTTTCATCATATAGTCTGTCGGTCTCCTTTGTGTCCCGGTCAAAGAAATATTCATCCTGCAAAAAAGCGGACAGATTGCTTTTATCCGCTCCCTGCTGCCCGACACCGGTATACTGGTCCGTCTGTGTACCCGCAGACGTCACTGCGCCGCCGGCATCCGCCGTTCCCTTCCTTTGGGGAAGGTTGGTAAACAGAACCAGTAAAAGCAGCAGCAGACACATGCATGCCGAAACACAGATTGCCGTTCGTTTCCATTTAGAGTCCATTTGCAACCTCTGTTAAATATTTGCCGTAATTCGTTTTCATGAGCGGCTCCGCTAAAGTCAAAAGCTGCTCTCTTGTAATAAATCCGCGCTTGTAGGCGATTTCCTCGATACAGGAAATGTAAAGTCCCTGCCGTTTCTGGAAAGCTGCTACGAAATCCGCCGCATCAAGCAGGGCATCGTGATTGCCGGTGTCCAGCCATGCAAAGCCTCTTCCCAGTGTTTCCACACGCAGGGTTCCTCTCTGCAGATACTCGTTGTTGATGCTGGTAATTTCAATTTCACCCCTTGCGGAGGGTTTTACGTTTTTCGCAATCTCCACTACATCATTGTCATAAAAATAAAGACCCGGCACCGCATAATTGCTCTTGGGATGCTCCGGCTTTTCTTCGATGGAAAGGGCCTTGCCGTTTTCATCAAACTCCACTACACCGTACTCTCTCGGATCTCTTACATAATAACCGAAAATCGTCGCGCCCTTTTCCCGGGATGCCACTTCCTTAAGCACTCTGGAAAAGCTCTGTCCGTAAAAAATATTGTCGCCCAGAATCAGCGCCACCCTGTCATTACCGATGAAATCCGCGCCGATGATAAAGGCGTCCGCCAGTCCTCTGGGCTTGTCCTGAACCGCATAGGAAAGCTGCATGCCGATCTGGCTGCCGTCGCCTAAAAGCTCCTCAAATACCGGCAAATCCCTCGGGGTGGAAATAATCAGGATTTCTTTAATCCCCGCCAGCATCAGGATGGACAGCGGATAATAAATCATGGGTTTATCGTAAACAGGCATAATCTGTTTGGAAATGGCTTTGGTGAGCGGGTACAGTCTGGTACCGGATCCTCCGGCTAAAATAATTCCTTTCATGAAATATCTCCTTTCAGGTCAGTTAAATTTATTTTATCACAGAATATGGAAAATGGGAACAGCGAAAGCCGTTCCCATGTAATCGTGTTTCACGGATTATTCGTACATTTCACTGTAATACTTCTGATAATCCCCGCTGGTCACATTTTTCATCCAGTCCTCATGTTCAAAATACCAGGCAATGGTCTTTTTGATACCATCCTTAAACATGGTTTCGGGATACCAGCCGATTTCTGCCTTAATCTTATCGGGAGCGATGGCATAACGTCTGTCATGTCCCTTTCTGTCCTCCACGTAGGTAATCAGGCTTTCGTTGATCCATGCCTTTCTTTCGTCTCCGTCCGGCAGCATTTCCTGCAGGGTATCCAGAATGATATGAATAATCTCGATGTTCTGTTTTTCGTTGTGTCCGCCGATGTTGTAGGTTTCAAACAGTCTGCCCTGTTCCTGCACCATATCAATCGCTTTGGCATGGTCCTCCACATAGAGCCAGTCACGCACATTTTTGCCGTCGCCGTACACCGGAAGCTTCTTGCCATGCAGGGCATTGTTGATAATCAGCGGAATCAGCTTTTCCGGGAACTGGTAAGGTCCGTAGTTGTTGGAGCAGTTCGTAATGTTGGCAGGGAAATGATAGGTATCCATATATGCCTTTACCAGCATATCGGAGCTTGCCTTGCTGGCGGAATACGGACTGTGGGGAGCATAGGGAGTGGTTTCATAGAAGAACTCATCGTCTTTTTCCAGGGAACCGTAAACCTCATCTGTGGAAACATGCAGGAATTTCTTGCCTTCCTTAAAGCTGCCGTCCGGAAGCTCCCATGCTTCCTTGGCGCAGTTTAACATAACAGCGGTACCGTATACATTGGTCTGCACAAATACTTCCGGGTTGCGGATGCTTCTGTCAACATGGCTTTCCGCCGCGAAATGCACGACTCTGTCGATGTCATTTTCCGTAAATACCTTGCGGATGGCTTCCTTGTCGCAGATATTGGCTTTTACAAAAGTGTAATTGTCCCTTTTCTCCACGTCCTTTAAGTTTTCCAGGTTGCCCGCATAGGTAAGTGCGTCCACATTGATGATGCGGATTTCGTCCCCGTATTTTTTGAACATGTAATGAATGTAGTTGGAACCGATGAAGCCGGCTCCTCCTGTTACCAGATAAGTTCTCATGCTTATCTCCTTTCTGTCCCTTATATGATTTTCTTAACTTGTTCGGTTTTGATTTAGTAGCCCAGATAGCTGATGTTTAAGTCCACGTTTCCGCTGATGCCTGAAATCTTGCCGGTAGACTTGTACTGCCACATGTCATAACGTCCTGTGTAGGTCGGAGTTGCCGCATACTGTGCCAGCCAGATTTTGTATTTGCCGAGCTGTCCGGCATCAATTTTATCATTCAGCCAGCTCTTGTTGGCATAAACACCTGCAGTATAGCCCGCATTCTGTACGGTTTCACAGTAAGCCTTGATAACATCCGTTCTGGTTGCCTTATCAATCCTGTCACCGCGTCCGTTGCTGCCTTCCACGTCTAAGAAGACCGGATAGGAAATCTTGTACTTTTTAATCAGTTCAATGGTCATGGAGGCCTCTTCTACCGCTTCCGCCTTGTTTATTGCCTGGGAGAAGAAGTAAACGCCCACCTTAAGGCCTGCCGCATTGGCGCCCTGGATGTTTGCTTTGAACTTGGGGTCTTCTACCAGTGCACCGGTAGAGGAGCCGCGGTAACCGCAGCGGATAATAACATAGTTGACACCGGAATTCTTTACTGCCGTCCAGTCAATGGTACCGTTCCACTTGGAAACGTCGATACCGAAGCTGCCACTGCCGGTAACCAGGGAACCGTCGCTTGCAAAATTGTACTTTGCACCCTGAATAACCTGTTCGCCGGTCACCTTGTTGCCTGCCGCATCAAAGAAATACAGCCTGCCGTCAATGGTCTGCCAGCCGGTATACTTTATCTTGCCCTCTGTTTTAATATAGAAGGTTTTGATGTTGGTATCGTAATAGTCCGCATAAGTGGCTTCGCGGTATTTGTTGTCGGATGTCAGCACGTAAAGCTGTCTGTTGCTGGTATCCGTCAGCTTGCCTTCCTTTGCCGCTACCTTAACGGTAAATGTCTTGCTCTGGGTAAAGCCGTTGTCGGTATAATTTACGGTAACGGTAGCGGAGCCGGTCTTGACGCCGGTAACCTCTACGGTAGCCGTTAAGCTGCTGCCGTCGGAGGATTTCTTTGTTTCGGAAATCTTTACGGTAGCAATATTCTTGTCGGAAGTGTCCGCGGAAAAGGTGCCGGTTGTGCTTCCTGCCGTAGCTGTCACCGTACCCTTGCTTCCGGGCATAATGCTTAAAGTGCTCTTATCCAATTTCAGGGTATTTTCCTGTACGGTAATGGTACATACCGCCGTAAGGGAGCTATCTTTTAGCTTTACGGTCAGAATGGCAACGCCCGCTTTTTTACCGGTTACGTTAATGGTTGCCGTGCCGTCCTTTAAGGCTCCCATGGAAATAGAAGCCACATCCGTCTTATCCAGTGTATATTCCAGTGTACCGTCCTTGGAGCCGGCGGCATCGCTGTTGCCGATAGTCGCCTTAATTTCCGCCTTGGCATTGGGTGCCAGGGAAAGATTGCTCTGGCTTAAGGAAAGGGTACGGCTGTCCGCCTTTTTCATAACCGTAACCGTGCACACCGCTGTAATAGCAGGATTTTCTACAGAAGCTACGGTAATTTGTGCGGTGCCTTCCTTCTTTGCCGTAACCGTACCGTTATTGTCTACCGTTGCCACGCCGGCATTGGAGGAAGTCCAGGTAACCGCCTTGTTGCCGGCATCATCCGGCGCCACGGTAGCCTTTAAGGAAGCCACACCGCCCTCCGCCAGTGTCAGGGAAGTATTGTCAAGAGAGATGCTCTTAACATCCACCTTTTTTTCTGTAACACTTATCTGGCAGTTGCCGGTGAAGGTTTCTGTCCTGCTGGCATTGTTTCCGGAAGGATCGGTTTCCTGAATCGTACCCTCCACAATAATCTTCAGATTCGTGGTACCTGCTGCAAGACCCGTTACGGTTCCGTCGGAGCCGACACTGATAATGTTGCTGTCGTAATTCGTATAGGCCGCCTGACCGAAGCTTACATTGCCGATGCTTGCAGAATATACAAGCTTTTTGCTTTCTCCTGCCTGCAGGCTGAAGCCGCTGACATTCAGCTCTGCCGTGCGGATATAGGTACCTGCCTTGGCAGAGGTCATGGGGTCCTTCACATTCTTTCTGTCAATGGCGGTGTAGGTTGCTTCAATAACCGTCTTGGTGGATTCCACCCATGCCACGGTATCCGTCAGGGTGGACTCCTGCTCGGTATCGTTAATCATGGTGTCTTCCTTCTTGGAATCTATTTCCGATTCTTTCTTGATTTCGTCAGAAACGTCTACCTTCTGGTAAGCAATTTCTTTCCGGACATCCACCTTCTTCGCTGTGGTGCTGATTTCGTAGTCCTTGTACTTTTCATCCGTGAGCGCATTCATGGCAACACTGTACTTGCCGGGTGTGATGCCGGTTTTGTAAATAATGCCGTCCATGTCATCGTCCGTCCAGGTTTCCGTCTTTTTGCCGGGTGTTTCCACCGTTACGGAGAACGGTACATTGGCAATCAGCTTGTTTGTCTTGCTGTTGACGAATTTGATCTTCAGGTCCTTTTCAATGGATGTGGTATTCATGGTTACCGTTACATCCTTGGTATATTCATTTTCGTCGTAATCCTTCTGCTCGTCCTCCTGAATGGCGTTGGCTGCATCAATTCTTGCCTTTTCCGCATCCGCCACAGCCATCAGTCCGTCCTCTCCCACGACATGAATACCGTCCATGCTGCTGCCGATAGATGCCACCGGCTGGGAAGCGGGTTTGTTTTTCTTAGTCAGATTGTCCACATAAATAGTACCTGCCACAAGTGCCAGCACAAGCACCAGTACACCGGAAGTGGTAATCACACGGTCAATGGCACTCATATGCACCAGGGAATACCATACCTTCTGGAAGAAATTGAGGTCGGTCATGGCACTCCAGGGCAGAGGTTCATCGTCGTCATCATCTTCCTCGTCCTCTTCGTCCGTTTCCTCTTCGTATTCATCCCCGTAGTCCTCGCCGGCTTCGTCCAAATCCACATAGGCGCCGTCCGGTTCGTATTCTTCACCGGGCTCATATTCGGCTGCTGCGGCATTGGCATCATAAAGCTGAACGCCATACTCGCCTTCACCGTCGTAGGATTCCTCATATTCGACGCCGTCTTCGGCTCCGTCCTCATAAGCTTCTTCGTAATCGACACCATCTTCGGCTCCGTCCTCGTAAGCCTCCTCGTATTCAATGCCGTCTTCGGCTCCGTCCTCATAAGTCTCCTCGTATTCGACGCCGTCTTCGGCTCCGTCCTCATAAGCCTCCTCGTATTCGACGCCGTCTTCATACCCTTCGCCGTCGTAAGCTTCCTCATAGTCGCCCTCTTCGCCGTAGGTTTCTTCCGCATCGAAGTCTGTATCAAAATCTTCCATGTCGAAGTCATCATCTGTATATTGTTTTTTATGTCCAAACAACTTTCTCATGTATCCCATACCTTTCCATCCATAGATACTGATTAGTATAACATTATTCTGTGGGCCGTTCAAGTTTCAGGCACTCTCTTATCATTAGAAATTTCTTAATTTTTCGTAAGAAACGGTTTCGTTCCCTTTTCCTTTTCTTATTTTCCTTTAAATTGTATCGGGTTTGTATCATTTCTAAAAAAATTAGAAACTTTGCAACTTTGCTTTACAGTTTTTCCGAAGAATAGTACAATCAGTTTACATCCCGGGCTTCCGGGCAATACTGAAACAAACGACAAGGCGCATGCCCCGCAGAAAGGTTGTACGGTCATGGACAAAAAGCATATGACAGAAAAAAAAGGATATTCCCCCGCAGAAAATTTGGATGACGGCTGGGACGATTTGGAAATAGAGGATTTGGAGATAGAAGATTTAGACGGCGACAGTGACGGGAACGAAGTCGATGTAGAAGAAGCCGGCATGGATACGGAAGAAACCGGCGACGATTACGTGGAATACGACGATGAGGACGAGGAAAATGAAGATGAGGAGGAAAATGACAGCGATGCGGAGGATGCCCTTGGCAGAAAAGAAAAGCGTCTGCGTGTCAGCATCCACCTTGTTTTAGGCATTCTCATTCTGGGTATCCTGGGGCTTTGTTTCTATAAGTACAAGACCTTCGGCAACCGGATTACCCAGGAAGACATTGATGCCATTCCCACACCGGAAAACCCGGAAATCGAAACCTACGACTATTTTACCGCCAATCCCATGCAGGATGACGGCACATTTCCCGAGGATGACGGGGTAACTACCGTTGTCTGCTTCGGCAATGCGCCCTTTGCGGATGACAAGGACAGCGACAGCAGCGTCTGCAGCCTGTTTGCCAAAGACTCCCGGGCAGTTGTTTACAATTATGCCATAGCGGACTCCCTGCTGGCTGCCCATGAAAATCCTTTTACCACCGATTATCCCATGGATGCGTTCAGTTTTTCCTACCTGATTTCTTCTTTAGTATCCGGCGACAAAACCCGCCTGGAAGAAGCCTATGCTTCCATGGAAAATGTACCCACAGGCTTACAATCTTCCATGGACGAACTGTTTTCTCTGGATTTTAGGACCGTGGATATGGTTTACATTATGTACGACGGCAGCGACTATCTGGAAAACAGCATGATTTACCACGACCAGATACCCGATGAGCCCCGCTACATTGCAGGCTCCCTGACCGCCGGAATCACTGCCCTCCGGAATGCTTATCCCTGGGTCGATATCGTGGTTATGTCCCCCACATTTGCCTATGCTGTTGATGAAAACGGAAAGTATGTGAGCAGTGATATGCAGAAAAACGAATGGGATGTAGGACTGTCCCTGTATTTTATGAAGGAATACGAAACCGCCTTCGACAACCGGGTGTCCTTCGTAGACAACTTCTACGGCGCCATCCATGAAGATATCGCTTCCGACTACCTCACCGACAATCTGCATCTCAATGAAGAAGGACGGAAGCTGATTGCAAAGCGGATGTACGATTCCCTTACCGCCGTACAGAACTTACAGAAACAGTAATTTTTCAAAAAGAGCCACTGCTGCGGGCAGTATTCTGTCCGGGAATTCAAAATGCTCCGTATGTAACTGGGCGTGTTCTTCGCCGTCTCCGATGCCGAAGAATGCGCCCTTTGTGTCCTGTAAATAATAGCCGAAATCCTCCGACCAGCGCATGGGAACTGCCAGTTCTTCCGTGGCAAGTCCCAGTTCCTTTGCCGCTCTTTCTACCGCTTCCACACATTCCGTATGATTCTCCGTTGCCGGGAATCGCTCGATTTCCTTCATTTGCAGGGAAAATCCTCCGGCGCCTGCTTTTTCGTCTGCCAGCCTGCGTATTTCTTCCAGATAACGGGAAAATACACTTTCTTTCTCTCCTCTTACCGTAAGACGCAGCACCCCGTCGGATGCCGAAACACCATAGCTTTCACTTCCGATTTCCATACCGATAAGGGTCATCAGCACAAAGCTCTCCTGTTCCCGTATTTTCTTTGTCAGCGCCTCTATGGAAAGCAGCAGCTCCGCCAGGGCCGTCCCGGGATTTTTGCCGGCTTCGGGGTAAGCGGCATGGCTGGGAGTCCCAGTCATACGGATTTCCAGACCGGTGGATGCACAGGCAAATGTTCCTTTTTTGAACAGCACCGTTTTTTCGGGATAGCCCGGAATATTGTGCAGTCCGTATATTCTTTCGATATTCTTCTCCTTAATAAGCTCCCTGCAGACAGCGGCGCCCTCTCCGGTTTCCTCCGCCGGCTGAAAAATCAGGTATACATCCCGGGAAAGCTTTTCCTTTTCTTTATCCAGGATAAGCGCCAGTCCCGACAGAATACTGCTGTGCCCGTCGTGCCCGCAGAAATGTCCCGGTTTCCCATCATGTGCGCACACGGCATCCATATCCGCCCGGAATGCCACCGGAGGCATTTTCGCCCCGGGAGCTTTCGCATACGCGAAGAAATAACTGCCCCGATCCTCTGTCTGCAAAGAAGTATTCTCCTTAAGAAATGCCATCAGGCAGGCTTTTGTTTTGATTTCCTCCCCTGATTTTTCCGGCATACTGTGCAGTGTTTTCCTTAAAGCCTTTATTTTTTGTAAATCCTCTTCCGTTATCATTTCTGCACCTCTCCTGTATAAATATTGGCGGTTATGGTTTCCGCCGCACCATCGGCATTTTCTTTCGTATACCGTACCAGATTTTTTCCAATGTATTCGGCATCCGCCGGAAATCCCTTAGACCTACGGCAGCTTTCTATATCATAGAACCAGCTCTGCCTCGTGCCGTCTTCCCATTCGACCTGAACTCTTAAAAAGCCGTTTTTCGTCTCGTATTCTGCAGCTTCCACCTTCTTTACGATGCTGGTTTCCAGTACCGTGCCGTCCTTTCCGAACACTCGGATCAGCTCCAGCCCTGTATTCAGTCCGAAAATGCTGTAGTATTCTTCCGGATTTTCCTCTATGGTTTTTAAGATGACATATTCCTTGTCCTGCGGGACGCGGGTGCAGCCCGCCTGGCAAAGAAGCAGGGCAATGCAGAGCAGCAGCAGTACTTTCTTCATATCTTTCATATATCCTCTCTGATTTTATAATTTTTATATTTATAAATTGACATAACTTTACATAAATTTTATAATTAAAGTGATTTTTACTTTTGGGAAACCGTGCAGGGCAATTACGAACGGAGAAAGGATGAAACTCTTATGTATATTTACATCACCACATTTTCCATCATACAGGCAATCCTTACCTCCAATCTTCTTATCTGCCTCTGCGCTTTCATTATGAAACGGAAAAAGCTGTTGTGCCGGATGCCCTACAATTCCATTGTGGTGCTGCTTCTGCTTGCCATGGTGCGGCTCTTCTTTCCCTTTTATTTCGGTTTTTCCCATGTAATTTCTTTCTCACAGAAATCCATGCAGTTTTTATTATATCCTTCCCGGTGTGTATTTCAATCCCAAGGCTATTATTTTTCAGCCTTTGATATCTTCTGTACCGTCTGGGGCATCGGCGTCATTATTATAGCATTCTGCTATCTTAGGAAGGAAGTCATTGTAACCCGTTTCATTGCCGGTTTCGGTACCGATATGTCAAAGCAGGAGCCCTATGCTTCCATCCTGGCAGAGCTGGCCGCAGGACACAGACGCGGCAATGTTTTCCGCATTTACCGCATTCCCGGTGTTTCCGCACCCTTCATCCGCGGCGTTATCCAGCCCGCTATTCTGATTCCGGAAAATATGGAATTAAACGAACAGGAGCTTTACTATGTGCTGGCTCACGAGGTGTCCCACTACCGTCATCTGGATACCCTGATTAAGCAGCTCCTGCAGCTTACCTCCATTCTGTTCTGGTGGAATCCCGCCTGCCACATCTTAAACAGACAGGCAGACCTTATGTTTGAGCTGCGTGTGGACCATACGGTTACCAGAAACAACAGAGGAACGGTTTTGGAGTATCTCCAGTGCATTTTAAATATTGCCGAGCAGGCATGCGAGCCCAGCGAGATTCCCGAATACCTGTATATTGGTTTTGCGAAAAAAGAGGATGCCGGCATGCTGACCAAACGTGTGCATTACCTGATAGAGAAAGCCGAAAAACCCGGAAAAACCGGTGCTTTTGTGGCTTTACTGTCCGCTGCATTCCTTTTTATTGCATCCGTGACATTTGCTTTTCAGGTACAGGACTATGATATCCACACCGTATACTTCGACCTTACTCCGCAAAATTCCTATATTATCGAAAAAGAAGACGGAACCTACGATATTTATCATTTAAATCAGTATACGCAGACCGTAACCTCTTTAATGGGTTATGATACATCCATTCCCGTATACCGGGAAAATGAATAAGAAAGGAGGAATTCACCATGAAAGCAGTTGAAATTTGCAAAAAGGGGATTCGCACGTTTGCTGCCTGCCTGGCTCTGTCCGGTGTCTTGTTCTTCGGAATGAGTGATACCGCATCCGCAGCCGAGGTTGTGCCTTCCGCAGATGTCTTAATCTCCTCCGAAGAGGTAAGTATTGCCTCACAGCCGGATGTCAATGTCAAATGGTATTACAAGACGGAAAACGGCAAGCTCTACAAAAGACTTTGGGACGTAAACGTTCAGATTTGGCTGACTGACTGGATTTATGTACGCGACTTATAGTCCTCTTTTTTTTAGCCAAAGGAAACACCGCAATAGTGTTATACTGTTGCGGTGTTTCTATTTTATACGTTTATGTCCTCTTTGTTCTGTTTCGCAAGATACTATTCCTTTTTCGTGACCATATCCATGTAAATAACATATCCGTCTGTTTCTGCGTACTTTTCATAACCGTACTCTTTCAGTGTTCCGTCTATGGGCTTAGTTTCCGCAAGCACAATGTACAGACATCCGTCCTGTCTGGCAAGCTCCGCTGCCTTTTCGGGATTTATGATGTCCTCCGTCAGCGCATGGAACAGTTCGCTTCTGTCCGCCCAGTCAAATAAAATATATTCCCTGCCGTAGGGCATCTCTATCTTTGCCGAGTACTGTCTGACATATTGGAACATTTCCCAGGGAACCGCCGCCTTTACCTTGCCCTCCTCCGGCTCCATAATGTCGCAGACATTGATAACCTCCTGCGGAATATGATAGGCATTTTCCGCCCATTCCACATGGGAGCTCCGGTAAATGAGACTGCCCGACAAAATCATGATAAGCGCTGCCAGAGTTCCTGCAAAGGGCTGTATTTTCCTGTCCAGCATCTGCACCGCTTTTACGGTGGCATACGCAATCACGGGCACCACGGGAAGCAGCCACAAAAAGCGCCAGTATAGATCCTCTCCGATTACCCGGTAAACCACCCAGGCCCACAAAGGGCAGAAATAAATTAACAGTGTAACCGTCGGCACATATACAAAAAGCAGGCGGTTAGCCTTATTTTTTTCCTTGAAAAACAGATAAATCAGGGATACCAGAAACAATCCCACCATCATGCCCGTCCCGCAGTACCGTCCGAAGCAGGCAATTATTCGTTCAAACATAGTCCGCTCCTCCTTATTTCACCACGGCATACAGTACCATATAGCACAGACCGGGAACCATACAGAAAAACAACGGCAGCAGAGGCTTCCATTTTTTCGTCATAAAAAGCAGGCACAGGCCAAATACCCCCAGCAGAAACGGACTTAAAAAATCACCCATGGTGCTTCCGAGCCCCGCCGAAAAAACTGCCATCGTAAGCAGCAGCCAGAGGCTTTTTTCCGCCTTTTTGTCGTACAGAAGCCGCTCCGCCAGTATGTGCAGCAGCAGAAACATGGCAGGGACCACAACGGCGCACAGAAGCGCCTTTCCCTGTCTGGTACGGCTTATTAAAAACGTTTCCGCCGTATATGCCGATACATTGCCCCACAAAATAAGCACTTCCGCAAAAATCAGGAATGCCGGCAGTTTTTTCCGGTTTTTCCCAAGCAGCCGGTATCCCAGCAGACCGTAAATGCAGTAGGCAAGGGGCAAAAGGATAAGCGGCATCAGGGTATGGGAAAAAACAGCAGGATGAATGCCCGACAATTTCGAAAGAAAGGCAATCCAGATAGGAAACGGCGCCAGACAATGCCGGAAATCCAGTGAGGTGCTGCCGAAGTTATACGGAAGCAGACGGTACATACTGTCCCAGGTAACCGATAAATTTGAGGTCGTGACATAAAAAGCATCGTCGCCGTCCTCAAATGCCATCACCACCGCCAGTACAAGCTGTATTAGAATGCCCGCCAGAGCAATCGCCCACAGGCGTTTTTCTCCTTTGCTGAACGGCTCCCGCACCACCTTGAGAGCAGGCGTTTTCTTTCTGTCCGCTGCCTTTACCGCACTGCCTGCTATAAAGCACAGAACAAGCAGTATACCGTAAACTATGGAAAGTCCGGTCAGTGTCGCCCCCATTACAATCGCCGGTACGGCAATCAACTGGAACAGCGCCCACTCTGCCAGAAAACCCGCCAGAAAGTGAAATGCCACGTTTCTCTTGTATTCTTTTATATAGTTACAAATTCCTGCTCCGATTCCCGGCGTAATGACCGCCAGGAAAAGAAGCAGGAGTACAATTCGCACAACCGGCATATTTTTATTCCTTTACCAACCGCAGCGGCATCACCGCCGCATTCTTTTTACTGCTCTTTTACTGCATAAAATTCTTTCACCTTGTCGCAGATGTAGGTCACCTGGTCCTCGGTCAGGGCATAGAACATAGGCAGTCGAAGCAGACGCTCGCTCTCCTTCGTTGTATATTCATCCTCTCCATGGAAACGGCCGAACCGCATGCCCGCGGGAGCCGTATGCAGCGGAATATAGTGGAACACTGCCATAATGCCGTTTTCTTTCAGGAATGCAATCAGGGCGCTGCGTTCGTCAATGTCCGCCGTCTTGATGTAGAACATATGGGCATTGTGGACACATCCGTCCGGTACTACGGGAAGAGAAATTCGTCCGGTATCCGCAAGCGGCTTTAAGCTCTCGTAATAATGGTCCCAGCTGGCACGGCGCTTGTTGTTGATTTCATCCGCCAGCTCCAGCTGCGCATACAGGTAAGCGGCATTCATATCGCTGGGCAGATAGGAAGAACCGTAATTGACCCAGGTATATTTGTCAATCTGGCCGCGGAAATACTTGGAGCGGTTGGTACCCTTTTCCCGGATAATCTCCGCATCCTCCACATATTTTTCGTCGCGGATTAGAAGGGCGCCGCCTTCTCCCATGCTGTAGTTCTTCGTTTCATGGAAGGAATAGCAGCCGAAGTCGCCGATGGTGCCCAGCGCCCTTCCTTTGTAATATGCCATGACTCCTTGCGCAGCATCCTCAATGACCATCAGGTTATGTCTCTTCGCAATGTCCATAATGGTGTCCATTTCACATGCCACACCGGCATAGTGCACGGGCACAATGGCTCTTGTCCTGTCCGTAATGGCATCCTCTATTTTCTTTTCATCGATGTTCATGGTGTCGGGACGGATGTCCACAAACACGGGAACCGCACCTCTGAGTACAAACGCATCCGCCGTGGATACAAAGGTGTATGCCGGCATGATGACCTCATCGCCCGGTTTTATGTCCGCCAGCAGGGCGGCAAGCTCTGTGGCATGGGTACAGGAAGTAGTAAGCAGGCATTTCCTTGTGCCCGTTTTTTCCTCTATCCAGGCATTGCACTTTTTGGTAAATTCGCCATCGCCGCATATTTTCTGGTTTTCCACCGCGATTTTAATATAGTCAAGCTCCTTTCCCGTATAGGGAGGTACATTAAAATTAATCATAGTTTTGTCCACCTTTCCTTGCACTATTGTACCAAATTACTGCCGGATTGTATACTAAATGTATCATAAACCCCAAATTTCTCATTTTCAAAAATAAGACTGCAACCGTTATTTTCAAGAAATTCCTCAATGAGCTTAAATTTCTCATCCCGTGCCACATAGGAAATATCACTCTCGGCATAGCCGGCGTTTTGAAGTCCTTCTTCCCCATCTTTCAGGTAAATGGCATACCGTTTTTCCAGAATTATCACCGGAAGAATTTCCTTCGCCTGCGTTTTTTCCATATCTTTACGCATAACCTCTATGCCGTAGGATGCCAGGTCGCTCCAGGGATTGAACGCGGAAGGCATACCCAGGTAAAAGCTCACTGCGGGAATATCCCCGTAGAGAATGACCTCCCTGCCGCTAAGTCCCTTCTCCGTTACAAAATCGGAGAGTTCCTGCATCCAGACCGCCTTGTCATGCTCCATGGTAATACCTGCAAGCGCCCGGCAGCCGGTTATTTTCGTATCGGCATTTTCTATTCCGTGGGACTCCGCAAAGACAAATGCCGTGCCGAAGCCCACACCCTGAAACAGGAAAATACCGGTAATAAGCCCTGCAAACACTTTCACGGGAAATGCCGAAAGAAAAATTCTTCCCTTTCCCACCGTCACTTCCTTCTCCCATGTCTGTCTGCCAGACAGATACAGTCTGGTAAACACATAGGGCGCCGCCAGGAACAAATCGTTGATGGCGGGATACAGCTTATTGTTGCTGCCGATGGGCGTAATGAAAATATTAAGCAGCACAAATCCGCCCAGAAGCTTCCATTTCTTTTGTGTTTTGGGACAGAAAACATCTGTCAGACACACTGCCATGGTCAGCATCAGAAACAGAATGGAGGGACGCAGCATGGCCACATACTCCGTAAAGCATAAGGACGCAAACTGACGTCTGTATAAAAACAACAGGCACAGCACAGCAAGCGCCACACTTCCCGCCTGCTTTATCCGCTTCCATTTTGCAGGCAGAATTACCCACAGAAGGCAGGCTGCCGCCAGAAAAACACCGATTCGGATTACCCAGTACAGATTTTCTATGTACCAGTCAAAAGCTCCCAGAACCATAGCGGAGGCTTTGTAATCCGAGGCCGTATCCGTCATGGAAAACAGCCTTTTTATGGCTTCCGGGTATGCCGTCACGCCGTAACGCAGACTGATATAGCCCCAAAAGAGCAGGAGCGAACCCACATATCCTGCCAGGCAGTACAGAGTTTCCTGCACCACTTTTCCTATTTTTTTCCGGCAGATAATACCGTATGCCCACACGCCCACAATAAGAACCGCCTGTGGCAGATTGGAAAAACGGACAAATACATTTGCGCCCAGGACCAGTCCCGCTGCAATCAGAAAGCCTTTTTTCTCCTCCGCAAGTCCCACATACAAAAATAGAATGCACAATAGCAGAAACAGATAGGTCAGGTAATTATACAACACCGCCGTAGGGCACCAGCAGAGGCTGACTGCCGCAAACTCTCCCGCAAATACCGTCCAGAACGGAAGACCGCATTTTTTTACCAGAAAAAAATATGCAATAAGCGCCGTAACACTGACCACAAGTGTGGTATAGATATTCATGAAAAGCAGGGTATCGCCGCCCGGCAGAAGGCTGAAGAAATGCCCCACTGCGTTGGCAAGATAGGTGGAAAACACCCACATGGAATCCATATGGGCAAGTCCCATATACCGGAAATTGGCATAGTTATACCCCGTATCCCTTAAGTCAATTCCCATCCACACATGGCGAAGGGGATAAAGCGCCAGAATAAGCGGCAGAAGGGCATTTTCCGTCCATACCAGCCATTTATTTTTCTTCGTTCCCATCTTTATCTCCTCTCAAGACCGCGGATTTACGTTGTCCGCCTCTTATACCGGAAAAAGCTCTCTCCAGTCCCCAAAACAGCCATGCTCTTACCATGTCAGCGCAGATGCCGGCAGTAAACACGAAAAGTACCGCCAGTAAAATCCCCAGAAGCAGGCTGCCCGCACTGTCCGGTCTGCCCGTGATGGCAAAAATCCACTGCTGCCAGCGTTCATCCAGCGCCGTATGGCAGTGCAGCAGATACACTCCCAGCGTATAGGGGGCAATCCGGCATACAAACCGGCTGAAGGCACCCTCTTTCAGGGTTATGTGGGAAAATGCCAAAAAGAGTCCCACCGAGGCAATCAGCACGAAAATGTGGTTATAGTTGTAGCAGACGGAAAGCATATCCGACAGCTTTCCAGTCTTTAAGTAAATCATCCGAAGTCCCATGCTCGCCGCAAAAATAACGGCGGTGGAAAGGAAATAGACCGCAAAGCCTCTTTTTTTGTTCTTAAAAAAAGGTATCCCGTAAAGCCGGATATAAGCTGCCACCAGAAAGACACACAGATACCAGATGACATCATATCCCCGGTTGTCCGTTTCCAGTTTCATGGGCAGCACGGATTTTATCAGGCTGAATGCCGTAAGCAGAGCTATGATAATTCTCTGAAGCTGCTTCTTTGAGAGTATTTTCACACCCGCCGCCAGAATGGGTGCAAACAGTATCATATACAGATACGCTGTCATAAACCAGTAATGGTTTTTGGAAATGGGGAATAAAAGCCTTGCCAGATAATACAAGTTAAAGCCCCCTTCCGGCCGGTAGCCGCAAAGGTATGTCACCACACCGATTCCCACACTGTAAAACCATACCTGGAGCCACAGCCGCAGTACCTTTTTGAAAGAAAAATGGATTTCTGTCAGAAAATAACCGCTAATCAGCATATACACGTTGACCGCTACAATGCACAGGCTCTCCACACCCCATGCCAGATATTCATAGCCTGCCAGGGATGTCTGGGAAAGCGGTGCCAGAATTCCGCTTTTTCCTAAGAAGTGCAGCACAACCACCATCATCATGGCAATGCAGCGGAGCAGTTCAAAATTTGCCAGCCGTTTTGTTTTCCCACCTGCCTTGCAGTTTTCTTGTGTTTGTTCCATCTGTTTCATGCATTCTCTCCGTTATCCGGCGCCGGCTCATGGTCCGATATCTGCTCATTACCAGGCGCCGGCTCATGATTAAGCACCGCCATCAGTACAATATCCCGGTACTTTCCGTTAATACACACATCATCCCTTAAATAAGCTTCCCTTACGAAGCCCGCTTTTTCATAGCTGCGGATAGCACGCACGTTGTCGGCAAACACCCGTAGAAACAGTCTGTGAAGGGAAAGCTCCCGGAATGCATATGCGGTCATCAGTTTTGCCGCTCTCGTACCGATTCCCTTTCCCCGGGCTTCGGCTTCTCCGATAAAAATACCGTATTCTCCCTTGTGGTGGGTGGTGTCAATATCCCGGATATATACACTGCCCACGGGAACATCTCCGTCTTTTAAGCAGATAATCATCTGCACCACTTTCCCGGTATTCACCATGGTTTCTATCCATTTCTCATGGGACTGTCTGGTAAACAGCGCCTGATAGATAAAGCGGGAACGGACCTCATCGGAATTGCGCCACTTAACAATCAGGTCCGTATCGTCCTTTGTCATGCTTCGCAGATAAATCACATCGTCTTCATATACTGCCGCCATAGTTTCTCCTTTTATCCCGCAGACTCCTTGCAAAACGTCTGCACTCTTAAACGCCAAAAAATCTACTCGTTCTCATAAATACAACATAAGCACTCCTAAGAGTGCTTATTGTATCGTTTATTCTTCATCCAGATGTGTCAGCAAGTCTCTGATCTGCTCCACAGTCAGCCATTCGTTGTTGTTGCCGGAGCTGTAAGAAAATCCCTCGGGAACCTTCTTGCCGGTAGGAACGGCTTTCTTCTTTTCGCTCCATACCATCTGGGGATAGATAATAAAGTGCTTTTCGTATTCGTAAGTATACGGTGCATCCTCCACCGTAACCATGATTTCGTGCAGCTTTTCGCCCTCACGGATGCCCACTTCCTTCGTCGGCATGCCGGGTGCCATCGCCTCTGCCAGGTCGGTAATCTTAAAGGAAGGAATCTTGGAAATAAAGGTTTCGCCGCCCTTTGCTTCCTCCAATGCCTTGATAACCAGCTCCACGCCCTGATGCAGACTAATCCAGAAACGGGTCATGCGGTAATCGGTAACCGGCAGCTCCGTGCCGCCGTTTTTCAGGATACCGTCAAAGAAAGGAATGACGGAGCCTCTGCTGCCTGCCACGTTGCCGTAACGGACAATGGAGAAGCTGATATCCTTTGCGCCCGCATAAGCATTGGCTGCAATAAACAGTTTATCGGAAACAAGCTTGGTGCCGCCGTACAGGTTGACAGGGTTTACCGCCTTGTCCGTGGAAAGCGCTACCACCTTTTTCACATTCATGTCCAGACAGGCGTCAATTACGTTCTGTGCACCGTTAATATTGGTCTTAATTGCTTCTGCGGGGTTGTATTCACATGCCGGAACCTGCTTTAAGGCTGCCGCATGCACCACATAATCCACACCTTCCAAAGCTCTCTTTAATCTTTCCTTATCTCTTACATCGCCGATGAAGAAACGGAGCTTGTCCTTGTATTCCTTGAATTCGTTCTGCATGATAAACTGCTTGAATTCGTCGCGGGAATAAATAATAATCTTCTTCGGCTCATAATGTGTCAGAACATATTTTGTAAATGCTTTACCAAAGGAACCGGTTCCTCCGGTAATCAATATTGCTTTATCGTTTAACATAAAGACCTCCTGGGGCAATCGTTTGCATTTGGCATAACCCACCTAAGTTACACCATATAAAGTGTATTATACCATTCCCCATGGAAAAAGTCACCTTTTTAGCAAATTTTTTTCACTAAAAGGTCACAGGTCATTTTTCAGCCACATTTCTTTGAAAGCCGAACCCTTATCCATATCTATGGTATAAAAACTGACTCTTTTTTCCTTAGCTCCGATGCCGGTATAAATATCCAGAAGACAGACCGCTCCCACTATTTCCGCACCGGCGGCCCGGGCTCTTCTGGTGATGGCATTCTGCTGGCAGGTCATGCGGATAACGTCCCGCACAATAATGTATTTTGCCTCCGCATGCAGGTTCTTTTCCTCATCCGCCACCTCCATATGCAGAAATGCCGCAAGTTCCATGGCAACGGGAACCGCATCCCCGCAAAGCGGCAGCAGAAAATAATTCCGGTTTTCCTCATAGGTGGCATGGCACATGCCGCTTTCCACCATGCGGACAGCCATCCTGTAAAAAAAATAAATCAGGCAGTTTTCTTCCTGTGCCAGCAATCGTACCACGGGAATTTTCTTTCCTGACGGAGTTTCTTCTCGAAGAAGCATGATATTTTCTTTGTGAATATGATGTACTGTGTTTTTTATCCAGTTTACATTCCGTTCTTCCGGCAGTGTCCCGGTGAACCGAATGATTATTTTATTGTACGCATCCTTCTTCACCGTCAGATGCCCTGCTGCCCGCAGGCACTCCAGCTCCGGTTTCAGCCCTTCGTAGAGCTCCGGCTCCGTTTTAATCAGATAAACCTCACAATTACAAGAAATCCATTTTTGCATGGCATTTATCAAAAGCTCTGCCACGCCTTCCTCCATAACCTGCAGATAGGATAAATCCAGAAAAAGCTTTTCGTCCGAAAATTCCTGGTCTACCGTTTCCTCGGTCGTTTCCCGGAATAAAATCCGGTTCTGTAAGCATTGTTCTGCGAATCCTTCCCCTTTCAGCCGCAAATACATGGCTGTCTCCGCATGCATACAGATATAGTGAGACTCCCCCTCACTAATAAATGAATACCGCATATTCCTCTCCTAAACACATTTTTATTTCCGAAATTTTCAATTCCATGTCCATTTTATCATTGTTTGTATTGCAATGCAATATTGAAGGAGCGTTTTATGCGAATTTTAACGTTTTTTATACATGTTTCGTCCGGATATACGTAATGTCTTAGCTTTATTCTGCAGATTTTGTACAATAACTGCCAGAATAAGCGTCCCCGGAACGGCTATCAGACAGTACACCCATGGCTTCCGGATGTCCGTACAGTTCGTAAGCCCATATAAAATCATGCCCTGCATGGTGTAAATATATAAGGAATATTTGCCTATGAAAGCCGTCACCCGGCATCTGACCGGTATTTTCATACACAGCCACATCAGAAAGATCACAAAGCATACCGCCGACACGGCTCTGACTGTCATATAGCATGCTTCCGGCAGCCGGAAGGTATGGGCAAGCACATAGGTTACGGCAAATAAAATTCCCGAAACCGTTAGCCCCGTCCACCAGTGTCCAATGTTTTTGGCATAAGTATCTATCTTCTCTTTCCGCATCTGCCAGATAATTCCTGCCGGAAATGCCCATACCGATATGTAAATCCAGTAACTCCATTTGAGGAAAATACCCGCAGCACAATACAGCGCCGTTCCTGCCAGAATGCCCACTGTCTGCATCCGGGGCGTTTTCGCCAGACGGTAAACAATGTAAAAAATGAGATACATAAGAAGAATGGAAAAGAAAAACCAGCCGTTTGTGACAAAGGTTGGATACAGAACCGCAGAGCGGAAAATCTCCGCTGCCGTAAACCGCCTGCCGATACATAGGAAAAACAACAGGTACAGAAGCATGATAAAAAGATATTTCCCATACAGGGACAGTACCCGGTGTCTTAAGAACTGTTTCAGATAATCCTTATTTTTATGGTATTGTAAAGACAATCCGTAGCCTGAAAAAAAGAAAAACACGGACACGGACAGATACCCCATGCTCTGCACCAGAATGTGCACATAATACGGCAGTTCCACCGGGTTAAACTGTGCAATGTGGTGCAATAGTATGGAAACCGCGAATATCCCCTTTACGCAGTTTGTATTTTCTTTCGACAGGTAATCCTTTGTCCGTTCCATGTTTCTATACGCCTCTTACAATAATTCCTTTTTTATTCCCCTGAACTCCCCTACTCTATTCCGAGATAGTACAATAAAATTTCCGCCGCAATATGATCTCCTAAAATCTGGTAACCGGTATCATTCGGATGCAGACTGTCGGACAGCAGGTTTGCCGCCACCTGCGGATCGTTGCCGTCCATGAAGCCGATATTGTATAACTCTATCAGATGGAAACCGTTCCTCTGTGCCAGAATTCTCTGCTGTTCCAGATAATCGTTCAGAGTGGGCTTACCACCTGCAAATCCTACCACCTCCGTCGAACTGTCCACCGCCGACGTAGGATATGCTGTGACCACAAAGAAATCGGTGGATGTATAATACTCTCCCAGATAATTCATCAGAGTCTGCAACTGACCGCAATATCCGGATGTAGAACCGGAATCCAATGTACCGAAATCCTTCTTTTCCAGATTCGTCAGATAATCATTAAGTCCCACATACATGACAATAATCTGGCTGTTGATGTTAAAGAGCTGATCCTGGTCCATTGCAATCGCATATGTACGGTCACCTGTATAATCAGCTATCATCCGCCCACCCTTTCCGTTATTCAGCACGGTTCCGAACCTCAGGGCATCCTGCACATAATTCACATAGCTGATGTATTTGCCGGAACCGTCCACATTGCCACCGATACCCTCCGTTACACTGTCACCCACAAAGGTAATCTGGATATTCGGGAAGCTGCAGTCGGCAGCGCCCAAAATCAGCTTATCCAACTCGTTGATTTTCAAGGTTTTTTCGTAGGAACTACTCCAGCCATACACTTCCTTCCGCTCTGCCACATATCCTCTTATGGCATCCACTTCCTCCTGTGTCAGGGAATCTGCCTGCCATAAAACGTTACCACTCACATCCGTTATGGCGTGTGATCCTGCCAGTACCTCTCCGGGCACTACGGGTGCCGGTGTAACAGCCGGTTCTGTTTCTGCGGGAGTTGTTTCCTGCGGAGTCGTTTCCGGCGGTATGGTGCCGGTTTCCGGTGTTTCATGGTTTCCGTTATCCTGCTGTTCCTTCTGTGCCATATACTCTTGAAAATCCTTGTAATTCCGACGATAATCAATGTAGTCGCCGCTAAGCACCACAACGCCTAAAAACAAAAGTACCACAACCAAAAAGGATGCTATATATTTAAAGTCTACTTTCATACATGTTCTCTCTTTCTTTTCTCCCTATCTGCTTTTGCATCCCACTCATAGTAACACTTTTTCACGAAAAATACATCTTAATTTTTTATTGTGATTTCCGCAAAATCACCTTTTCTTTTCCATAATATGCCGCAATATTCTCATTAATCCAATAATTGGGCTCTCCCTCTTCCACAATATCCGTAAAATAAAGTACATGGGGCTTCACGGAAAAAGGCTCCGCTTCCACCACTGTGATATCGGGATTTTTATAGTCCGCAAGTCGCTCCTGTGCTTCCGTATAATAGGTTTTTGCCTCTCCATTTGCTAAAGAGCGCAGCGCAGATACGGAAGAAAACGTATTCTTATCCGGTGTACCTGCAAAGATAAGCAGCACAAGCACAAAAAAGATTCCCTGCAGCACAGCCGTATACTTGCCAAGGACAGAAATCACGGTATGAATATCACGGTAAACTTCCTTTTCTCCTTCCTCTGTTTTCCGTGCCAGCCAGCCGAGTCCGTAAAAAATATCAAAGAAAATCAGAAGATAGAACAGACTCTGGAGCTGATTTTTAATACGTCCCGAATCCACATTACCTACCCCATAGAGAGAGGGCGCAAAGCCGGCGGCAAACAGGCAGAAGGAAAAGAACCAGACAATGAGCGGATGCGCATATCTGTATTTCTTTTTGCTCTCCCTGATCACTTTTCCCATGACGGGAAGTAAAAAGAGTACAATCACAACAAAGAACGGCGATATCCATTCTTTTGTGTATTGTGCTGCCTGTACAAATGACAGCAGAATTGCTTTTACCGGCGCCATTCCCGTTGTACCGGACTGCCGCATGCTGTTTCCCGGTGAGCACATACTGATGCCAAATCCTATCATCAGAAAAATCCCCGGGATAATCTGCTGCCATTTTATTTTTCTGTTTACAACAACAAATAAAAATACGGTTCCGATTACAGCAAGCAGTCCTGTGGTATACTGGCTGCCCCCAACTATAAGCGCCAGCAGGGAAGTTCCTATTGCATAAGCCGCTTTATTCCCGGTTTTTGTAAGCTTTCCGCTCCATATCTGCAAAGCGGTAAACACAAACAGCAGATAATGCAGCGTTGTGTAGGCAATGGCCCCCGCATACCAGAAGAAAGCTTCCGACGGTGACGGCACGGTCTGTATGACCAGGAAAGAAAGCAATGCCCAGATTTCCAGACATTCCTTCCGATGCACATCTTTTCCGTAAAAATAACTGATTATGCAGCGGATTGTTACATATAATGCCGCCAGAATGCTTCCCGCCATAATAACCGGTGTTATCCAGGTAAACTGTTCTCCAAATACCCCCGGGTTAAACACATCTAAAAAGCTTACAGAATAACAGCCTATCCAGGTCCGGTAGGATTTAACCACATAGGAAAGGGCATAAGCAAATACCCCGCCGATTCCGCCGCCTTCAGTCACAACATGGTGCATTTCCTTACACATGGAAAAGTCATCAGCCGCCATGACATTGTATCTGCCGATATAAAGCAGCGGAAGCAGCGATATTCCCAAAAGCAGAAGACATGCAAGACTCTGTTTATTTTTCAATTTAGTTTCCATCCTTGTTTTCAATTTACGTTCTCCGTCTTCTGTTCCTGTGATAAATTACCGGTTCTCTCACTGATAATGTATCTGGGACGATGTTTTACTTCCATATATATTTTACCTATGTATTCCCCCAGTACTCCCGTACAAATAAGCTGGATGCCTCCGATAAAACACACCATGCAGACCATACTTGCCCAACCTGCTACCGTCTGTCCGGTCATATGGGCAATCACCGCCCAGATAATGCCTATAAATCCCAGCAGGGAAACCAAAATTCCCGCCATGGAAATCATACGGATTGGTTTATTGCTTAAGCTGGTAATACCGTCAAATGCCAGCGCCAGCATCTTACTTAACGGGTAATGGCTTTTTCCAGCCATTCTCTCATGTCTTTCATAGTAAACGGATGTGCTCTTGAACCCCACCAAAGGAAACATACCCCTTAAAAAAAGGTTCACTTCTTCAAAATGGGAAAATTCCTGTAATACCCGGTTGGATACCAGTCTGTAATCTGCATGATTATAAACCACATTGCCGCCCAGTGCATTTAAGAATTTGTAATAGCTCTGTGCCGTAAACCGTTTCCAGAAAGTATCCGTGCTTCTGTTGCTGCGGACACCGTAGACTATCTCGCAGCCGTCAGCATACGCATCTATCATATCCTCCATGGCATGGATATCGTCCTGTCCGTCACAGTCTATGGATATGGTGATATCGCACCTGTCCTTTGCCTCCATAAGCCCTGCCAGCACGGCATTCTGATGTCCTCTGTTCCGGCTCTGCTGTATCCCGTAAAAATGTTCATTTTCCTTTGCCATCCGGGATATAATCTGCCATGTGGCATCCCTGCTGCCATCGTCTATAAGCAGGATTTTACTGTTTTCCGCAATCTTATTTTTTTGTATCAGTTCCTGCAGTTCCCCTAAAAACAACGGCGCCGTAATCGAAAGAACCTCTTCTTCGTTATAGCATGGAATTACCATCCAAAGACAAGGTTTGCTCACTTCAACCATCCTTTCTCATACAGAAAACTCTTAACTTTCCCCAGACTGTCCAGTTCTTTTTGCAGCTTTTCATAATCCACCCGGTAAGGCGGGCAGACATCCGCCTGCTGCCGGAAACCTTCGTTTTGTGTTTCGGGCAGTTTTTCACACAGATGAAAACACTTCAGAAATTCCTCGAAATTCCGGAAGTTCTTTTCAAACTGCCGGTTAAATTCCGTATAATCCTGCTCCCTGTAAATCTCGTACAGGGTTGCTTTTTTTTCATCGGTTACTATCGGCACCGCATAAAATTCGGCCAGTTCCCGCACACGCAAATCATAGTTGCCTTTATGAATATACACACACGCGGGTTTTCCCGCAAGCAGGGAAATCAGATTTCCGTGAATCCGGGTGCCGAACATAAAATCCACATTCTTCTCTATATACCGGTACCATTCCTGCAGGTTGGCAAAATATCTGACCCTGCCTTCCGCCAGAAGTTTCACACCGAAGTAACCGTATTTCTGAAGCAGCTCCGGAAATGCCGTCACCGCACCGTACAATGCTTTTCCATACTGGTCCTGACAAATGTAGTCCGCAGGATACCTTGCAAAAGAATCCCGGTAAAGCTTTTCGGAAAAATCCTGCACTCTTCCGTTCAGTGCCGGGTGGAAATCCTTTTCTTCCTTTTTGGCATTTCCGATTTTCAGAAGTCCGTTCTGGTACAGTGACGGACATCCCGTGGCATAGGCAATTTTCTCCCTGCCCGCCTTATCAAAAAGCTCCTTGGTGTAATACCCCCTGCAGGCAATGGCGCCGCCGCTCTCTTCCACCATATCGGCGAAGGTGTTAAGCTCTGCCGCAATCTGCCCATACAGGCTGTCCATGGTATCCTTTCCCGTTAACGTAAGCCCGATGCCCAGTACAAAAACAGGAATGGTAATCCCCTTAATCAGCTTCATGACATTTTCAAGATATGCTGTATTGCTCTGCAGTACATTTGCCATGGGATACAGCACACAGTCATAGGTTTCGTTTATCTCATTCTTATAAGCATCCGCATCCCCGTTCATTTTGTACCAGTCGTAAAATTCATAGGAATTTCCGGGAAGTCCGGCTATAAATCTTGCGGCATTCATGAACCGGTATTTCCGATGTAATTGTCAATCCATGCAGAAATATCCTGTGCGTTTTTCATGGCTTCGGTATCCGTCCAGTTGCCGGTAAGCATAATCAGACATTTCAAAGCTTACATCCTCCCCTCCATTGCTCGTATTTCCTAAAGCAGTACAGATTAACGGCTGCTCCCATACTGTTTTCCTCCGCCAGTCTTAAAATTCTTTTGGTGCGTGAAGAAGTACGCTCCTGCCAGCAGTAACTTACGGTTTCCTTACCCACCGGTGTTTCTGCGAAATGATGCAGCTGTTTTTTCAGTTTTCCCGTAACGAAAAGCTCCTTTAAGGATATATGAGGGGTAATCATATTGTCCAGCATATAGCACAAATAACGGTACAGCTGCGGCATCAGTACTTCTTTTTCCTCTGGGAAATCCGCAAACTCCTGTGAAAGCAGTCTTCCCAGTGTCAGAATTTCATCCGTATAATAGGTTTTAATGATGGCATGGGAGATAGAGCTCTCCCGCATCCGGTAAAAATAAAAAAAACCTTCTTTCAGGTAATAGATACTCTCCGCCTCCAGAATACAGCCATAACTGCAGGCGGCATCTTCTCCCAGGCGGATGGAATTGTCCACCCTCATCTGGTGCTTCCGCAAAAGTTCCCTGCGGAACAACCGGCTGCAGAGGGACGGCTGGAAACCAAAGGAAAAATATTCTCCCCTGCTTAACATTTCCGGGTATACTTTCTTTTTTAAGTCTTCTTTGTCATAATACCCGCCATCCATATTCTGGGACAGTGGCTCCTCTGTTTTTCCTGCTGCCACAAAATCGGAAATAACTATATCGGCGCCGGTATCAGAAGCCTGTCCGCACAACTTTTCCATCATGCATTCCGCAATCCAGTCGTCCCCGTCCACATATGCCACATAGGTGCCCAGAGCTTCGGAAAGTCCTGCTTTCCGTGCACTGACAAGTCCTCCGTTTTCCTTATGGATGACACGGATGCGCCGGTCTTTTCCGGCATATTCGTCGCACAGCCTTCCGGTGCTGTCCTTGGAACCGTCGTCTACCAAAAGCAGTTCAAAATCGGTAAAAGTCTGCCTTAAAATACTGTCCACACACTGCGGCAGATACTCTTCCACATTGTAAGCCGGTACCACAATGCTTAAAAAAGGTGTTCCGTTATTCATCCGCCACCTCTTTCACCCGGGTTTCTTTTTCCAGGAAGGTATATTCATACCCCATTTTAGCAAGCCATCCCAAAGCCGTCTCCAGTTTATCCGCATTCTCCTGAAAACACCATGCATGGGTAAACACCACCACCAGGCGGTCGCGTTTATGTGCATCCAGAGCATTGAAAATGTCATCTGTTTTTTCCAGCCGGATATCCGTTACATAATAACTCAGTTCTCCCGGACGGATACCGTCTCTTGACTTTAAAAGAGTCTCCGCCTGTTCCTTATTCAGATTGTAGCAGGAGTTGCTTTCATTTCCGCAAAGCAGACCTTCCACGCCTTCTTTTTTCAGTACCTCCGCCATTTCATCCGTGGCATACCAATAATGCAGTCTGATGACATGGGCAAGGGACTTTTCTCCTGCGAAATCAAGAATTTCCCTGTTTACTTTCTGAAATCCTTCGGCAAATTCTTTGGTTGTCATCCCTTCCTCCTCGGGATCTGCCTCTGTCATGCTGTGAAAGCCTATTTTCAGCCAGTCTGCGTTGTCCTCAAATTCCGTCTTGTAGGCATCCGGAAAATCCGCCAAATCATAGGTATCCAGTTTCCCAAAAACATATAAGGTCGCTTTCAGTCCGTATTCCTCATGAAAATCCCTTAGCTTTCCCAGTACCTCATTTTCAAAGATGCTCTCATACTCATGAAACGCAATATCCTGAAAAATCTGGGTGGCATCGTCTATGCTGAAATGCGTATATTTGGGAATGGTTCTTACCCTGTTTAATGGTTCTTCCGGGGTCTTTTCCGCCTGCAGGGCGTAGACGATATAGGTTCCCAGTGCAATTCCCAGAAACAGCAGAAGCACAAGAATAACTATCTTTATTCGGTTTCGATTTTTATTTCTCCTAACGCTACGTGTCCCCAATATCTGTGACTCCATTCCATTTTGTGGGCAAAATCCTCGCCCGCTTTAATTTCAAAACAGTAGGCATCCTTAACTCCGTCACAATTCCGGAAGGTGCCAAACTGGTTTACTTCATATAAAATAAGGCTCAGGGTATACTTACCCGGCACAATATACTGCGTATCCAGGCTGAACGTAACTTTCCTGTCTTCTCCGCATTTTGCCTCAAATGCTTCTTTTGAAGTAATCATGGTAACCGGCGTGCCGTCCGCATAATGAATAATGGCACGGATATACATGTGCAGATCCTGCTGATTGGCAGTAAGTGTCAGCTTAAAACGCATTTTGCTGTTCTGGACAAAAACACTGCTGTCCGCATCCAGCACCTCTAATTTTTTCATGAACGCCACATGGCTCTTATGCTCTTCCGCTCTTGGGAAATCCTCCAGATTAAGCTTCAAGGGCGACTCCTTCACCGTACCCATGTAAATCCGGATGGCTTCCTCCACATTGCCGTCATAAATGATGCGGCCCTTGTCCAGTACCACGCAGCGGCTGCAAAGCTGCTGGATGGTGTTCATATTGTGGCTGACATACAAAACGGTACGTCCTTCTTTATCTGCCACATCTCCCATTTTCCCCAGACACTTTTCCTGAAATTTCATATCGCCTACCGCCAGTACCTCATCCATTACAAGGATTTCGGAGTCTAAGTGTGCTGCCACGGAAAACGCCAGTTTTACATACATACCGGAGGAATATCGTTTAACCGGGGTATCAATGAATTTCCGGCACTCGGAAAACTCAATGATGTCTTCCATTTTTTTATCCACTTCGTTGCGGTTCATGCCTAAAATGGCACCGTTTAAGTAAATGTTCTCCCGTCCCGTCAGTTCTCCGTGAAAGCCGGTACCCACCTCCAGCATACTGGAAATTCGGCCCTTGATTTTCACTTCCCCTTCCGTGGGCGCCGTAACGCGGGAAAGAATTTTTAACAGAGTGGATTTACCGGCGCCGTTGGAGCCGATAATACCCAGGGTTTCCCCCGCCTTTACCTCTAAGTTCACACCGTTTAACGCCCAGAACTCCGTACCGCTCTCTCTTTTTTCCCCGATTTTCAGATTTGGGTCGTCTTTTCCCGTTTTCTTCGCCCACCAACTCTGTAAATCGGCGCTTAAGGTCCCGCCTCCGATGCTGCCGAGCTTATATCTTTTCTTTAAGTTTTCTATCTTAATAACCGTATCCTGCATACTGTTTCCATGCCTTTCCGTAACCATAAAACCACTTTGGGAACCTACACGGTATCCATGAAGGTTTTCTCAATCTTGCTGAACAAAAGAACGCCGATAACCATAACCACTATCGTGGTAATCCAGCTGATGCCCCAGGAGGCAAACGGAATGTAACCGGTTCCTAAGAAAGCATAGCGGAAAATCGTCACAATGGGAGACACCGGATTTAAGAGATAAATAAACCGGTACCGCTCCGGTATCTGGCTTACGGAATATACAATGGGGCTGGCATACATCCAGAGCTGCACACCGAAGGTCACCAGTATGGTCAAATCCCGGTACTTGGTGGTGAGGGAGGAAACAATAATGCCCACTCCCATGCCGAGCATGGCAAGCTGGATCACCAGAATGGGGGTTAAAAGTGCCCAGGGAGTAATGCCGATGGGCGTACCCGTCAGTGCATAAATCATTAAAATCACCGCGAACAGGCAAAACTGGATACCCAGGTCCAAAAGTCCCGTAAGTACCGTGGAAATGGGAGCTACCAATCTGGGGAAATACACCTTGCCGAATACCCCCGCATTGGACACAAAGGTATTGGATGTCTGGTTGACGCAGTAAGCAAAATACGTCCAGATGATATTGCCGGACATATAGAATGCCATCTGCGGCGTTCCGTCCGTGGACAGTCCCGCAATATTACCGAATACCAGCACATACATTAGGGTCGTCAGTATCGGGCTGATAATCAGCCACAATGGCCCTAATATGGTCTGCTTGTATTTGGTAACGAAATTTCTTTTTACAAACAGAAAGATTAAATCCTTATAGGATAATAATTCTTTCAGGTTGATATCCCATAAATTATGCTTCGGTTTTAATACTGTTGTCCATTTCTCTTCCATGAAATCTCATCCATTCATCGTTTTATCAATCGTTTTACCGGTCTTAAAACATTCTTTACTGCTTCTTTTACCTGCTCTCTGTTCTTAAGACGCTTTACTTTTTTTTCATAGCCCGCCGGATTTTCGGCAAATGCCCGGTATGTGCTTTTCTGCTCATCCGTCAGCTTTTCCGTAACTTCCGTATCGGTCAAAAATGCTTTCACGGTTTCCTGCATCCGTTTTATGGTATCTGCTGCCTCCGGCGCCTCCTTCATATACGGATAATTTACCGTTATAAAATGAAGCATCTGTATTCTGGTAAATACGGCTGCTTCCGTGTATCCCCGCTCTGTCAGATAGGCAAGGCGCTCCTCATACGCCTGAAAGGTATCCGCATAATAGGTCCATTTCCTTTTGGCGGTAATACTGCCTTCTCTCTGCACATAGTAATACAGCTTTTCATCCACATAGGCAGTCTTTTTACACTGTCCCAAAATATAATGAATCGCCGATTCGTCATCGTGAATACGCCCTTTGATATAACGGGTATGGTCATATACGGACTTCCTGTATATTTTATCCCAGGCAACCACGGTACGCAAATTTTTGTACCAGAGCTGGTTCATGATATCCTGTCCCTCGTAGCAGACCGGCTCCTTCACCTTTTCTATTACCGGGAAAGACTCCACCAGCTTATCCGGTATCATCTCAAAATCAAAAACCGCTATATCCGCTCCCGTGCTGCCGATAACCTCATGCATAATCTTAAGGGTGTCTGGATGAATGTAATCGTCCTCATCCACATACATGATGTATTCGCCTTCTGCCACGGCAATGCCCGCATTCCTGGCATCCGACAGACCACCGTTCTCCTTGTGCACTACTTTGATGCGGGAGTCCGTTTTCTGAAGTTCATCGCAGATTTCTCCCGATTCATCCGGAGAGCCGTCGTCCACTAAAATAATTTCCGTGTTGGTATAGCTTTGGTTCTGTATGGATGCCACGCATCTTCTCAGCCAGGGTGCTCCCATGTAAATCGGCACGATGACACTAATCTTCTCTTCTTCCGTCATAATCTGCCCCATCATACATTCTTTTTATGGTTAATCAGCCACTTTTTCCATTCGGGATATTCCTTGTTGGAATCCTTTAGCTTACAGGATAAAAAGGCTTCCACCTCCGGGCTTAACCAGTTGTTTCCCTCTGCATCGGTCCGGTTACGGAGGCTGGCATAGGTCGGCGTATCCAGCTCCGGTATATCTCCCAGTGTCAGGAACGAATGTCCGTTATAGCAGTGGGAAATCGGACACCGGCAGCCCATGGCTTCAAAATGAAGCGGCTTGTCCGGGTTTTCGTAAATATTATCGATTTTGCTGCCCGCATAGCACCTCGTCATATTTCCGGTGCCGAGATTGACATAAACGCTCCAGTCTCCGGCATAGCAGAACCGGTTCTGGTGCTCACCGAAAATAGTCTTCTTAAATGTAAACAGATTGGAGTCAAACTGCTCCCAGGTCTTGTAAAATTCCTCTTCCGGTAAGGCGGAATAAATGGGAATATCCGGCTTGGCATCGTCTCTGGCAATCGTCACATGGCAATCGGCTCCCACATACTTCTTTGCCTCCGCGCGCAGTTCGTCAATATGCGGAATCAGTTCGTCATTGGGTGTTACCTCTAAGGTGAAAGAACAGCCCGCCTTACGCATCCGGTTGATGTTGTCAAAAAACAGTTCTGTGATTTTCAATCTGTGCTGCTCTAAATAATGATAGGAAAACTTAAAGGAAAGCCGTTTTCTTAATTCTTCCGGGAATTCCTCGATTTCCTTAAATGCCTTAGTAATGGTTCCGTTTGTTACGATAAAAACATAGTGTCCCTCTTCTAAGAGTGCCTTTGCCACCTTGGGTAAATCCGGGCAGAGCAGAGTCTCCCCGCCGCCGCAAAGATTGATAAGGCAGGTGCCCCCCAGTCTTTTTTTCGACAATGCCCTGGCAATTTCTTCCGGGGAATGACCGATGGGTCTGATTTCGTCCTTCCATCTGTCCTTCATGGTAATGTAGCAGTAATGACACCGCAAGTTGCAAGTGGTAATGGGAACATAACATTCTACATATCTTTTTAATTTATCCATATAAAATCTCCCGAATGGTTTCGTCATATAAACGCATGATTTCCGTGTTGTCATACACGGGGTGCCGCACACCGAGCACCTTCTGCACGGCAGCAGCCAGTTCGCTTTCGTCTTCCGCAAAAGCCACATAGGGCAGATGGCTCACCCATTTGTAGGTTTCCTTTACCTTGTGGTTGTAATTTCCGAACACAACACAGGGAGTTGCCGCTGCTGCCGCAAATACCATGCCGTGGAGTCGGTCCGTTACCACAAGTTCTGCTCTCTGCACTTCTTCTATCTTTTCCTTAAGCCTTGCTTCGGGATTTTTAATATAATCCCAATAGGAAATTTCCGTATCCGTTCTGGTCACTGTCCGGAATTTTTTCTGTAAGTCCTTCTCTAATGCAGTTTCCTCTTTGTCCGTCAGCTTCTTTTCCACATCCCGGCGGAGAAGTAAGAGCGCCCCTTCCCGATTTTCCTTTTCCTTAAAGCGGCAGGTAAGCACCACATCCGGCATCAGTTTTACCGGAACCGAAAAAGTCTTTTTCATCTTTTCATAGGAAAGACTGTCCCTTGCCATCAGGAAAAGATGTTTATGCCGGTTGTAAATATTTGCTGTGATTTTTTCCTCTTTTTTCCCATCCTCATCCTGTGTAAAAAAGAAAGTCTGGGGAAAGAGAACGATTTTGTTCTTCGGAAAAGTCTCTATAGTTTTGCGCCGTATCCTTTCATCGTCCGGATACTGGTTACCAAGATTTCCTCCGCCGGTAAGGATAAGAAGGTCCTTTCCGGTAAGCAGTCCTTTCAGGGCGCGGATTTCATGAAAGAAATCCACCATGTTGACACCGAATATATTGGCATCGGGGAAATAGTTGCGAAGAAGCTCCCTTTCTGCCGTAAAAATGGCATAGTCTCCTAAGTTTCCGTGATTGGGAACACCGAAAATCACCACATTCTGTTTGTTTCTCTGTATCTGATATTTTATTTTTACCTTTTTCTTCTGTTTTAACAGACCAAAAGAATTTTCATAAAGGGGATATGCTATTTTATAATAAAAGATACTGCCCAGTCTGGTAATACTGTTCAATGCCGTCTCCTTTAATTCTGCTCAAAAAAAGCCGCTAATTTCTGAATTCCTTCCCTTAAGGGAATGTTGTTTCTGTGTCCGAAATCCTGCTCATAACGGACAATGTCCAGTACATTGACGGGCACGTCCACTTTTCTTCCCGCCTCATAACGGATACAGGGTGTTTTGTGAAGCACCTCCGCGATGGTATCTATCAGCTCCCGGATGCTGACGCCCTGTCCGCTTCCCAGATTGTAGAGCTTATACCTGCCTTTTTCTTCCGCAATGGTAAGAATGCCCTCTATGGCATCGGCAATGTAAATATAGTCCCTGACCACACTGCCGTCCCCGTAAACCGTAATCGGCTCATCCCGCAGAATGCGGTAGGTGAAGGTCGTCACCGCTCCCTGTACACCGTTGGGTTTCTGATATGGTCCGTAAGGATTGGACAATCTGACAATCCGGTAATCCAAATTGTAAAGCTGGTAATACAGATACAGAAGCTTTTCGATGCTCAGTTTCTGCATGCCGTACACCGTGATGGGAAACGCTTCTTCCTCTTCTTTACAGAGTCCGGTATGCTCTTTTCCGTATACCGTACCGCCGGAGGATAAAAATACTACCTTTTTCACTCCCGCTTCCACACAGGCATCCAGGAAATGCGTCGTACCGATTACGTTGTCCGCAAGCTCCCCGGCAATATCCCGGTTGGAATTGGTGGGACAGGTGGTGCTGATTAAATGGTATACACATTCCACTTCCGCAAAATCCGGCAGAACCTTTTTCCAGTCCTCTTTCTGCATCTGCGTAAAGGACCCCTGTCTTATCTGCACCTGCTTTGCGCCCTGTATTTCCGGGCAGTAGACCGCTTCCGGTCTGTCATACAATATGAGGTTTTTATTCTGTCCGATAAGCCGCAGGGTCAGGTTAGTACCGATAAATCCCGCCGCTCCCAGTATCAGTGTTTTATCCTGCATAAGACTCCTCATCCACTAATTTGCTAACTTTCAATATAACATACTGCCATAGGAATAGTCAAACCTTCAGCCTTCGCTTCTGCGCTCGTAAAGGTCATACAGCCACACAAATCTGCTTCGCATGGCGTAGTAGCCAGCTCTGCCCATGCTTCCCTTTTTCCGTTTCAGGCTTTCCTGAAAGAAGATATCGCACAAAATCTTCTTTTTTTCCTTCTGTATTTCCGCATGGGAGAGCCTGTCTCCCGCAATCTTCAGGTTGGCAAGGGCTGACTGCATGTACTCCCAGTACCGTTTATAAAAAAGGTCGTAATCCTCTCCGGGCACTCTCCATTTTTCCGCATAGCGGTACTGCTCTGTCAGAATACGTTTATGAATATCGTAGTAGCCCGCCCGGTAACAGTTGTCCAGGGATTCCTGTCCGGTTCTCACATAGCGGTACTGCACCGTATTGCAGATGACAACAGGAACATCCCCGCAGGCATCCAGATACTGCATATTGAACTGTAAATCCTCGGCAATGTTTAAGCCCTCTTCCATGCGCAGGTGATTTCTTTTTATAATATCCCTGTGAAACAGCTTGTTCCAGGGACTGTTTAAGAGATACCTGCCGGAAAAACGGAACAAATCCTTCCGGCTGCATTCCGCCGTTTCCGCTTCGTTGTAACGGATAATTTCCGTCATGGTTTCATCCGTCCCGTCCACCACGCCGAAGCCGCTCCACACAAAGGCATCCTCCCCGTACTTTTTCTGAGTCTGCATCAGCCTTTCCAGGTAATCCTCCGGCAGGTAATCGTCACTATCCACAAACTGAAGGTAAATGCCCTGCGCCATGTCCATTCCCGAATTCCGGGCAGCGGATACCCCGGCGTTTTTTTTGTGAAGCACCCGTATCCGGGCATCCTCTCCGGCAAAGCTGTCGCACAGAGCCCCGGAAGCATCCTTTGCCCCGTCTTCGATAAGGAGAATTTCCACATCGGAAAAGGTCTGCCGTCTTATGCTGTCCACGCATCTTTTTATGGTTTTTTCCGCATTGTACACAGGTACAATCACACTGATTAACGGCATGTTTTATCCCTTTCTCTTAAAAATCCCGGCAATCGCCTTCAGTCGCTTCCGGATGGCGATTTTACTTTTCAGGCGGCCCAGATACAACTTCACTCTTCCGAAAAAACTGCCTGCCTTTACGGCTTCCACATCAAAATATTTACTCTTGTCCCGGATTAACATAACCGGCTCGTAAGGCAAATCCCAGCCTTCCGGATATCCGTAACAGGGGGGCAGGATTTTTACGTCATCCCTGCCGATAATGTAACGGTTTAACTGGGATTCATCATGCCACAGGGCAATGATACCATCCTTTTTGTCCGCGTCCACTCTGTCCCGCAGGGTGTGAATCATGTCCAGATAAGCGCCCGTTTTTCCGCCGTTTAAGCCGCCCATCACATAGACGCTGCCCTCGTCCCAGTCCACAAACGCCCGGCACTTCGGATTCCTGTCATAGGTCATATCCTTAGGATTCTTTCCATGGGCGCTGGCATGCTCCGCCACTAAAAGATTTTCCTTTACCGGCAGAAACTCCTCCGCCGTTACGGTCTTCACACAAAGGAAATTGGCGTTGATAAAGAAAGTATAATCATAATCCTTAAACCGTTCCTCTTCTCTGGAAAACAGGGCAAACCGCATCAGGGTGTTGTCCGGCCAGCCTAAATTCTTCTGTGGGATAAGGCACACATTTTTCTTATCGCTGTAAGGCAGTTTTTTCCTGTCCGTATATACAAAATATGTTTTTTCAATGTCCGGCAGAAAATTTTTTTCAAAGGATTCGTAAAACTCCTTGAAAAAAACGGTATATTTACCGGTACAGATATAAAGTATCGCTACCCGCATGTGGGTCTCCTTTTCGGCTTATTCGCCCTGCACACTGCCATTGGCATCGATAAGGCAGTTACAGAGTCCTGCGTAAATATCTTTTCCTTCCGATATGTTCAGCCACTTTGCCGGGGCAATCACGGTTTTGTCCGGATTTTCATCCAGCCATGCCCCCCACCAGCTGAAACTGCTGTTGGCAATGATATGGTGCCTGCAGCAGCTCATAAGCGCCATATCCACATAGGCGCCCGCACCTTCCGATGCATCCACATACACCGTATCTTCACTTTCCTGCTGCCTTCCCCATTCGGCATCGTCCGTAAACAGGTAAAAACGGCAGTCTCCGAAATGTTCTTTCATGTACCGGCGTGCTGCTTCATAGTAAGCATCCGTACAGATGTTTCCATATATACTTGCGAACTTGCCGTTCATGTAATCTCCTCTGCGGATATGCAGACTCACGGAAGATTCCGCCTGCATCTGCTCCCGGAGCTTCTTCGCCTTTTCCGGAAACGTATTCCAGGCAAAAGTAAAATCCTTTCTTAAATCAAAAACGGCTTTTTCAAAATAACGCCCGCTTTGGAAATACCCGATCATATAGACATCATCCGTCTGAAAAACTTCCGGTTCAAAAATAATGGCGTCCTTTTCCTGATAGATTTTTTCTTTTCTGCCGGTAAGCTTTCGCTTCACCTTGTGTAAAAAATCCGGTTCGGAATCCGTAAGTCTCTGGTATACTTCCCTATCCGCTTTCCGGTAATCCAGATGAAACACGGTCTGTAAGCAGTTCTTTTCCGGCGTATCATAATGGGTAAAATCCTCAATGCAGACCTCTTTTCCCTTTTGTCGTAAGGACCGGTACAAGGCATAGGTAAACATCTGGTTTCCCATACCGCCGGTCATCTGCAGCATAATCATTTTTTTCCTCCTGTCCCGAGTTTCCGGGGTAAAATCCACTTCTCATTCACCCACATGACCGCATGGAACAAAAACGGAGAGGCTGAGAAGATTTTCAGTTTCAAAATATCAGATTTTTTTGCTATGGAAACACCAAAAACATCCGGAAAAGTATTTTTTCTCTCCCGGAGTAGTTGTTTTAATTCTTTCTGATGCTTTTTTAAGGGCTTATTTTCCTTTTTCCACAGTTCTTCGTAAAAAATAAGCAGTCTTTTATAAAAATAATAACGATGCAGGGAAACCGCCTCTTTGTCAGGCAACGTCTCCAAAAATGCTTCTTTTTTTAAGTACGCGGGAATACGGTCCGTAAATACGCGCTCCGTCAGGCCGGCATTCATGATACTGCCTTCTCTTTCACAGACATAGTTGTAAAATGCCGTGTCCACATAAACACCGGTATGCACCCTGCTTAATATGCGGGCGGAAAATACCACGTCCTCATACCATTCTCCTTCCGGAAACCGTTCCTCTCCCAGAAGCTCCCTTTTGTAAAGCTTGTTCCATGCCGCATGCTGGATTAAATATGCTTCATCCTCTTTTAAATACTGCAAAAGCATCTCATAGGGCCTGGTATACACTGTCACCTTACCGGTGGAGCCGTCCTTTACACTGTCCCTGTAAATGCATTTATAGCGGCATGCCACCAGGTCTGCGTTGTATTTACCGGCAAGCTCCGCCATGGTTTCATACATGGTTTCTTCCACCCAGTCATCCCCGTCCACAAAGGTGATGTACTCTCCGGTGGCTTTTTCGATACCTGTATTTCTGGCGGCGCTTAAGCCTCCGTTTTCCCGGTAGACAACCTGTATGCGGTCATCCTTCTTAGCATATTCTTCGCAGATTTTACCGGAGGAATCGGTGGAGCCGTCCACCACAAGAATAATTTCCAGATTCCGGTAGGTCTGGCTGCATAAGGACTCTATGCAGTGTGCGATATATGCTTCTATGTTATAAACTGCCACAATAATCGAAATCCGCATTATCCCATTACCTTTCCGAAATACTCTTCCCATTTACGGTTTACACTGTCCGGCGCCATACTCTCCTGAATACGGGCCGCCTCTCTTCCCACTTCTTCTGTTTCCTCCGGATGGGACAGACAGTAAACCAGTTGCTCCTTTAGTGCCTCCGTATCCCTCACGGGCACGAGATAGCCGTTTTTCCCCGGTGTAATTAACTCCCTCGGACCGCCGCAGGGACAATCCGTGGAAATCACGCACAGTCCTAAGGACATCGCCTCTATGAGGGCATTGGGCATTCCCTCCGTATCGGAGGTCATGACAAACAGACTGCTTTTGTAAATTTTCTCTTCTATTTTATCCGTTCTGCCGGGCAGGCTCACCCTTCCGTCCAGCTTCCGCTTTGCAACAAGCTTCTCTAATTTGGACCGGTCCTCGCCCTCGCCGTAAATCACCACCCGGTAGTCCGGGAAGTCTTCCTTTATTTCAGCGAAAGCTTCAAGCAGCATGGCGTGGTTTTTGTTGTCATCCAGTCTTCCCACCGCCACGATTTTTTTCTCCCTTTCCCCTTCAAACCGCTCCCGGATAAACTGGGGGTTTAAGGAGTTTGGCAGGATTACGCCTTTTTTTCGGACAGCCTTCGGGAAAAAGTCCATGGCTTCCTTTGTCTGGAACACAATCCCGTCCGCAAACCGGAACAGCACTTTTGCCAGCAGGCGCATCAGCCCGGTGGGATACTCCATTTTCGGGTCCGCCACCACGGAAACCACGGTTTTGCAGTGCAGTCCCATGCCGGCGCACTCTGCCATAAAATTGTTTTTTCCGTTGCAGGAAAATACAATATCCGGCTTTATTTTCTTAAAAATATTCCGCAGCTTGAAAAACCTGGCAAAGAAATTGCCGATTCTTCCGTTCTTTTCTTCCCCGGGCGTAATATCGGACAGGATACGGGGAATTCCCGGCTTTAAGCAGTACTCATCCTCCTGCTGATACTGGGTCACCATATAAACGGTGTATCCTTTTTCCGTAAAATATTCCGCCAGATTGGCAAATACTCTCTCCGCCCCGCCCTTGGTCAGGGAGCTGCAGTAAAAAGCAATGGTTTTCTTTTCCGCCATGTTCGTTTACTCCATGTAATACTGATACCACTGCTGGAACACGAAATAGGACCACATGAGCTTGGAGTAGTTGGCACCGGTTGCCGGGCCGCCGTCCCCGTGTTCCATATAGGTGTGTAACATCTTCTGTAAAAATGCGGTATCAAAAATATCCTGTCTGTTCAGGAAATCCGTATCTGCCAGGGAAAGAAGCTGCTCCTTTAAGGGGCCTCTGAGCCATTTGTCTAAAGGTACGCCGAAGCCTACTTTCGGTCTGTCCAGCAGTTCCCTCGGGATATAATCATAGGCAATGTCTTTTAAAATTCTCTTCTTTATATGGTTGCCGTACTTGAAGGAATGGGGCAGTCTGTAAGAATACTCCATCACATCCTTATCCATAATGGGGCATCTGGCTTCCAGGGAATACTTCATGGTTGCCCTGTCCACCTTGCAGAGAATATCTCCCGGCAGATAGGTATCCATGTCCAAAAGCATTCTCCGCTCCTGCCAGTTCTTCTCCCCATATGCCTGCTCAATAGGGTACAGAATGGAAATGTTGTCCCCCTTTACCATATTGGTAGCTGTAGTCAGGTAATTATCCGTTCCGAACTGGGTCTTGGTTTCCTTGTCCCGGTTCTTGGCAATAATACGCACCTTAAAGGGAAGCTTATCCAAAAGTCCCGTGTTCCGGATGCCCGGCAGATTGCAGAAACCGTATGTCATGCCGCCCAGTACATCTAACTTCTGTGCCTGTCCCACTTTATCATAAGCATTGTAGCCGCAGAAAAATTCATCGCCACCGTCTCCGGAAAGTACCACCGTTACGTCCTTTCTGGCCAGCTCTGCTACCAGCATGGACGGTATCTGGGAGCTGTCCGCAAAGGGCTCATCATAGTACTTCGGAATGCTTGCCACCAGATCAAACATTTCCTTTTCGCTGATATAAACTTCCGTATGATTGGTGCCTAAGTGCTTTGCCACTTCCTTGGCAAACTTCGCTTCGTTATATTTTTCCTCGTTAAAGCCGATAGAAAAGGTCTTCACCGGCTCACTCTTCAAATCCTGTGCAACCGCCGTTACTAAAGAGGAATCGTAGCCGCCGCTTAAAAAAGTACCCAGAGGTACATCTGCAATCATTCGCAGGGAAACGGAACGCTTTAACAGATTCTTTAACTCTTCCTTGGCTTCCGCGTAATCGGTTACCGGCTGCGCCTTCTTTTCCTGATAAACCGTCTTAACATCCCAGTATTTCCAGGTGGACTTTCTGCCCGCCTGAAACTGCAGAACCGCTCCCGGCTCTAATTTGTATACATCCTCAAAGATGGTGTCCGGCGCATTGATGTATTGATGATACAGGTAGCGGGAAATCACCTCAGTACGGATGTGTTTTTCAAATCCCGGGCACTTCATAATGGGCTTTAATTCAGAGCCGAATACAATGCCCTCCCCGGTCAGCCAGTAATACAGCGGCTTTTTGCCGATTCTGTCCCTTACTAAGTAGAAGGAGTCGTCCTCCCTGTCGTAAAGGGCAATGGCAAACATGCCGTTGAATTTTTCCACGTAGGAAATGCCCCATTTTAAGTAGGCGGCAATAATAACCTCCGTATCGCAGTTGGAACGAAACTCATATTCCTTTATTTCTTCCCGGATTTCCTGAAAGTTATAGATTTCGCCGTTAAACACCACGGACACCCTCTTGTCGGGAGAGTGCATGGGCTGGTGTCCCAGCGCCGATAAGTCCAGAATGGACAATCTTCTCTGGGCAAGTCCTACGGTGTAGCCGTCCTTCGCCGGGTAAATCTCTTCTCCGCTGTCATTGGGACCTCTGTGATACATAGTATCGTTCATTGCCTTAAGCTGTTCGGTTGTAATGGTTTTTTTGCTGAAAAATCCGCATATGCCGCACATAAACATCACCAAACCTTTCCGTCTTAGTACCCTGTTTTACTGTAAGCCAACCACAGATAAATCCTGCGGCTTAATGTAGTCCGTATAAAATCCGTATACTCCCCTGTCCCGATAGGTCTTCATAAGGTCCAGGCTGTTGAGCGTATTTACATATACCTTAATGTTCATTTCATTAAATACCGAAATGTATTCCGCATCCTGCACCCAGCCGTTTGGCATGGTCACCACCGGAATATCGTGGGTCAGGCAGAATTCCGCAATGGCATTCAGATCCCTGTCCGCACTTTCGTACAGCGTGTAAATCCAGTTGGTGAAAGGATAGATATTTTTGATATAGTCGTAGTCTTTTTTATAGTATATCTGCACCACAAACCGGTCAAGCACATCCGTGCAGTCTTTCTTTCCGGCAAGCTCCACGATTTTCTCAAATACACTTCCGATGTATTCTCTGTCACCCTTGATGTCCGTGACAATATACAGGTCCGGGTACTGCGTCATATAATCCAGTATCTGGGAAGCATCCAACGGCTCATACAGGTATTCGATGGGAGTGCTCATAAATTCCTCATAGGTAGGCGCCTGCCCCGCCCAGTTGTGTTTTCCCACCACTTCTCCGTCGGAAGTAACGGCTAAATCGATTTCCACCACACGGTGTCCCTTCTGCAGGTTTTCTTCCAGGGCGCTCTTACTGTTTGTGTAGGTTTTTCCTTCAATACCGCCGCAGGCATGAAGCACTAATTCCGATGTGCTGTACCAGGCATCCGGGTCATCCTGCATGGGCTCATACCGGGAAAAATCCACCTGTGTATTTTTCCAATTGGTGGCAAACAGCTTGGCCTTGAACCTGATAATCACATCGGAAATTTCCTCTATCTTAAAAAATATAAGCGCCATAAAAATAAGAATACCGCAGATGATAAGTCCAATCTTGATTATCCTTTTTAAAGTTGTCTTTTTATTCTTCATAGAATTCTTCATGTGCATTTCCACCAAATATATTTTCATACTGCAAGATCCGGTAATTCTGCAGCCCACCTTCTTTTATGCCGTTTAACTCCGACAGGGGAATGAACTCACCGTTTTTAAGGAATGCCCCCTTGGCATTGATGGCGGGATATTCCTCGGACAGACTGTCCAAAAACGCCTGATAACCCGAACCGGGAATATGCAGGGTCTGTAAAAGCCTTGTGGACAGATAGTTGATGCTCGTCCGCTCCGCGGTGTCCACGGCGTCCGTATCAATGTCGTAGTTTGCCCAGATGAGATAGGGAATAGTGTATAAATCTTCCCTTTCCGCTTCCGTACGGCCGTCCATGGATTTACCGGAAATGGTTTCCAGGTATTCATTTCCGTGACCGAAATCCACCTGGTGGTCGCCGAACATCATAACCACCCATTTTTCATCCCGTTTTTCCAGCTCCTCTATCAGATACTGTAAGGCTGCGTCACTCTCATGCATCATGGTCAGATACCCTTCCACATAATTGTACTTGCCTTCCGCATCGCCCAAAAGATGCACCTTGTAGCCAAGCTCCGACTCCGCCTCATGATAGCCGCCCGTGTGGTTCTGAATGGTTACGTTAAACAAAAACAGAGGCTTGTCGGTCCTCTTCTCATCCACATACTGAAGCATTCTCTGGTAATTGGCTTTGTCCTTTAATTTCAGATTTACAATATCCTCCGGATGGGAAGTGTCAAAATCCTCTATAAAATAGCATTCTTCAAATCCTAAATGCAGCCATGCCTGTTTTCTGAGCCAGCCGGAACTTTCATAAGGATGAAAAGCAGCCGTTTCATAGCCGTAGCTCCTGAGCAGTCTGGTCAGGGAGGCTTCGTCCGTATTCAGATACATCTGGTAAGGCACGGTTCCCACGGGCATAAACGCCATGGTATTGCCGGTCAAAAATTCCCACTCGGAGTTGGCGGTATTGCCGCCGAACACGGAACTTAAGGCAAACCCTTTGACGGTATTTTCGGTGAGGCTGTCGATGAACGGCATGACCTCCATGTCGGTATCCATCTCACCGTAGTACCGCAGGTCTGAGAAAGATTCGTTCATAATAACAATGATGTTGGGATATTCCTCCGAGCTTTCCTCCTGCGCACGGTAGCTTTCCGTAAGGCTCTTCACTTCCTCCTCGCTGTAACCGTCCGGCGGTGCAATCTTACTGCTCCGGTAGCCCTCTATAAACTGCACAATAAAACCGTTTTTTTCCGCCGCATGGTAAATGGTGGTATCCACTCCGAGCTTCTGCAGAACGCCGAACCCGAATACCGCCGTATACAGTATCACAACAAACACCGCCGCTGCCGCACGGATTACAAGCCCTGCCCGTTTGCCGGGTTTCTGCGGTATGTTGCGTAAGCGCCACAGGATAATCCAGTACAGGGCATAGGTAAGCACACCTGCCGCCACTACCCAGTCGGTGCGAAGCTCCATGCCGCCGTCCAGCACATTGAACAGTGTCCGGACCGACAGTACATCATACACGGTAAACGGCGCGTCCTTGTAAGTGCGGACAAAGTAATTCACCACCGCCAGAATAAACGAAAATACGGAGGCTCCGTACAGTCCCGCAAACAGTCTGCCGCACAGACAGTACAAGACGGCAATAAAGCTTGCGTAAAACAGTATGTTGAATACAAACGGTACCGGCATGGTGTTCCACGGATAGTGGTAGTTCAGGATCTCCGTTACACAAAAATAGAAAAAGGGGCTTCCCACCACGAGGAGCAGCCATGTATATTTTCCGTTTTGCAGAAAACGGGGAACCTTAACAAACAGCAGCAGTATACTGAGTACAGCCCCTGCCAGCCCGATCATGAGACTGTGTGCCAGCATACCCGACAGTATGCCGATTCCCAATCCTATAATGATTTCCATTCCTGTTTTCATTGCCGTCTGTTTCATTGTCACTTCTGCCTTTACTTATTCTTACCGTCTTGCTTATTTTTACAATACTGCCTTTTCCATAAAGTAGTCCTTATACTCTACGAAATCCTTGCATTCCGCATCAATGCTTTCAATCAGTTCCTTTTCCTTTTCCGTAACCAGTGTCTTATAATTGTTGAAATTGTCATAGCCGTTTTTCGTCCAGGCAAAAGGATGTGTTAAAATCTGTACCTTGTCGTGGGACAGAATGTTCTTTTCATCCGGATAGCCGTAGCGCCAGATGTGGTTGGCATCCGACATGTATTTCACCGCTACGGGAGTATCCTCGGTTACATTTTCCGCAAACGTAAAGAAATCATCCTGGTACGCATTTAAGATACCGGGAAGCTTGATGTTCTCCCTGAGGATGTCCTTGGAAGGCCTGTGTACGGAGAAAATATCCACCTTGAAACCGAACATTTCGCTTAACATGCTCATTTCCTTCACAATCTGCTTTCTCACCAGCTCCATATCCGTCATGCCGTTTAAGGCATAGTGCAGACCGATGACATGTCCTCTTTCATGCATGTCCTTTACCATGTCCATATTGCGCTTGGACAAAATATTGTAGGAGTTGTTTGTCCACTGGAAGAAATAGGTGGAGGTAAAGTCCATGCTCTCCTCTACTTTGGATAAATGGTACGCTCTCTCCACACTGTACTCCACATCATGCCGCATCAGGATAAATTTGTCCTTGTTAATGGCTTCCTTATAGCCTGCCTGCAGACCCGTGGATTTGATAATCTCAATTATTTTCCGGTAATCTTCGTATGAAAACATAAGTCCTCCCTTTATTCAATAATATACTGTACATCTTCTTTGTCATAGCAGGCAGCCACGGCTTTATTTACCCAGTCGCCGGTATCCGGAGTTAATGAAATTCCCTGCAGGATGCTGCTTTCATGTTCCTCCTCTTTTCGTACAACCACCACATGCGTATCCTCTGCAGTTTTAATCTCATGCAGAACCGAATCCCAGTAGGAAAAATACTTCTGTGCGGTACCGTCCGCTATTTCTTTTATACATTTCACAGTCAGCATGTTTTCCGTGCCTGCCGCTATGCTTCCCCAAAAGACTCCCCCCCACACAAGCATTCCTGCCGTAATAAATCCGCACAGAACGGTTCTTTTATTTCTTCCCACATTCCTGCACCACTGGGCAAAAAGAAGCAGAAACAGAAATGTTCCTATATATATCAGACAGTCATCAATGAAAAGGCATCTGTCCGGATAGTAGTTCTCACCATGTCCCAGCATAACGGGAAAAGCTACAGCCGTACCACCCGCAACAATCAGAACTGCCAGTAGACCCAGATGATACAACCGTATACTCCTGTTCTCCAGCTTCACATACTTTAACATATACAGGAAAACCACCGCTATAACTGCCAGAAACGGCGTGTATTTCAGCAGATAATAGCCCCTGTGCACAACATGCTCTGCCGATAATGCAATTGCCTGTAAGATCTGGGCTGTACCGGCTGTGCCGTTATTTCGCACAAAATTTCCCGGTGCACAGGCATTTAGAAGCCCTCCGGCAAGAGAACCCGCAAAATACAGCCACGCCCTTTTTCCTTTTTTTTCAATCCATTCATATCCTATAAGCAAAAGTGCCATTTCACAATTTAAGGCAACCAGATTCAGTGCTCCGCCGCTTGTCAGGAAACCGGTCAGCACGGTCAGAACCGCATATCTTTTTTTACCGGTGTTAATATAACGGGCATCCCATATAATTCCCCAGAACATAAATGCCAGAATAAGCACATAGGATACAGCTGTACAGTACCAGTACATTGTTTCCGTATAATAATATAAGTCAAAAAAGCATACCAGCATAGCGGTTCCCAGAACAAGACCCTTTATCCGGGACTCAACTCCAAATATCTCTTTCATCATCACACGAACAAAAACAAGAAGTGTCACTATAAAAAAGAGAGTCGTCAGGAAAATCGTAATCTGATGTCCCGGCATTCCCCACCGCATGTACGGATTTATGGCATAGTTGAGAAAAGAGCCTGTATAAAAGCCACCCCATGTCTTAAAACGCCCCAATGTCAGTAACAGGGCACTGGCTGTAATACCTTTTCCCGATTTCTCCATTTCCCGGAGCACATCGCCAATTGTGGAAAAATCATCATTATACGGTACTGCGTAGAATGCCATCAATAGCACCGGCACTGTAATAATAGCAATAATTCCGATTAAAACCATATATTTCAGCTTATTTTTCATACTTAAGTTTTCTCCTGCTTAAACTCTCCCTTATTTTTTACACAGTTCTTCGATATAGTCCCTCCATTGCCGCACCACGGCTTCCGTGTTGGCAATGTCCTTGATTTTACGGGCTTCCCTGCCAAGTTTTTCCGCGAAATCCCTGTCCTCAATCAGCCGGTTCATGCCTGTAGCCAGGGCATCCGCATCCTTAATAGGCACCAGCAGTCCGTTTTTCTCATTTTCAATAAGTGTCGCAGGTCCGCCGCAGGGGCAGTCCGTTGCCACAATGGGAAGTCCCAGCGCCATGGCTTCCATCAGCGCATTAGGAAGCCCCTCCCAGTCGGAAGAAAAAGCAAACAACGCCGCATCGTTTAATTTCTTTTCCAGCTCATCGCTGGCTCCCATCAGATGCACATACTCTTCTGCATGATTTTTTGCAATGCTCTTTTCCAGAAGCTCCTTCGTACCGTCATGGGAATCCCCGCCGTAAATTTCCAGCGTATAATCGGGATGCTTTTCATGCACCTTCACAAAGGCATCAATCAGAAGAAGCTGGTTCTTAAAGTCCACCAGTCTGCCGGACTGCACCACCGTTTTCCGTCTTTCTGCCGGTTCCGGTACCCCGATATACTTGTCATTGATGGGATTCAGGATGATTTTAGATTTTTTTTGTATCTTTTTTGTAAAGAATTCCTTCGCTCCCACCGTCTGGAACACATTGCCTGCTGCCGTGGGATACAAAAGAGGAATTAAAATTTTATCCCGCTTTCCTACATAGTGCAGATAGGGGTTGGTCCGTACGGAAACAATCACCGGTAGCCGCATAAAGTAGGTCGCCATCAGCGCCCGGTAGTTGGCTTTCTGGGCAAAGGCAATCAGGATATCCGGCTTTTCCTTTTTCAAAAACTTTTTCAGATTGGAAATCCGCATAAAAAACTGCTGCTTTGTGGAAGCCCTTTCCTGTTTTTCCGTCAGTCCCACATGCACCCTGTGAATTCTTTCGTCTATGGCAAATTCGTTTTCCGCCGTCCATTCCGTGGCGATATAAACATCATACCCTTCCTGTACCAGACGGTTTGCCAGCGTGGTGACCACCCGCTCCGCTCCGCCCTGTTCCAGGCAATTTAAATGAAATACTATTTTACGCATGTGCTCTCCTTTTAGTTATCCCCCGGCTCATGAAAAAGCATTGATGCTTTCAATTACATACTCCTGCTCTTCTTCCGTCATACCGTTGTACAATGGAAGCGAAAGCACTGTTTCCGCATATTTTTCGGTAATTGGCAGAGAACCCTTTTTAATATTTAAATACCGGTAGGCCTCCGACAAATGCGGTGGTATAGGATAATGAATTATGGTGCCTATTTCTTTATTATTAAGGTATTCAATTAGTTTTTCCCTCTCCTCACACCTGATTACAAACTGATGCCAGATATGTGTAGCCCCTTCCCTGATTTTTGGTAGCACTATCTTAGAATTCTTTAAGTTCTGCAGGTATCGTTCGCAGATATTTCTTTTTTCTTCTTCCAATTCCCGTATATGAGCCAATTTTACCCTGAGGAGTCCTGCCTGTATTTCATCCAGTCTGGAATTAGTACCCACTACACGATTATAATATCTTTTTTCACTTCCGTAATTTCGAAATACTCTTACCTGTTCTGCCAGCATGGGATCGTCAGTCACAATTCCCCCTGCATCACCGAATGCTCCAAGGTTCTTTGATGGATAAAAAGAAAAGCATCCTATATCTCCGAAAGTCCCTGTCATCTTACCCTTAAAGCTGGCTCCATGTGACTGTGCACAGTCCTCCACGACCTTTAACCCGTATTTTCTTGCAACCTCCATAATCTCGTCCATACAGATGTACCACCAGGATTGCCTTTGTTGCCGGTGTTATTTTTTCTTCCAGCTTGGAAGCATCTATATTGTAGTACTCATCCGGCTCCACAAAAACAGGGGTAGCTCCGTTAATGGTTATTCCCATTACACTGGCAATATAGGTATTGCCTTGTACAAGTACCTCATCTCCGATTCCGATGCCCAATACACGAAACGCAATCCATAAAGCATCTAACCCACTGGCAAGACCTACACAATAACCTGCACCCACATATTCTGCAAATTCTCTTTCAAAACTGTCAACTTCTTTTCCCAGTACATACCAGCCTGACCTTAAAACTTCTAAAGCTTTCTTCTCAAATTCATCCTGATATTTATAGAAACCCAAATCCATTCTGTTTGGCATTATTTTCATCGTTGTTTCTCCGTTGTATCATTTATCAGATTAATAAACTCCTTGTAATCGCGAATATATTCCTGTGAATCGTAATACTCACTTGCAAGACAGAGCAAAACGGAATCTTCGCTAAAATCATACATTTCTTTCCAGACCATATTGGGAAGATATATCCCCGTATGCGGTCTGTTCAGGGAAAAAACAGCTTCGTTTCCCTGTCCGTCCTTTATTTTTACCTTACTGGAACCCTTTACGTTAATCAGCACAAAACGACTTTTCCGGTTTGCATGCTGTCCGCGGACGACATTTTTTTCCGTTCCGTATATATAAAAAATTCGTTTTATTTCAAACGGAATATCCTTTAACCCTTCTACAATTACTAAATGACCTCTTTCATCACCATGCTGAGGAAATTCAAGCATCTGTACATCTGTATAATTTTTCATTCTGACTTCTCCGTTTTACTTTTCATATTCTTCATGCAGAAAACTGTACCACTTTAATGTTCGGTATTCACCCTCCATACATATGCAGTCTCTGAACTCTCCTTCATATGTAAACCCGCTTTTTTCATAAAAACGGATTGCACGTGTATTTTCTTTCAGGACGTTAAGATATATTCTGTGCATCCCCAGCTCCCGAAATCCCTTTTTTAATAATAATCTGGTGGCCTCAAATGCTGCCCCCGTACCTTGTGCACATCTGCGCATGCTAATGGCATATTCCGCATTTTTGTTTATGAGATTTATATTTTTGAGACTGATGGTTCCCAGATACTCATCCTGTTCGTTCACTATCGCATAATGCAGACTCTTTCCGTTTTCTATTTTCTCTTCTGCATTGTCCGCTGTGCAAAATGCTATTGCCTCTTCCATCGTCACTTCCCCCATCTTCTTCTGAAAGCACTTTTGCAGTTCTTCATCATGCATCCATTCCAGCATCAGAGAGGCGTCTTTTTTTTGTAAATTTCGAAGTTGTATCATTCTTTTCTTTCCTCCGGGGAAATACCATCTTCTTCAATAATGTAGGCAGGACGCTTTCGGGACGCATCAAACGTTCTCCATAAATATTCCCCTAAAATCCCCAAAGTCATCATGATAATGCCGAAACTGAAAAGATTAAAAATAAACAGAGTGGTCCATCCTGATACCGCAATATGTCCTGAAATTTTGGCAATCAGAACCACAATTGCCCATATAACAGCCACTGCTATGGAAAAAGTACCTACTCCAAGAACTGCCGTAATGGGCAGGGAGGAAAAGCTAAATAAAGTATCCATCACCAGACGGATTTTCTTTTTCAATGTCCAACGGCTTTTACCGGCTGTCCTCGCCAGCCGGGTATAGTATATGACATCTGTCTTAAAACCGCTCCACAATATCTGACCGGTTAGTGCTGAATTTTTTTCATCAAGATTTTGCAAAACTGTGATAACTCTTTTATCTACCAGATAAACGTCAAATCCCCCTTTGGGCATATTGGGTAATGCACATTTTCGCACCAGTGAATAATAAAGATTGGCAAAAAAGGTCTGTTTTGGGGACTCCTGCCTTCCTTCTCTGACTGCCAGAACCACATTATTGCCTTTTTTCCAAGATTCAACCATTTCAAGAATAAGTTCCGTAGGTTCCTGTAAATCTGCCGCTTTGACAACGGCACAATCACCCGTGCTATTGCATAATCCGCATAATATGGCCGCATGGGAACCAAAATTTCTGGATAAACTGATGATATGAATATGAGAATCCTTTTCTGCAAGCTCCCGCATAATTTCCCAGCTTTGATCCCGGGAGCCGTCATTTACCATGACAATTTCATATTCATAGTTAATCTTATCTATAATTTTTTCTTTGATATCTGCATACAGAGAAAATAGATTCTCTTCATTATAGTACACAGGAATCACTATTGATAATTTCATAATTCTGCCTCATCCCCAATTTCACTGATGCTATCCTGCATTGCCGGTTACTTATTTGTTCTTTATATATAATCTGTAATTATACTTGCTTCCTTCTTCGTAGTAAAGGTCGGCCGTACATGTATAATTTTTCAGAAAATACTCTTCCTTCCACGTATTGTTTCCAAAATAATAGGAAAGCGTATTCAAGGAATCGTCATTTACAAAAATACTGTCCGATTCTTCTATAAGATTAAAAATATAATCTACACATACCTGATTGGAGTACAGGATATCCGGCATATCCATTCCGAAATAACCCGTATTCCAGCCAAGATAACTGTAAATTTCATCTATTCCCTCACCAAAGCCAACGGTATCTGCCGGTACTGCTTTTTTTACCTGCTCCGCAAATTGCTCGATTTTTTCCATATTTCTCTGTGATACATATGATTTCTGCTGCGCGATAAGTCTGACTGGAAATACAATTGCCATCATCAGCAGAACCGTTGCTATCCACGAAAACAATACACGATAAATTCTATCCTTGGATTTTCCGGTTTTTTCCGCAATCCATCCCATTAAAATACCCATAACCGGTATAACTATGTACAGGCAATTTTGAGAAGCACGGTTGACATAATACACCATCTGAATAGCAACCAGAATAATAGCCGCCGTCAAAATTTCTGTCTGGGAATCTGCCGTATTCTCAAAAAAACATCTTTTCATAACATAAGCCGTACATATAAGAATGATTGCAAGACATCCCATCCACGGGCTAAGCTGCACCGGCAGATTTACATACAGCAAATCTATGAAGTCCTGTTCGCTTCCCACAAGTGGAAACAAAAAAGTCTTTATTGTCAGAAATTGACCTCCCGTCAAAAGGTTATAGGCTCCTACCATTCCATAGGCTCCCAGAAAAGACACTGGTATTATGAAAAGTGCCCCCAAGCTGTGCAGCCACCATGTTTTCTGTATTATTTTCCATTTGCGGCACAATGCTGCAATGTAACCTCCCACAAATGCAAGCGTTACGGCAATTCCCGTTTCCACGTTCCATACGATGGAAAGAATGCATAATATAGTTCCTATAGCCACATACCAGCTATTATTCTTTTTATGTTTCGTTCCCCAGACGATATAAGCCAAAATAATTCCGCCAAAAAGAATACGGTGAGGAAACATTTGGCAATATATGGCAGTTCTTTCCCATACTACAAAAGAAGAAAGACTGACTGCCGTCACAACCTTTATCCATGTGTGGGAAAAAAGACTGTCTACTACATAAAAACAACATGCTAATGTAACTCCGTCCAAAATTGCAAGCAGGGCAATAACCTTATCATAAGACACTCCCATGACTCTGGTAAACGGTAGCAAAAGCATACCGTAAAATCCATAAATACCGCTGTTTATCTCACTATAGGGCTGTAACTGATATATTTTATAAATAGAGTGATAATACGCATCAAAGTGAAACAAGTCTCCGTCAAATACATTGCCCCTGTAAAAAGCCCATACCGAAATGCCAATCAGTGCAGCATATAATCCCATCATCAGAATAGACTTTTTATTCTTGTTTTCTCTCTGTCCGGCCTTATAAAAAAGCACTGCCATTGCTATAGCCATTATAAGCAGCAATGCCTGAATAACGCGAGTCACTGTGTTTTGCGGAAAATAACCGTTAACGGTTCCCCAGATATACGGTTTTATAAAAATCCAGACAGTTACCGTTCCCAACATAAGAAACAGAAAACAGGAAACCCATTTTTCATTTATTTTGATGTAGAAATCATCAGGAACCACGTTCTCGTACACAGCATAGCTGATGCATGCAATCAGTATGGCAATCACATAATACGCTATGTTTTTGCTTGATTTGTTCAACAGTTCTGTCCCGAGCGCCACTATCCCCCAAATAATTTCCAATATCATCAATATGATACCATATACCAAATATCTAAAACTTTTTTTACTCATGTCCATTCCCTCATCATAGCTAAAACCATAAAATATCCTTTTTACTTTTCTCATTGTTTATTTTTCAAAATATGATACGTTTCCCTGAGCATCAGGTACATGGCAATGTACACAAAGGGCATATTGTAAATCATGTACCGGGTCTGGGCAAAAATCAGCACGCCCACCACCGCTACATTGATAAGGGTGGAAAGCAGCACTAAGAATGCAAACCAGAATGCCGTCTGCTTTTTCTGTTTTCCCATTACAACTAAAAGCCCTATATAAACCGCACCGAATAAAACGTTATACCATACAAGCAGCGGATGTGCCTTAGAAACCGTATTGCACAATCCCACCAGCATATTGTCCCCCGCTACCTGCAGTACCTTGAACAATCTATGGGACATAAGGGCGGAAATCATGGCGCTGTTTATATCGTCAAAAGCCAGTTCCCTCTCTTCTTTTTCATAAGAAAAGTTCTCATCGATATACGCATAAAACGAAGGATTTACAATGCCGAATGCCAGTAAATCGTAGTGGTCGGAATAATGGTTGTAACGGGACAGCCAGTTGCCTTCGGCGGCTTTGTAGGTATAACCCTTCTCCTCCGCCTCCGTCATAATATCGGTAAAGAGCTGTCTTAAGCCCCCGTCTTCCAGATATTCTGCGTCCTCCATGCCGGAGCTGTAAAAAAGCGTAATAACCATGGCGGAAGAATCCGAAGTATGGCGCATGGCGGTACCCCTCAGGCTGAAATTATACAGTACATCCAGTCCAAATGCCAGAAAAACAGCAAGAATCACACTGCCCCATGCCAGAAGCATTTTCTTTACCGGTATCTTCTGCGCCGTCCACAGAAAGAAATAAAGGGCGCCCATAATAAGCACAACAATATACATCTGCTTTCTGGTGCTGATAAGCAGCGCACCGATAAGCATGCTTGTGATAAGTCTGCTGTTTTTATAATCTGTACTGTAAGCAGACAATTCGGTCAGAAGCAGGGTAAACAGCGGAATGGCAATCCCTTCCGAACAGATTTCATTGCAGTAAGTGGCATGTCTTGCAGCCACCACACGGCATAAGAATACCACTGCCGTCTGAAAGAACACCAGCACACATGCCGAAAATACACCGCCCTGTACTTTTTCGCATACCGTTTTTGTCAGTGCATACATAGACACCGCCCACAAAAGGCACTGTACAAAAACCACTGCCTTGAAATAAAATCCCGCTCCGAAAAGCAGGCGGAAAAAGGCCAGAAACAGCGGATAAAACGGCTCTCTTCCGTAAGTAAAATCAATATAGCTCTGGGAATCCGCCGATAGGTTCACGCCGTCTAAAAAAAACAAAAAAAGATAAAACAGAAGGCAGAAGGCGGGGAGCAATATCTCGGGTAATACTGTCTTTTTCTTTGTCATACTCTGTTTTCCTTTTTTTGTCTGTGTACCTGATTTAACTGAAACTCAAAGTCCCTCCGGTTTTTCTTGGCAAGATCGGAAAGAATCATGCCCGAGAAAAATGCCTGTACCGCCGCCAGTTCAATAAAGCAGGATACAAACAGAGTGGGGAAATGATTGACCAGACCGATGCGTAAGAACTCAACGAAAACCGGAATAAACATGGCCACCGCCACTACGGTAAGAATTGCCGCAAGCAGGGTAAAAAAGCCAAACGGCTTGTAGTTTTTGTATAACTGCACAATGGTTTTCAATACCTTAAAGCCGTCGGAATAGGTGCTCAATTTGGACACGCTTCCCTCCGGTCTGTCACGGTAGTCCACCACGATATTTTCCAACTGCATGTTGTTATACACCGCATGGATGGTCATTTCCGTTTCGATTTCAAAGCCCTTTGACAAGACCGGAAATGTCTTTACAAATTCATAGCTGAATGCCCGGTAGCCGGTCATAATATCCCGGATATTGCAGGCAAAAAGCCGGTTGATAACCCCTCTCACCAGAGAGTTCCCCAGATTGTGAAAGGGTCTTTTGTTCTCCTGAAAATAAGTGGAAGAAAGCCTGTCCCCCACTACCATGTCTGCATTTTTCTTTAAAACGGCATCCACCATTTCCCGGGCATTGTTCAGAGGATAGGTATCGTCCCCATCCACCATGATATAGCATTCTGCCTCGATTTCCCTAAACATCCTTCGGATGACATTTCCTTTTCCCTGCTGGTATTCATAGCGCACCACAGCACCGGCTTCCCTTGCAATTTCATCCGTACCGTCCACGGAATTGTTGTCATATACATAAACAACTGCTTCCGGGAGTGCCGCTTTCGCATCCTCCACTACCTTTTTAATTGTCTGTGCTTCATTATAACAGGGAATCAGTACCGCTATTTTATCCATTATAATCTCCCAATCTGTCTTTATTTTCTGAGCACCCATTTCAGCCATATACCGTAGGCGGCGGAGCGGCCTTTCCTGAGTGCCTTGGACAGAAACTGTCCCACCTTTCCGATGGAAAGCCTGTCTGCATTTTTACGGAGCAGATATACATGCTCCTCAAAGTATGCCTTTTTCTCTTTCGACATGACCTTTCCGGTGTTGGAATCTTCCCGGAGCATAAAATAATTCAGCTTCTCCTTTAAGACGTCTACTTTGCCAAAGGGCGCCATGGACATCCAGAGATCAAAATCCAGAATGTAGCGGTATGCCGGATCGAAACCACCCGCCTTTTCAAAAACACTCTTGCGGAACATGACCGCACAGGGCATTCCGAAATAGTTGTTGTAAATCATGGACTTCCGCGCCAGTTTTTTTCCGTCCTGTATGCCTTTTTTCGGATACCTTCCGAAAATACCCAGCTTTTTTCCCTCCCGGTTAATCATGATGCTGTCATTGATTGTCATCACTATGTCCGGATCTTTCTGCATAGCTTTGCTTTCCATTTCAATGCTTTCCGGCACCAGTCTGTCGTCTGCACAGATTAACTTGATATATTCGCCTTTTGCCAGTTCCACACAACGGTTCCAGTTGCCCGCCATACCAAGATTTTTTTCATTCCGGTAAAGGTGTATTCTGTCGTCCTTTATACTCTCCACAATCGCCGCCGTACTATCCGTGGATGCATCGTCCACCACGACAATCTCTATATTTTTATAAGTCTGCTCTAACAGACTTTCCAGTGTTCCTTTAATATCCTTTTCGTTGTTATAAGCCGGAATACAGATACTTACCAGGTCAGTCATGTTTGCTCCCTTTCTTCTGCTTATATTCCATTAAAATATAGCATAATCCCTACCTACCGTCAAATCATGCGAAGCAGGCTGTCCGTATAGGCCTGCACGGAAAAATCTTCCGCTCTTTTTAAGGATGCTGCTTTTCTTTCCGCAAGCTTCTCCGGTTCTGTAAGCACTTTTACCATCTGTTCCGCCATAATTTCCTCTTCTTTTTCAATGACAGAGGCATCTAAATTTTTTTCCGGACAAATGACCGGCAGAAGCACGCCGTATTCGCCCTCAATAACGGTATGCCCGTCCCCGCCTTTCCGGTAATCGTCTAAGAATATCTCCGCGGGACCGGTTTTGCAGTTTACCGACATAGCAGGAATCCCTACCGCCATGGCCTCTATCAGGGAATTGGGAAAGCCCTCGCTGACGGATGTCATCACAAAAAGGGAAGCCTGTTTTAAATAGGCAAAGGGATTTTTCTGTACGCCGGTAAACCAGACGTCCTGCTCCACCTGCAAATCCTCTGCCAGCTTCCGGTACTCCGCAAAGGTGCCCTCACCCACAATCATGAGCTTCAGCGCCGGAATTTTCTTTTTTGCCAGGGCAAATGCCTTGAGCAGGTGCCAGAATCCCTTGACATCGTGCTCTCGTCCCATGGCTGCCACAACCGGTGCACCTTCGTCAAAAAACTTCTGACTGTCCGCCGGCAGAGGCTCTTTTGCCAGCCTCCGGATACTTTCCACATCGCAGGGATTGTATACACAGACCACGTCCTTTGCCCCAAACTGTGTCTTCACATCATCCGCCATGACCTTGGAGCAGCAGATGACCCGATCCGCTCTCCTGCACAGCCGCTTCATGCTGTTTTTGTCCTGCAGGGCACCGTAGCCGCGGATACCCACCCAGATTTTATCCTTTACTCCCGTAAGGACATTCGCCAGATTGGCGGTGGGTCCGAAACTGTATGTGATTTCTATGTTCCGTTCTCTTTTTATTTTTTTAATGGCACGGATACGTTTGCACAGATTTACGGCTTTTCCGACTTTTCCCGGCGCGCTTCCCAGATTCAGGTCAATCATGTCCACGCCTTCCACGTCATAAATCATGCCCTTTGTGCTGAATACCACAAGTGTCAGGTGACAGTGGGGTGTAAGCAGCTTTGCCGTCATGGCGCAGATTCGTTCCAGCCCGCCCTGGTCTAAAAGCGGTACCATAAGCATCACATTTCTTTCCACTTCTATGCCTTGCCCTTTCTTTTCTTCAAAACACCGATTGCCAGCTTTCCGATAAGGGAAATGCCCTCGTATACATTGTAATAGGTCAGCGTCTCTCCGCCGAATTTGAATTTAAAGGCATCTATTCCGTTGGGATTTTCCAGACTGGAAACGCCTCCCCAGTCGTACTTTTCCTTTCCCTGTGCTTTCCATAAAAGCATGTCGTCCCAGTGAAGTCTTTTATTGGCTCTTGCCACAAAATTTGCATCCGTGTTTTCGTCCCGGAAAGCGGATACGGAGTGAAGAAGTCTTACCTCATTTTCTCCCACAATGTACGAATGGAACACCACGGGCTTGCCATCCTTGTAAATGCCGGTCAAAGCAAACGCATCCGCTTTCAGATACGCAGCAAGCTGGGGACGGTTAAAAACTGCTTTCATTCCTTTTTCCTCATACATCAGCTCATACATATGAGCAAATTCTTCCTGTACCCGGCTATTCTCCCGCAGTTCTTTGGATGTAAAATGCCGAAACTCCACCTCTTCCTTGTTATTGCGCCGGATTTCATAGCGCACGTTCTTGTTAATCCGGCTCTGCAGTTCTTCCTCCGGCAGCAAAAGGTCGCTCATGAGCGTATGGAACATGGTTGCCATTCTGTTTTTTCCGTTATCTTCCTTATCCACCGCATGGTAAAAAACAAGGTCGGTTCCCGTAAACTTATGGTTTTCCCCGTCCGGATACCAGACCTGGGTAATGCGTATTCCTTTTTTTCTGTAGGTTGCCTGTATCATACCTGTCCTAATTCCTTTCGTAACCTGCCTGTTTCGGCCAAGGTACAAATCTTCGTATAATCTGCCTGTCTGTACGGTTTTCCCTGTTATTTACAGCCGTACAGTTCTTCATATCTTTTTGCCTGTTCCCTGATGGAAAAGCCCGCTGCGTTCACTTCCTCTAAATGGGATTTTCTCTCATAGGGAAGCATCTGCATGGCGGCTATGGTCCATTCTTCCGCCGTGTCGGCAAGGGACATTCTGTGTACCAATTCCGTAATGTCCACTTCCTTCGTAATAGCATCGGATATCAGACACTTCAGTCCCGAAACCTGCGCCTCTACCACCGTACCGGGCAGGCCCTCGTAAAGGGACGGGAAAATCAAGATATCAAAAGTCTGATAATAGTCGCTTACTTTGGACTGATTGCCGGTAAAAAGAACCACCTCGGAAAGTCCGAGCTGTTTTGCTTTTTCTTTGATTTCCGGCATCAGCGGGCCTTCCCCGACCAGAATAAGGCGTGCCGCCGGATTTCTCTTATAAATTTCCGCAAACACATCCAGCAGAAAAACATGGTTTTTCGGGGTGCGGAAGCTTCCCACATGCCCGATAACGAGCCTGCCGGCAAGTCCTAAGCTTTCCCGCATATCTTCCCGTGCCTTAATGTCATACACGTATTTTTCCGTTTCAATGGCATTGGGAATGACCTGTACTTTTCCCTGCTCCACCCATTTTTTCCCAAATACCGCTTCCCCGGCTTCCTTCGAGCAGGCAAGGCAGTAATCAGCTTTGTGTTTTAAGGAGCGGCGAAGTATTTTCGTTGTCACACCCTTTATGCCGCCGTCCACACCGGCGCTGCGGGAATGGGCAATGGTAATGGGTATGCCTGCCTTTTTTGCAATGGGCAGGTAAATAGAAGCCGTGCTGGTCATATGACCGTGTACGGCACGAAATTCCTTATGATGTGAAAAAAACTGCTTCAGCGCTTTTTCATAGCTGAACCAGTTGTATACCTTAAAACGAGGGACCCGGTAAATCTTCCCTCCAAGTTTTGTGACTTCTTCTTCAAAATGCTGTTTTTCCGTTGTATGAATCAGAAAATCAAACTGTATTTTCTCCCTGTCCATATTGCGGTATAAATCCATGATGCGGCTTTCCGCACCGCCTATAGAAAGTCCTCCCAGTACGTGGAGCACCCGAATCGGTTCCGTCATAGAGTACGCCTTTCTGTCTGTTTCCGTTCTGCCTCTGCACTTTTGCAGGGCTTCCGTCTCTGTATCAACCCTGCACTTTTGCAGGGCTTCCGTCCCTGTCCCGGTTTTCTTACCTGACCTTGCCTCAGCCCTTCATTTTCACGGCATAATGCTTGAAGGATGCCATAATATATTCTTTGATATGTCCGAAAACATTCCGCTTTACCGGCGTTTCCTTCATAAACTCTTCATAGGAAAGAAGCTGTTCCTTGTGTTCTTCAAACAGTTCTTCGTAGTGTTTCATTTCTTCGTCACTGGTTTCATTGATATGCACCACCATGGTCGTGGTTCCTTCTGACGGCTCTAAACTTTTCTGCATAAGAAAAGAAATCGGATAAAAAGTCATGCCCCTCCAGAGATAAGGGCCCTTGCCGAAACCATCGGTGATTTTCGTAAAGCCGTTTTCCTTTAAGGCTTTCAAGGTCTTTCCGTCATAGGAATGTGCCGGTGCCATGAAAATGTCGGTTTCAATGCCGTTTTCGTTTAATATCTGCTTTCCCAAAGCAATCATATTGTTCTGTTTTTCATAGGAAAAACCAGCAAATTCGGAAAAATGGTTCAGTGGAAAAAGTCCGCCGTGCTTTGTCCCGTACAGATGACGGTATCCGTGCATGGCAAGAACACAGCCTTCTTCTTTTAATTTTTTCATTCTGTCGAAAAAGTCCGGAACATCTTCCGTTTTATGCAGATGGGCATCCCTGCAGTCCGGAACAATGCCAAGAAGGGGCTTTATGTTGTATTTATCCAGAATGGTCTTGAAAGCTTCAAACTTTTCCCAGTCCATATCGGGTGTGATGTCATCCATACGCACTGCAATTTTCATTCTAACCACCATGCCTTTCCGTAACCTGCGTCCTATGCCTTAAGCAAGTACATCTCCCGCCTGCAGTTCCTTTGCCGACTCATATTTCTTTATGAGCAGGGAACCGTCCACCGTCCGGACAATGGGATGTCCGTCAAATACATCAATAACTTCTCCGGGCGCATAGGCGGAAAAATCTATCATTTCATCAAAGGGCTGTGCTTCCCACACCGTAACCTTTTCTTCTCCTACGTAAGCAAAAGCTCCCGGGAAAGGCGCTGCCACGCCGCGGATGAGGTTATAAATCTCTCTGGTTCTGCCGTGGAAATCGATTTTTCCGTCCGCCGCCGTACGCTTGTTGTACCAGGAGTCAAAATCCTTAGAGTCCGTCCTTACGGATATATTTCCCTCTTTATAAGCCGCAAGCAGCTTCTTTATCAGATTTTTGGAGCAAATCATGTTCTTGTACTGCGCCGTGCGGATATCGTCCTGAGGGGTTATGGAAAACATCTCCGTGGCAAATACATTAGGGCTGTCCGCCTTTTCGTCGTAGCAAAACAGGTTTAAGTTAAACCGGGTATCCCCTAAAATAATGGACCAGTTTAGCGGAGATCGTCCCCTGCCGAAGGGCAGATAACCTGCATTGCCGTGAAAGCCGTAAATGCCATAAGCAAATCTGTCTAACACCGACTTCGGAATAAGGCGCTGCCAGCCCATGGAAATGCCGATGTCAAATTCGTTCTCTGCGAAGAATTTCTGCGTTTTTTCATCCGTCAGAAAATAGCTGTCCGCTTCGTGCACCGGGATGCCGTATTTTTCGGTAAGCCCCGACAATCCCTTATAACCGGACACCTGGTTTTTCTTCGTCACCTCCGGGCTGATGGTCACCACCAGATCTACCGGACAGATGTGCTCCTGTATGAAATTCACGATGTTTTCAGAGGTATCCTTCACTCCGAAAACGACTACTTTATACTTCATAGTATCTCCCACTTTGCTATTACGCAGCATTCTGCATACTCATTCTGCGTTCCTGATACCATCCACGCAGACGCGCTTGCGCTTAGAAATCACCGTAGCGGTACATAAGATGCCACAGAACGGCATCTAAGTACCGACGGTGATTAAAAGTCTGCTTTGGATGGTATGCAGAATGCAGAATGCAGAGTTACTTCCTATAGATTCTCTTTGTACCAGTCAATGGCAAGGTTAATGCCCTTCGCGAAGTCGTATTCCGGGTCATAACCCAGAAGTTCACGGGCCTTGGTGATGTCCGCATTGGAGTCACGGATATCGCCTGCACGGTTGGGACCGAAGTTCGGCTCCACATCCTTGCCCAGTGCCTTGCACAAATCATGGTAAACGTCGATTAAATATTCTCTGCCGCCGGCACCGATATTGAAAGCTTCGCCTGCCGCATCGGAGGATGCCAGACATGCCTTTAAGTTGGCTTCGATGACATTGTCTACGTAAGTAAAATCACGGGACTGTTTGCCGTCGCCGTTGATGGTAGGCACTTCCCCGTTCATAAGCTGCTTGATAAACTTAGGGATTACCGCTGCATACATGCCGTTGGGGTCCTGACGTCTGCCGAATACGTTGAAATAACGCATACCGTAGGTGTCCAGTCCGTACAGTACTTTATACAGTCTGCCGTACTCTTCGTCCACGCGCTTGGTCAGCGCATAAGGAGAAAGCAGATGTCCTTCGTGTCCTTCCTTCTTGGGCAGTACCGGGTGGTCGCCGTATACAGAGGAGGAAGAAGCATAAACGAACTTCTTTACCCCGTTCTGACGGGAAGCTTCCATCATGTTTAAGGTGCCGCGGATATTGATTTCCTCATATAAAAGAGGCATTTCAATACTTCTGGGAACACTGCCCCATGCAGCCTGGTTCAGCACATAGGTAACACCCTTTGTGGCTTCCATACAGGTGTCCAGATCCCGGATGTCTCCCTTGATAAAGGTGAATTTCGGGTTCTTGGTGAGAGGTTCGATGTTCTCATATTTACCGGTGGAAAGGTTGTCCAGACATCTTACGGTATAGCCTAACTCTAAAACGGCTTCACAGATATTGGAGCCGATAAAGCCCGCACCGCCGGTTACTAAAAATACGCTGTCTTCATCAAATTTTAAATTACGAAATCCCATGGTTTTGTACTCCTTTTATAATCTCCAGTAAATGAAATCGCCGGCTTCATATTCTTTTCTGTCGAAAATACCCTTGATATCCAGGAATACCTTCTGCTTGTGCTCCGGCTTGTAGAAGCCTGCAATATCCTCTTTCTTTAAGGATAAGAACTGAGTATGGGAAACGGCAATCAGCACGGCATCCATATCCTTTACTTCCTCCATGGTTCCGAAGGTAATGCCGTAAAGGCGCTTTGCTTCGTCTGCATCGGCAGCCGGGTCTACCACAAGAGGAGTAATGCCGTACTCTGCCAGCTCGTTGTAAATATCGATAACCTTGGTGTTTCTGGTATCCGGGCAGTTTTCCTTGAAGGTAAAGCCTAAGATTGCCACTCTGGCGTTCTTTACCGGGATGTCCGCCTTAATCAGGTTTTTCACCAGACTTTCTGCCACATACTTGCCCATATCATCGTTGATACGGCGTCCGGAAAGAATAATCTGGGAATGATAACCGAGCTGTTCTGCCTTGTAGGTCAGGTAATAAGGGTCAACACCGATGCAGTGTCCGCCTACCAGACCGGGATAGAATTTAAGGAAGTTCCACTTGGTTCCCGCTGCCTTTAATACGGACTGGGTATCAATGCCCATTTTATTGAAAATAATGGATAATTCGTTCATGAAAGCGATATTGATATCTCTCTGGCTGTTTTCAATAACCTTGGCAGCTTCCGCAACCTTGATGGAGTCTGCACGGTAAACACCGGCTTCTACAACCAGTTCATATACGTTGGCAATTTCTTCCAGAGTCTCCGCATCCATACCGGATACAATCTTGGTAATGGTTTCCAGACGGTGTACCTTGTCGCCCGGGTTAATTCTTTCGGGAGAGTAACCAATCTTAAAGTCAACGCCGCACTTTAAGCCGGATTCCTTCTCTAAGATAGGAACGCAGATATCTTCGGTAACGCCGGGATATACGGTGGATTCAAATACGACGATGGAGCCCTTGGTCAGGTTCTGTCCTAAAATCCGGCTGGCGCCTTCTACCGGAGTAAGGTCCGGAGTATGGTCGGGATTTACCGGTGTGGGTACTGCCACAATATGGAATTTGGCTTCTTTTAACTTGGAAGGATCTGCTGTAAAATCCACCTTGGTTTCCTTGATGACATCGTTGCCGACTTCGTTGGTCGGGTCCACACCGCTCTTATACAGTTCGATTTTCTTTGCATTCAGGTCGAAGCCCACTACCTGGATTTTTCTGGCAAAGGCAACCGCAATCGGCATGCCTACATAGCCAAGGCCTACTAATGATAATTTTTCTTCACCGCTTAAAAGTTTTTCGTACAAGCTCATGTTCGTTTCCTTCCTGTTCTTTATCTTAATTTATTTTATTTCCTGCATATAAGCATCAACTACGGTTTCACGGGAAAACTCCTGTTCCATTTTCTCTCTTCCCATTTCTCCCATATGCTTCCTCTCATTATAAGGTAAACAGATAAATTTTTCAATTTTTTCTGTTAAATCCTCTACACTGCCCGGCTGAATCAGATATCCGGTAATGCCATCCGCCACACACTCCCGGCACCCCGGCACATCTGTGGTGATTAAGGCTCTGCCGCAGGCTGCAGCTTCCAGACAGGCATTTGACATCCCCTCCGCTTCAGAAGGAAGAATCAGGCACTGGCTTTCTTCCAGATCCGGACGCACATCCTGCTGCATGCCCCGGTAATCAATAATTTTCCGATTTTCGTATTCCCGCATTTTTTCTTTATAGTCTTCTTCAATAAAGCCCAGTACCCGGAACTCTGTCTGCGGGTATTTTGTTTTCACCCTCTCCGCTGCCTCAAGGAAAATATCGATTCCCTTCATCTTGGCAATGCGGGCTACCCAGATGAAACGTATGGAATCCGTTTTTGGTGGGAATTCCATCCGGGAAAATTCCTCTAAATTTACTCCGGAACCCTTTACCAGAGCATATCGTTTTCCTCCTATATTTTTGTCTGCAAATACGGCCCTGTTAGCGTCGTTCTGAAAAAATACCTTTTGTGCCCTCTGTAAGGCCACCTTGTACATAAAGAGAAGAATATTCCTCATGATTCCGCCTTCTTCAATCGCTTTCCCCAGCCCGGTAACGGTACATACACAGGGAATTTTCAAAAGACGGCAGGCGAAACCTCCGTAAATATTCGGTTTTATGGTATACGTGAAAACTATCCTTGGTTTTAATTCTTTTAAGATCTTTCTGTAGCGCAAAAATTGTCCGGCATCCTTTATGGGATTCATGCCTCTTCTGTCCACAGGCACATCCACCACTTCACACCCAAGCTCTTTAATCCGCTCCGCTTCCTTCGTGCAGGGAAGCACTACTACCACCCGGTAACCTGCTTCTATCAGCCGTTTCACGAATTCCTTACGAAAATTATAAATAACAATATGATGATTTCCGATCAGTACGACGGTCTCTTTTTTTTCATTCATATTTCATTCCTCTGTACGTCTGATGGATTCCTTAAAATCAACCACGCAGTAGGCATAGTTCTGATAATCGGACATTCCTTTTTCATAAGCAAGGCTGCCAAAAACTTTATTTATGATTCCTAAAAATCTTCCCGCCGGATAAATCAAAAAATTAAATGCCTTTGTTATATGCATCTTTTTGTTGTGACAGGCGGCAATCTCCTTTACCATTTCCGTGGTGGTTACATATTCTTTGTTCTGCGGATAAAAAGTTCCGCCCTCTCCGCTGTCCACAAGCAGTCTGACAAATTCGCACAGATTATCCACAAACAGCATGCTCCGGGTATTTGGGATATTGGGGAAAATCGGACACTTTTTTGCCAGTGCCGACAGCTTTCTGTAATTTCCTTTTGAATCCCTGCCATAAATCATAGGAGGACGCAGCACCGCCACTTTGAAATTTTCATCTGCAAGAGGACAAATTCCCTGTTCCGCTTCAAGCTTGCTCTGCCCGTAAAAATCCGCAGGAGTTTCTCTGGTAGATGCAGTAATCCATCTCTCTTTCCCGACTCTGGCGCTGTTGCCGTAAACAATAATACTGCTCATAAAAATAAACTGCTTTGCACCGTCTTCTTTGGCTTTCTTTGCCGCGGCGATTGTCAGATCACGGTTGACGGCAAAATACACATCCTTTAATTTGGGGTCTGCCGAAACATGGGCAATTCCCGCCACATGAAAAACGGTATCGTATCCGGCAAAAGACTGTTTCTGCCAGTCTTTGTTTTTCAAATCCGCCGTATGCACTTCATATTCTCCGTCCCTGCTCTTCAGCCAGTTTTCCACATGACATCCGATATAACTGTTTGCACCGGTAATCAATACTTTTTTCATTCTTTTTCTGTCTCTTTCTTTTCCTTATGAAGGGTACCTGTTCCACCCTCCACGACACCGTCACTCCGAAGCACACTGAATACCGTGCCGAAAAGGCAGCGCAGATCAAAAAGGAAACTCATTTTTTTCACATATTCTCCGTCTAATTTCGCCTTCACCGGTATTTCCAGTTCATCCCTGCCGTTAATCTGAGCCCAGCCGGTAAGACCGGGAAGTATATCATTGGCATGATATTTATCTCTTTCCGCAATCAGGTCATACTGGTTCCAGAGCGCCGGACGGGGTCCCACGATTGCCATATCCCCTTTTACAATATTAATCAGCTGGGGGAGTTCGTCCAGACTGGTTTTTCTTAAAAAATGTCCTACCTTGGTAATATACTGATCCGGATTTTTAAGTAAATGAGTCGGTACATCCTTAGGCGTATCTATTCTCATGGTCCGGAATTTATAAATCATAAAATGACTTTTGTAAATCCCCACTCTCTTTTGTTTGAAAAAAATGGGACCGCGGGATTCCACCTTAATGGCTATCACTAAAATGAGTAACACAGGAAAAAGAATAATAATAGCCGTCAATGACAGGATAAAATCTATCACGCGTTTGATTTTCTGATAAACCATAATTACTCCTCTTTCGGGTTATAGGTCGGTACAATTTCTTTAATCAGGCCCTTGATGTCATTGCTTTCGTCCCGGGATGCCACTTCCAGATTGCGAAGCTGTCTGAAAAACAGGGACTCGTCCATCTCGATGGGCTTGCCGATATGAATCAGCTCGTTGTCCGTATTCTGCAGGCCTTCCTCATCCATCAGCAGTTCTTCGTATAATTTTTCACCGGGTCGGAGCCCTGTAAACTCAATTTTAATATCTTCATCCACTTTGTAGCCGGAAAGACGGATTAAATTCTTGGCAAGGTCTAAAATCTTTACCGGTTTGCCCATGTCCAGCACGAAAATCTCGCCGCCCTTGGCATAGGCTCCCGCCTGCAGCACCAGAGAAACCGCTTCCGGAATGGTCATAAAGTAACGGATAATGTCCGGGTGGGTAACCGTTACCGGACCTCCTGCCGCAATCTGCTTCTTAAACAGAGGAATGACACTGCCGTTGCTGCCTAAAACATTGCCGAACCGCACTGCCACAAATTCCGTATCGTAATGCCGGTTGAATACCTGCACAATCATTTCGCAGATACGCTTGGACGCTCCCATAATGTTGGTGGGATTGACGGCTTTGTCCGTGGAAATCAGCACAAATTTCTTGGTGCCGAAAAAGGCTGCCGCCTGCGCGGTCTTAAACGTACCCATGACATTGTTCTTGACCGCCTCGTTGGGGCTGTCTTCCATGAGCGGCACATGCTTATGGGCTGCCGCATGGTACACAATGTCCGGTCTGTATTTTTCAAAAATGGTATACATTCTCTTGGTGTTGCGCACGGAACCGATTAACACCACCAGGTTCAATTCCGGATGGTTTCGCAACAGTTCCTGCTGGATGTCGTAGGCATTATTTTCGTAAATGTCCACAATAATCAGGCAGGAGGGCTTGTGTCCGGCAATCTGTCTGCAAAGCTCGCTGCCGATGGAACCGCCGCCGCCCGTTACCAGCACGCATCTTCCCTGTACATAGCCTAAAATGGAATCGATGTCCACCACAATGGGATCCCTTCCCAAAAGATCCTCCACGTCCACATCCTTTAACTTGCTTACATTGACCTCGCCGTTCACCAGCTGATACATACCGGGCAGGGTACGGAGTTTACATGTCGTATCCTTGCAGATATCAATAATCTTGCTGATTTCCGAACGGGAAACGGAAGGCATGGCAATAAAGATTTCATCAATGGCATAGGTATCCACCGCTTCCTTGATTTTGTCCCTGCCGCCGATGATTTTAATGCCCTGGATGAATTTGCCATGCTTATTCACATCATCATCAATCAGGCATTTTATCTGCATATGGGTGTATCTGCTGTTAATAATATCCTTGATAATCAGGTTTGCCGCTTCACCGGCGCCGATAATCATGATATTGGTAAGCCTTTCCTTTTTTCTGCCCTTCTGCCGCAGGCTTCGTAAAAACCGATAGCTGAAACGGCTGGCAAAGGTAAACGCAATCTGCAGGAATACAAACATAAAATAATAGCTGCGGGGAACCGGTTTGCCGGCAATCATCAGCCCCAGGCCGTTAAGTGCCGCTGTCACACCGCATGCCGCCACAATATTCTGCAGCTCGTTTACACTGGCAAATGCCCAGAGACTGTTATACAAACGCAGTATTTCAAATACCACCACGGTAATCAGCATGGTGATGGGCATAAAAGAATAGACAGAATCCAAAAAAACAGGGTCAATATCCTTGTATACAAACTCGTAACGCATCCACAAAGCCATAACGGAAGAAGCGAACACGGCCGCAATATCATAAATCAGCAAAAATATTCTTCTGTATAAAAGTGCTGTATTGATTGTTTTTTTCATATTTTATAAATCCTTCGTATCCTTTATTTTAGGCATAAGCAGTACCAGTACGAAAAACAGGGCAAAGCCTGTTGGAATATAGGGGAGCATCACCCATTCCACCAGACCGCAGATACCGAATACCCCGATAACCGCTACCGGCACAATCCCGGCTTTTCCCCCTTTGTGTCTGCTGTAATAATAAATGCTTCTGATTCCGAATACCACGCAGAACAGAAGAAAATAAATACCCGCTCCGATACCGAAGTCATATGCCACCTGAATGTAGGCATTGTGGGCATGGGCAATCATCTTGCCGTTATCCCCCTGTACCGCTACGTCCCTGTGTCCCTTCCAGTCAAGAAGCGACAGATACTTTTTATATATATCCATACGGCCGTTGGTATAATCGGCATTGCCGCCGATACCTTCCTTTTCCTCGGTCAGTTCCGGGGAAGAAAATCCGGTTACGCCCTCCTGTGTTTCGGAGACCGCAGCCTCCTGCGCCGTATGCTCTTTATCATAATAGGTCAGCTTGGCATCAAATACTGCAAGAAACTTCCGCACGGTAATATAGCGGAAGGAATTCCAGTCCTCTCCTTCTTTGATGGAATCCTGGAACCATTCGATTTCAAAGGTCTGCGGCTTGTTGTAAACCGCGGGAATAATACGGCAGGCGGTAAAGGTACCCACAAAAAAGCCCGCCAGTGTCAGAAGCAACAGCCCGGTACGAAGCAGTGCCTTTAAGATGCCGTCTTTAAATTCCGTAAAGGAAGTAACCACGATGAGCATCACTGCCAATGCCGCCGCCGCATAGAGTCCCGTCCGGGACGCGGTCAGCAGCATAAAGCCGCCGGCAAGTCCGAATACCCAGAGTTCCTTTAAGCAAAGAGAAATTTTCTTCGTTCTTGCATATTTAACCAAAAAGACAGCCAGCGCCAGCACCAGCACGAAGCAGTCATAGACTGCAGAGGAAGTCACTGTGTGGAACACACCGGGATAACGGGTATGGGTGTAAAAATGGAACGGTCTGTGCAGCCATGCATAAATGCAGATACCCACAAAGTGTAAAAACACACCGTTTACAAAATTACTAAGATACCGTTCTCTGCCTCCTCTGTCCAAAAGCCGCAATGCAAATAAAATCCACAGGCACGCCCAGGTAACCGGCCACTGCTTTCCGTTCCGGCTCCGGATAAATTCTGTCAGAAGAAGGAGAAGCATAATGCTGTATACCGGTGAAATATTCTTAAATATATTTCTTTTTTTTCTGATATTCAGGAACAGATGGTACAGCACATTTACCGCTACCATGCCCCAGAGTGCGAAAGCAACCGCCGTTCCTCTGGCAAGGATAAGACTTTCTTCATCCGCTCCCCGCTGTACACAGTACCGGATGCTGGCTCCCGCTGCCAGTACTATATAAACCGGCTGATATACATTAAAAAGTTCTTCCTTTGCGAAGCCGCAGAGAATTGCCAGAGCAAAGCAGGCTACGGTAATGTTGCCCGCGCTTTTCTGATCAAAGGTGGACAGGGCATTCAGGTATCTGACACATCCCAGCATCACGCCCGCAAAGGAAACCGTCTGCAGAATGTCCGGCAGTCTGTCCGACAGCTCTGAAAGACATTCTTTCAGGGAAAGTGTTCTTTCTACCACCAGTTCTTTTTTATGAAACAGACAATACCATGTAAAAAGCAGGAACAACAGAATACCGGTTTCATAGAAAATAATATCCACGGTTTCCGTTGCCAGTCTCTTTGCCGGAAATACGTTGTATGCGGCAAAAAGCGCTCCCGCTGCCGCCAGCACGCCTGCCGGCATCCGCCACAGCATGCCGATGCTCACTTTCTTTGCATCTTTTTTACGGAACACAAGCTCCGACGCCAGAAGAAGCAGCACACCGGCAAGCAGAATACAGCCTCCTATGAGAAGATACTGCTTCGCCGTAAAATAAACCCGGTAGCCGTAGAGAATGTCCACATTTAAGCCGTCTTCCATGGAAAGCAGAAGCTCCGCTCCCGGACATTCTATGGAAAAATAGTACACCTCCCCTGCTTTCCATTCCCCGCGCATGGGAATGGTAAACAATCCCGGAATATTTTCTTCCGATAAGGAAAACACACTGTATTCCAGCTTGTTCAGGTTGGCGTCAAACAGGCGGAAATACAGAGTTTTTCCCTCTATATCCGCTGTGTCTTCGTTGTATACATAAAAACTTAACGAGCGCAGGCAGTCATTCACCGGAATGAACTGCTGCAATACCGCTCCTTCGTTTGCGGTAATGGCTTTGGATTCTTTGTCCACGCTGCCCATATACTGCCAGGGTCTTATGAGTTTCATGGGCCACACGGAAAGTACGGCAAGAAACACAAGTATACATATGGTCGCCTGTACGGCTCTTTTCATGGATATTGTATTTTTCAAGCCTCTTCTCTCCTGCCTATACAATGCTAAAACATCAAATCAGTATACCATATTTTCCGTTTCTTTACAATCAAGAAACTCGTCCTACCTGTCGCCGCCGGTGAGATTTAAGTTGACGCCGTTCATATAGCCCATGCTGTCCGATAACAGAAAGCGGATAGCTTCCACTGTTTCCTCCACCTTCACATTCCGCTTTAAGGTGCAGGACTCCCGGTTCATTTCCACAATCCGTTCGTCGATTTCGCTTAAAAACGGGGTTTCCATCATATTGGGAGAAATGCCGTTGACGCATATTCCCTTATCGGCATATTCCATTGCCATGCTCTTCATCAGCCCCAGCAGTGCATACTTGGTCACCACATACTGGCTCATGAACTTCGGCGGCATACCGAGTGTTACGGCAGAAAGCATGACAACAACTTTGCCGCTGCCCCGTTTTGCCATACCCGGCAGAATGTTCTGCCCCAGTGTCAGAAGGGAATGCACCTGCAGCTCCATGTCTTTGCTTACCGCAGACCAGTCCGCCTTTTTCAGTTTGTTGTAAGTAAGCTTTGCTGCCGGCAGATGTATGAAATAATCCGGACAGGCCCCCGCTTCTTTTAAGGCGGCTGTTATTTTCAAGGTTTCCTCTTCCTTCGATAAATCCGCCTGAACCGGGATGATTTCCGCCCTTCTTTCCTCCGCCTGCAGCTTTTGCAGGGCTTCTCCGTGGGCGGAGTATCCCGCATATATCTTTATATTTTTTTCGTTGTCGCTGTTTTCCTCACAGATACGGTTTATGAGTGTTTTCCCTACCTCCGATGAGGCACCCGTAATCAGATATACCCTATTCTCCATCTTTAAGCACTCCAATCTGCATACTGCCCCGCAGTACTTTTTCCTTCTTCTGGTTGGTAATGACAACCTTCAGTTTGATTACCGGGAAATGTTCGTTCTTTTCCGCCACTTCCCCGGAAACAAGGAGCGTGTCCCCTACAAAGACCGGCTTCACGAACTTGGTTTCCACACTGTGTATCAGGCTGTTTTCCCCCGGCAGGTAAACGCCCGCCAGCGTGGACAAAAACGATGCCGTCAGCATACCGTATGCCACCCTGCCGGGATACCCCTTCTTTTTTGCAAATTCCGCATCGTTATGCAGGGGATTGCAGTCCCCGGTGATAGCTAAAAAATGTGCCAGCATGTCTTCCGTTACCGTTACGGAATAGCTTTCCGTCTGTCCTACCGTCAGTTCTTCAAATGTGTATCGGTTCATTATTCCCCCGCTTCTCCGTCATAATTTCCGGTTTCGATTTTTTCTGCAATTACCTTTTTTGCCTGTCCCGCTTTTTCCTGCCATTCTGCGTAAGCCTTGTCCCAGGACGCATAGGCACTCTGTCCTCTTTTATCCGGCAGGTCAAAGGTTTCAATGAGATATTCCTCTAAGAATGCCGTACACTTGCCGGCCCCTAAGGAGTTGGTGTGTCCGCCGCCGTCATAAAAATCGGTGGAAAAATCAATGCCGATTTCTTCCCGGTAAGCATTCATGTCTAAGAAATGGTAGCCGTAGGACTCCACATAATCCTTCATATAATTGCACATTTTCTGTTCATCATAGGTAAAATCCGTAGGGGTTACCAGAAAAAGCGCCTGTATTTCATGTGCCGACAGATACTCCAGAAGCTCTTTTAACACTTCCTCCTGCTCCGCTGGTATCGGCATTCTTTCCGTAATACCGGACAAATCCGCCGCTTTCCCCGGTATCACCTGTTCCTTCACCAGATAGCCCTTCAGAGGATTTATCTTTTCATAGGCAAAGGTGCGGTACTGGTCCGGCAGCACAATGGTTTTCCAGTTTTCATGGTACTTGATAATATCAAAATAATAGGTGTAACGCTCCGTCACGTCCGGCACCAAATCGTTAATGGTGCGGATACGGTTTAAGGAGTACTTCATGTTGTCCGTAACTCCTCTGGTGTACGCCATGTTTTCCATCATGTGCTCGTCCGTGTAGGTAAACATGCGCATTTCAAAAATAAACAGCTCCGGGGACTGGGTCTTTAACGCTTCCTCCACCAGATGTATTGCTGCCTTGGGGCGCTGCACATTGCTTGCCAGAGGATATGCCGTAAAACCGCTTTCTCCCCACATCTGGGGGCCCGAAAGACAGGGATACACGGGGCTGGAGCCTATCATCACCACATCTATCGTATTGTCCGGCTCCGCATAAAAGCCGGTAAAAATGTCCTTGATTACGCCATCTGTACGCATCATATACGTGAGAGGTACCAGCATGCACACAAACAGAAGACAAAACAATATGGATTTGAATGCCTGTTTTTTTGTCATTGCCCTGCCTCCTTAAAAGCCTCTGTAAATAAATTCCGCAGCATTATAGCCGGGACCGTAATACCCCAAGAAAATCACACTAAACAGTGCGATATACAAAAGTACCCACCGGATACCAAGGGGCATAGCCGAAAGACTGTCCCGGATGGACTTTTTTCCCTGTAAAACGGAAACTGCCAGTAAAACAAAGAGGACAATTACGGTAATCACAAGTTCAATACCGTTTAACCCCAAAGACAGCAGGGAACCGTTCCGGAAGATTTCCGGATTGAAGTCCGCAAACATCTGTCGGTAGCTGTGCAGGCCGTCCGTAAAGCTGCTTGCCCTGAAAAAAACAAAGCTGGCGCTGACCAGTAAAAAGGTCCGAATCTGCTGCCAAAGAGCAAACCACTTTGTATTGTCCGTCACCCGGCACCATGCCTTCAGCTTTTTCCACAGCGGCTCTCCCGCTTCGCCCAGCACAATGTATGCCCAGTGAATAAGACCCGAACCCATGATGAACTTCCAGGCTCCTCCGTGCCACATGCCTACCGCAAACCAGAGAATAAACATGGCGGCAAAGGTGGCAATCTTCTTTCCCCATTTTTTCCCGAACTTCTTTTTGCAGTCCGTCTGCAGCTTTGTAAATGCTTTGCTGCGGAGCAGCGGGTAAAACAGATAATCCTTCAGCCATGCCCCCAGAGTAATGTGCCAGCGGCGCCAGAACTCCTGAATGGATTTGGAGAAAAAGGGGCGGTCAAAATTCTCGGCAAGAGGAATCCCCAGCGCTTCCGACAGACCGATGACAATATCCATGCCGCCGGAAAAATCCGCATAAAGCTGGAAGGCAAAGCCTATGGCGGCTATTACGATGTAAAAGCCCCGGTAGGTATCCGTATCCCCGTAAATCGTATTCACCACCACCGCCAGACGCTCCGCAATGACTAATTTCTTGAAAAAGCCCCAGAGCATGCGCTGCAGTCCGTAGGTGAATTTATGATAGTCAAATTTATGGGGCGCATACAGCCCCTGTTCCACATCCCGGTAACGCAGGATGGGTCCGGAAATAATCACCGGAAAATAAAAACCGAACAATGCAAATTTAAGGAAGTTCTTCTGCGGCTTTCCGATTTCGTAATACACATCAAAAAGATACCCTAAAAGAGACAGGGTATAAAAAGAAATTCCCAGAGGTGCCGCTGCCTGCACGGTTTTTAAAAGACTGCTTCCCGGAAACAGGCGCATGGCAATGGCATTGTAGGTATAAATGCCGAAATTGCAGTATTTTAGTGCTGTAAGTTCAAGCAGGCAGAAAACGACAACAAGTGAAAGGACAGTTTTTCGTTTTTTCTGTTCTTTCACTCTATCAATATACAATGCCGCACCGTATATAATTGTAATGGTCACTGCCGGATAAAGAATTAAGTACGCACTTCCGGCAGTCAGAAAATATCCTATGCTTGCAAGCAACAGAAACGGTCCCTGCAGTTTCCCCGGCAGCAGGTAATACACCGCAAACAGAACCGCCGCAAAGCACAGGAAATAAAATGATGTAATCGCCATTGGCTGCTCCTGTTATTTCTGTAAAATAATGTCTACCATTTCACCCACGTTCTTCATGGTAACCACCTGGCCCATGGTAAACTTCATGCCGAATTCCTGCTCCACAGCGGCAACCAGATTAATATGCTCCAAAGAATCCCAGTCGTCGATATCCGCAGAGGTTGTGGTTTCCGTTACGGTGATGTCGTCATCGTCAAAAACATCCCGGAACACTTTATTTAATCTTTCAAATACTTCTTCTCTTGTCATAATGTTTTCCATGCCTTTCTATTCTGTAATCTCTATATACCGGTTCTTATTTTCGTAAGCAGCCGGAATTTCATATTCCCATTCCGCATTGCCCTCATCGTCCCTGTTCTTCAGGGTAAAGCCCTGCAGTCCGTAAAAATTCTCCACCATTTTGTTCTTGGCGGTGGGATAATAATAGCCGTAAATACGGGTAATTCCCCGCTTTTTGCACTCCTCCGTAAGCCTGTCCATCATGGCAAATTCCATATCCCGCTTCAGTACCCGGCAGCTCATGAGCCACAGATCTATGTGCAGGGCATCCTCTTTTATTTTGCCGATGACCACGGATACCACGCCGTTGTCGCCGAACTTGTCCGCGAGTTTGCCGTACAGGGTAATGTAGGAGGAGTCTTCCGCCATATGCTCGATATCCGCCTGGGAAAGGCGCTTTGTGGTCAGATTGAACTGGTTGCTTTTATTGGTAAGCTGGGCAATCCGCGCCATGTAAAGGGGAACAAACGCCCCGATTTCCGCTTTCATATCCAGGGATTTTAAATACTCCCCGTAATCGGCGAAATTGTCCTGCATCTTCTTTCTTTCCTGATTTGCCTTATACATTTCGTTGCGCTTCGTATCGTCTTCGGAAAGTCCCGACACCTCAAAGAACCCGGAACGGTCCAGTGTTTTTAAGTATTCCTCCGGCTTGTCCATTTCAGGTACTGCCACACCCGGCAGATTCTGCCTGATGATTTCCCTCTCTGCGGGATTGTCGTCCACAAATACCAGGCTGTCCGTACCGATGTTTAATTCCGCGGCAATCTCCGCCACGTTTTTGCTCTTTGGCTCCCAGTTGGCTTTGATTACCATAAAGTCATCCGGCTTTAGGACACTGTCCGGACGGCTTAAACCCGCCAGCGCATTTTCCTCTTCGTTCTTGGAGCTTACATTCAGCATGATGCCTATCTGCTTCTGTTCCTTTAAGTAGCTCTGGAACTCGGCATACACCTGTCCCATGGACGTTTCCTGACCGATTTCTATGTTTTCCGGGCCGTCGTCTCCGACCACTCCGCCCCAGAGGGTGTTGTCCAGATCCAGCACATATGCTTTTTTGTTTTTTCCGTAAACGGATTTTATAATATTTGCCAGATTGTAGGAAAGTGTGGGGATGGCAGGTACGCATAACGCATATTTGTACATATGCCAGTAAAAAGAATCCCCCCATTTATCCAGTCCGTAGCATGCCGACAGGTACTGGATATCCTGCAGATAAAAGTTTTCGTTCGCGGCAGCATACTCTGCAAACAGAGCGTTCAGCCGGTTTACAAAGGCTACCCTTCCGTTGGGATTTACCGCATCCATATTTCCCAAAAGGCGGTAATACGGAAATTCAAAATTGTTCTGGATAATGACGCAGCCGTAGGTTTCCTTTAATTTTTCCCACATAACACGGAAATTCTCATAGGTATCCTTTAAGAGCTGTTCGGTTTTTTCCCTGCTGTCGCCCACCGCCGGATATTCGGCAATGTTCCGGTTCGTGGTGTGAATGTAAATCAGATCCGGGGCAAATTCCGCAAGCTCCGGGTTGTCAAACATGGCATCCTGCCAGTACTGCCCGTATTCGGACTCATAAAAGGAAGGTTCAATGCCGTAATGCAGCAGAAACAGTTCCAGTATCTTTATGACATCATGGGTGGTGCTTCCGCCTAAAACCGCAATCTTCTTTTTTATCCGGGTTGCCCCGTCCGAAAGAAGTGTTTTCTTTATGCTTTTTGCTTTTTTCAGAATCCATTCGCTGTCAAAAGGATATTCTAATTCCCGCATAATCACTTACAAGCCTTTCTGCAGTCAAAAGACTGCGTGCTCTTTATCATACCATAACCGCTCTTCTCTATCAACCGCCCGCTTTCCGGCACTGTTTTCCGTCCCGCACCGTTCTCTGCCCGGTACTGTCTTTATTTCTCTCCGTCCTCTGTGCTGTCTTTTCCCACCTTTTCCTTTATCACATACTGGGGGGAATTGTTCATGCAGACGTAGATTCTGCCGATGTATTCGCCAATCATGCCCATCATAAGCATCAGCATGCCGCCGATAAACATAATGGCTGACATAAGGGAGCTGAAGCCTACCGGAACGGCAGGGTTTACAAATTTCTTAATCACCGTGTAAATGGCATATAAAAATCCCAGTCCGGCACAGATGGTTCCCGCCATGGTTGCCAGACGCAAAGGTTTTACAGAGAAAGAGGTAAAACCGTTAATCCAGAGAGCTAAAAGCTTGCCCAGCGTATAGCCGGAGGTACCGATTTCCCGTTCCCTGTGGGTTACGTCCACATTGACAATGCTCTTGGTGCTGCGAAGCACCAGACCGATGACATAGGGATAGGCATTTTTATACCGGAGCACCTCGTCCACCACGAAACGCTTTGCCGCAAAATAGCTGGACACATACAAATCCTTGGGTTTTCCAAGCATCACTCTCGTCATCAGTTCATTGACCTTACTGCCGAAATTGCGGAACCAGGAGTGTTTTTTGTGGGCATATTTGGCGTACACCACATCCGCTCCGTTTTCAATGCCGGCAAGCAGCTTGCCCACTTCATTGGCGGGCGTCTGTCCGTCATCGTCCAGGCAGATCACGATGTCACCCTTTGCCTGTGCAAAGCCTGCCATCAGAGCTGCATGCTGTCCGAAATTTTTGGCAAGATTGATACCTTTTACTTTATCGTTTGTTTCACAAATGCCCCGGATAACCTCAAAGGTATTGTCCGGCGAGCAGTCATTCACCAGCACAATCTCATATTCGTATGCCGGAAGTGCTGCCATGGCTTCCGCGATTTCGCCAATGACACCGCCTATGGTAAGCGCCGATTTATAACAGGGAATGACAAAACTGACTAACTGTGACATCTTTTTTCCTCTTTTCTATAAAATGGGATAAATCCGGTAAATGCCGAATACTTCCCGGTCTTTCGTATAGACACTGTCTGCTTTTTTGACGCCTACCTTTATGCCCTTTTCTGCATAATACGCCGTAATCCACTCAGAAAGCGTGGGAAGTCCCGCTACCTCCGGCTCCTTTACCACCGCAAATACATTGTCCATAGTAAGGATTGCCTCTTCCATGGAAGTAAAACCAAACTGCCCGTATTTCTTTTCCGTAAGCGGGCTCTTATTTGCCCAGCCTCCCATAATATCCAGATTAGACAGCGTGTTTTTCTGCCCCGAAAAGAACTTTTCGGAATAAGCCACACTGGAATACACATCCCAGAAATAAAACCGTTCCGGGTGCTCCTTCGTATAGGAAAGCAGACTTTCGTAGGCGGTATTTACTTCCTCTCTCCGGCTGTATTCCTCCTGCACCGCCCGGACGCTTTTACCCGTGTGGCTTACACAGCAGGCGCAGAGTGCCAGCAAAATAAGGGCGGTGGAAAGCTGTCTGATTTTCTGCGTTTTAAAAGCTGCCGCTTCCATAAAAAGAAGAGCCGTCAGCACGATAATTTCCATCAGGTAAAGAGAATGGGTAATTCTCTCCGGACTTCTTCCCCGGTATAAAATAAACAGCCACAGGCAGGAGCGTACAAATCCTAAAAACGGCAGTTCCCAGAGAATGTGGAAATACCGGTTATACAGGGCTGCTGCCAGCACAAAAATATACAGCACCATAACCACCTGATTGTAAGGTCTGTCCGTTTCATATAAAAGGCGGTACTTTAATTCCCATGCCGCTTTTTTTAACTGTGCGGAAAAAGAGGGTTCCGTTTTCTTTTTTAAGGACGCCGCATACTCCGCTATCTTTCCCATAATATCCGCATCTATTTTTTCATCCATGCCGAAATCGTAATTGACAAGCAACGTATACTCGCTTTCCGTAAGCCCGATGCTTTCATAGAATGCCGTATTTTCCGCATAGGACGGAATGGTCTGGAAATCATACAGCTCCGTCCGGTTGTCGAAAAAGCGGTTGAATTCCGGCCAGGCTCCCTGTCCGTAGGCTATCATATGAATCCCCTGACTAAGCGCCATACCGGCTAAAATAAGCCCAATCAGAGACATATATTTTTGAAAGTTTATCTTCGTAAATACCGGATGTTCCTTCGCCCACCGGCAGACTCCCGTCACACAGATAAAAGGGGACATCAGAAGGAGCATCTCCGTCCGCATCTGGTACGCAAGCACCACAAGCACAATGCTCACGGCATTTTTTTTAAGGAATTCCTTTACCGTTTTTTCTTCCGGTGCCGTGTAAAAAAGAAAGGCAGCCGTTGCCGCAAGAAGAGCTGAAGTTACCGTGTACTGTACAAAAACAAGCTCGGAAAGAAGCAGGGTCACAAGCAATGCCGCTTCTGCCAGAAGGGCAATCCCTTTTGTCCATCTTTTCCGGAAAAAAGTCAGAATTCTTTCCGTGATAAGATAAATACAGCCAAACTGGCAGAACAGAAAAAACAGACTGTACCAGGGCACCGCTCTGACCAGCCGGTAAAGCAGGCTTATCGCCCGGCTTAGCGGATAAAGCATCTGAATATTGTACCCGGTAGGTGTACCGGTATAAATGCCCGCCACAATGTCTTTCATCAGCATGTCATCATTTAGGGCAAAATAGTAGTCAAAAAACAGACCGGTTATCACAGCCAGAAGAACGGAAAACACCAGTGCCGCTATGCAGTTTTCTTTTCTTTTCAAGGTTTCCTTTAGGTTCATTTTCCGCGCTCTTTTATTTCCGATAATTTTCTACAATTTTGGTTACCGCATGAATGACATCATCCACATCTTCGTCCGTCAGGGAATAATACAAAGGCAGGCTCATGATTTCCTCATACAGCTTTTCCGCTTTGGGGCACAGACCCTTTTCATAGCCCAGCTCTTCATAGTAGGGATGTCTGTAAACCGGGATATAGTGTACGTTGCAGCAGATGTTTTCCGCCGCCATGGCTGCAAAGAACTGCTTTCTGTCAATGGTAAGCATTTCCGGCTTGATACGCAGGATATACAGATGCCTTGTGGTATCGGACTCCGGGATTTCCTCCTGTACGGTAATTTCCGGAATTCTTAAAAATGCCTCGTTGTATTTTTCCACGATTTCTTTTCTTCTCTTCTGGAACAGGGAAAGCTTGTCCAGCTGGCTGATAATTAACGCCGCCTGGATATCCGTCATACGGTAGTTCATGCCTAAATCCACCTGTTCGTAGTACCAGGGGCCTTCGCTTTCTCTCTTCATAAAGGCAGGATTTCTGGTAATGCCGTGGGCACGGTATAAAACCAGTCTGTCATAGTATTCCTTACTGTTGGTAAGAACCGCTCCGCCTTCCCCGCCGGTAACCGTTTTTACCGGGTGGAAGCTGAAAGTTGTCATGTCCGCAATGGAGCCTACCCCTTTGCCGTTGTATCTGGTGCCGATGGAATGGGCGCCGTCTTCAATAAGCACCAGACCTTTTTCCTTGCAGAGTGCCGTCAGTCTGTCTAATTCCACTGCCTGTCCGGTAAAGTCCACCGCAACCACTGCCTTGGTGTGCTCTGTCACATGTTCTTCCACGGAAGCCGGGTCAATGTTGTAGGTGCGCTCATTGATATCGGCAAACACCGGCCTGGCGCCGCAGTACAGGGCGCAGTTTGCGGATGCCGCAAAGGTAATGGGTGTGGTAATCACCTCGTCCCCCTCCGTCACGCCCGCTGCCTGACAGGCTATGTGCAGGGCCGCCGTACCGTTGCTGCAGACCACCGCATATGCGGCGCCCGTCAGCTCGCACAGTCTCTTTTCCAGCTCCTCAATCTTGGGACCGCAGGTTAAGAAATCGCTGCGAAGCACTTCTTCCACTGCTTTTATATCCGCATCATCTATATACTGATGTCCGTAAAACAACTTTTTTTCTCTGACCGGAGTTCCTCCGTCAATCGCCGTTTTTTCCATATGTTCGTCCTTTCTGTGTTCTTAAATAATAGCCGCCGCTATTTCAAATGCCGGCTTAATAATCAGCTCATATCTTGCATCTATATAACATTTATAAAATTCTTTCTGTAAATCAGAAATTCCTTCCGTCTTATCAATGAATTGTCTGATTTCCTCCCTGTTAATGCCCGGAACAATCCGTTTTAAGGCGGCATTGCAGTCTGCATTCTGCGCATGAATCAGAAAATCATAATAATTTATTTTGTGCCCATTCTGCTTTATGGCGGATGTAGGGAACTGAAAAACTCTTGCATTCCGTTCTTTTTCATCCGACAATACTGCCTTCATGATTTTTTCGTCTGCCTGCGGCAACAGACAGCTTCCACAGTCAAAAACCGGTGCAATTTCCGTTACTCCCGTTTTCTCATCATATAAAAATCCCCAGTTGCCGTTATGCCGGTCAAAATTGCCGAGCAGTGCATCCGCAATAAAAACATTCCAGAAATGCTCCCGTAAAAGCACGGGGGACACAAACTGCTGCTTATCAAGCGTATCCATGACGTCTTCCAGCTCCGTACCGCTTCCTCTGGTATCGGAATCAAGGATGGTATTTTTGATAGAGCAGAAGTCAAACAATCTTTTTCCGTCCGCCGTAAAATCCCTGCAGGCACAAACCGTTTTTATTTTTCCCTTTACTGTATAGGTGCCAAGCATTGTTTTCTGCGCCTTAATTCCTATCCTGTTAAAAATACTGCTGGCAAGATGCTCGCTGATACAGCTGTTTGTATAGGAAAGTTCCGTAGGTTTTCCATCACCTGACGGCGGAAATTTCAGCATATAGGCTTTCCCTTCATATTCAACGGCAATCTTACTTCCGTTTGCTCCGTTATAAGCTTTGCCCGGGAGAATTCTGCTGTTTGTAAAATCTATCATACTTTCACCCCATAAAGATATTTCTGCCTGAGATAATCCGCATGTTCCGGCGTAATCTCGCCTTCGCTTACTTCTGCCATATTAATACTGCCGTATAGTTCTCCCCACAAACAGTCAAGCAGGCTGCTGTGTACTTTTAAACCTTTTTTATAGGCATCCAGATCATGTTGTAAATATTCAGGCAGTCCGTATTCATAAGACTGCTCCCTCTCCGCCTCGCGGATTCCATCCTCCGTAAGCAGTTCCATGGAAACATTCAGCACTTTTGCCAGCTTATATACCGTTTCGGCAGAACACTTTTCCAGTCTGGTTTTCCCACTGCATATATCACTGAGCGTCGCATGGGGAATTCCCGACTGAACCGCCAGCCTGTATTTGGTCATATTACATTTATCAAGCAGCTCTTCTATAATCACCGTGTCTGCCTCCTCTCCGTCTATTATATCGGCACGCCGAAATAATAGCAAGAGTTTCCTTTTTATCTGCCGGAAATTATCGCCTCCGCAATCCGGTCAGCGCCTTTTCCGTCCACAAGGGTGCGGGCTTTTTTCCGGTACTCCGTCCGGAGGTTTTTATCTTCTAAAAGTGTTTCAAGCCCGGCAATCGTATTCTGTATCATTTTGTTTCCGTCCGTGCGGTAATTGCCGCCGTACTGTGCAATGCCTCTTTTTACAAAGGTCTGCACCAGACGCTCCTGATTTTCCGCAAAGGAAAAGGCTATCACGGGCACGCCCACGGCACAGAGCTCATACAGGGTGGAGCCTCCTGCACTGAGGGCAACTTCACTCTCCGCCATCAGCTCTGCCATATTTGTTACATTACAGTGAATGTGAATATTTTCGTGTTTTTGCGCCAGAGCCTGCAGCTCCCCGATGTGAGGATTTAAGCTGCCGCTGACCACATGATACTCCTTTTCCTTAAGGGCATCGTACTTCATGGCTTCCATAAGAAGCTGCCCCGCAAGGTTAAAACTGTCGCTGCCGCCGGTGGTAATGAGGATACCGCCGTCTGCCGTTCTTCCTTGCTCTGCCGTTTGATGCAGCCTGTCTTCTGCCGGAGTCACATTTTCAGTTTCCGCCGAAAGTTCCTTCCGTGACTGCGCATAGCCTGCTCCCGCCGAAAACTCCTCCCTGAGGGGCACATATTCTGTACCTAAGAGGAGCTTCGTGTCCGCGAAGGCGGCGTCCTTTTCGTAGCCCATTTCTTCTCCGTATATGTTGTAGTTAATGAGCATGTCCACCGGGTAGGAAAAGGCATAAATATCATCCATATAAATGGTGGTTATTCTTTTTTTTAATGCCGCCAGATATTTTTCCGTCACGTAATAGCTGTCCACCAGAATAGAGGTATTCTTCTGCGCCAAAGCTGCATCCGGTGACTCCGCCCCCTGCGGCAATTCCCTTAAAACCTCCCACAGTTCCGGCAGCTCCGCCTCCATATCCGCATAGTCCGTATGCAGGACGCAGTAGGGTATGCCTTTCTTTGTAAGAAGCGGCACCGGCGTGTCATCCGCAGTCACAAAGAGCACCTCTTCCCCGCGTTTTAACAGGGCATCCGCAACGGAAAGGCACCGCATCACATGTCCCATTCCTATTTTACTGTTGGCATCCGCCCGAATGACTACCATAAAATGCTCCTATTCCATAAGTTTACTGTAGCTGTAAAATTCTTCTGTTTCCATCTCCTCATACCCAAGGGCTACAAACAGGTGGCGGGAAGCTTCGTTTCCCTTTTTCACTTTTGCCGTAAGCTTTACGGCATCGGGATGTGTTTCCCGTAAAAGAGCTTCTCCTGCGGAAAGCATGGCTTTTCCGTAGCCGCGCTCCCTATACTCCTGCGCAATACTGTAGCTGATTTCAAAAGCACCCTCTTCCTCCCGGTCCAAACGGTACATTCCCACCGGCGTTTCTCCATGGTAGCAGATATACAGATGTCTGTCCGGGTTCCGCAGACTTTCCGCAAACCATTCTCTGTGGTTTTCCCAGGGAATGGGCTCCGTATGGAAGGACTGCTTTCTGGTTTCCTCTTCGTTCGCCCAGTCAAATATAAGCTTTTCGTCCCCTGCGGTGGCTTCCCGGAAGGTCAGGTAATTTTCCACCGCATCCGCAGTAAGGGGCATACCTCTGTCCATATCCTTTGTGCAGGTTTTTCCCAGCACATAGTTAAATTCCCGGGGATGTAAGCCGTAGCCCGGGCGGATAATGCGGATATTTTCTTCGCTTATGGTTTCTCCCTTTTTAATATCCTGCACCACAAATACCGAACGGCGGAATACGAGGCTGCTTTTCTCCTGCTCGCTGGGACCGTACATGGGTCTGCCGAGCGCGCTTTCCGTCTGCCGCACATGGGTCACCATTTCCTTAAATTCCTCCGGTGTCATGGAGAAGGACGCATCCGGATTTTCAATTTCCCGGCTTAAGCAGAAATGCTTTTCCAGAATATTGGCGCCCAGCGCTACCGCCGTGGTAGCGGACAGGGAACCCATGGAATGGTCGGAAAGTCCGATGGGAATTCCGAATTCCTTTTTCATGTCGCTGATGGTGCGAAGGTGCATATCCGCCGGGTCCGCCGGATAAACACTGGAGCATTTAAGCAGGGCAAGCTGACGGTTGCCCGTGGCAAAAATGGTTTCCACCGCTTCCTTCATTTCCCGGAGGGTTGCCATACCGGTTGACATGATGATGGGTTTTCCCTTGGATGCCACATAGGAAAGCAGCGGCAGATCCACCATTTCAAAAGAAGCAATCTTATAAAAGGCAAGTCCCATATCCTCTAAGAAATCCACTGCCGTGTTGTCGAAAGGCGTGGAAAGGAAATCCAGTCCCACCTTTTCCGCTTCTTCCTTTAATTCCTTCTGCCATTCCCAGGGGGTGTAGGCTTTGCCGTACAGACGGTATAAGTTTTCGCCCTCCCATGTGCCGTTATCGATATGAAAATAATGGTTGTTGCAGTCGATTGTCAGGGTGTCCGGCGTATAGGTCTGTATTTTAATACAGTCCGCTCCGCTTTCCTTTGCCGCATGAATAATCTCCTTTGCGCGCTCCAAGCTGCCTGCATGGTTGGCAGACATCTCTGCAATGATATAAGCCGGCTGGCCGTCACCGATAAACCGGTTTCCAATCCGAAGCTGTTCCATAAATCCCATCCCTTCCGAATTTCTGTTTCTTTCCCGTACGGTTTCTCATTATTTCTTTTCCGTACGGTTCTCACTGTTTTTCTGCCGTTTCACGCTTCTCCATGACACGGTACTTTACTTCCGCAATCTCCCAGTCGTCCATGGTATCGATGTCCTGTACCTCAAGCTCCGGCAGGGGGAACGGTACGGTTTTATCCATAATCAGTTTTTTCTGTCTGTAAAAATCCGCCACCCGGATAAAGTAAAACTGTCCGGCATCATGGTAAAACGGCTCTAAGTCCTGGGAGCGGGTAAACATATGCTCCGGCCACTTAAAGCTTAAGAAATCTCCGTTCAGCACCACGCTTCTCTGGGGCGGGAAGCTGAATTTCACCACGGGAAGCAGCGCCTCCGCCTGTTTTTCCTGCATGGCGGCATAGGCTTTTTTTAACTTGTCCGCCGTGACAAAGGGGGCGGTCGGGTAAATGCAGCATGCCACATCAAATTCCCTGCCCTGCTCCTTATAGGCATTTAAGACCTCTGACATCACATCCGTGGTGTTGGCATAGTCATTGGCGGTATCCGCACTCCGGAAAAAAGGAACCTTCGCCCCTGCTTTTTTCGCAATCTCCGCAATCTCCACATCGTCCGTGGAAACCATGACCTCGTCAAAAATCCCCGCCGACAGGGCTGCTTTAATGGAATAGGTAATAATGGGTTTTCCACAGAACTCTTTGATGTTCTTTCTGGGAATGCGTTTGCTGCCGCCTCTGGCGGTAATGACTGCTATGGTACTCATGCTCCTGCCTCCTGTTTGTGCTGCTTTAACCTCCGGTAACCGTTCAGTAACCGGTAATAAATATAAAACAATGCCGGTGATTTCATTAAAAATCCAATGAGCTTCTGCTCCTCGGCTCCGGTTCGTTCCCGGTAATAGGGATTGTCCGCAAACTCCGGCAAATCCTTTTTTACCAGGCTTCGCAGCTCCTTCACAAAGCGGTACTTGCCCTTCATTTTGCCGCCCATACAACTGAAAAGGGTGTTCACAAAGGCAAGCTCCGTATATTTATAGTCAAATTCCTCCCGGAATTCTCCGTAAAAACCGTATTCTTTGCTTTTTTCCAGCAAAAGTTCCATGGCAGTCACCCGGTCCAGGCACTTCTGTCTTGAAATGTAATGCACCGTGGAAGCCTCGTGCTGGTAATAATAATACAACGGTTCGTCCACTCGTTCAAACTGCTTTCCGTGTAAAAGCCAGAGGGAGGACATGCAGTTATCCTCGTAAAAAATATCCTCCGGGAACCAGAGCGCGTGCTCCGTAATCATGTTCCGGCGGTAGATTTTCACCACCATGCTGCCGGGCTGTAAAATGAGCAGCTTCCTTTTTTCCGCAGTCAGTACGCCGGTCTGCTCCGGGGTATTGTTCTGCACCCGTTTTCCCGGTGCAAAGGAATGCTCTCCCACAAGCTGGTAATCGCATCCCACGATATCGGCCTTCGTTTCTTCAGCTTTGATAAGCAGCTTTTCAAACATATCCGGTGCTGCCCAGTCGTCGCTGTCCATCATACCGATAAATTCCCCGCTGGCTGCCTTTATGCCCCGGTTTCTGGCTCCGCCCTGATGGTGGTTTTCGGGGGACGCAATGACTTTCAGCCTGCTGTCTTCTTCTGAAAGCTTCTTAAGCACCTGTAAGGAATTGTCCGTGGACGCATCGTCCACCGCAATCACTTCGTAGGGAATATTCTTTTGTGTAAGAGTCTGTCCCAGTAAGGAGCGGATGCAGAATTCCAGCTTGCCGTCCGCCGCCATGTTGTAGACCGGCACCACAATACTAAGCTTCATTCACCTTTTCTCCCTTTTCCTGCACAATACCGCCGTTTTCCACCCGGTATACGATTTCACAGTTAGCAATGGTCTGCAGTCTGTGGGCAATAATGACTAACGTCTTTTTGCCGTGCAGTCTGTTGATGGCGTCCATAATGGCGGCTTCCGTGTCGTTATCCAGTGCGGAAGTTGCCTCGTCCAGAATTAAAATTTCCGGGTCCTCGTACAATGCTCTGGCAATACCGATACGCTGTCTCTGACCGCCGGAAAGACGGATGCCTCTCTCGCCGATGCCGGTGTCCAGACCTTCCGGCAGGCTTCTTACAAATTCATCCAGCTGGGCTTCCTTTAAGACCTCCCAGACTCTTTCTTCGTCAATTTTATCCTCCGCCACACCGAATGCCACATTCCGGCGGATGGTATCGTCCAGCATGAAAATCATCTGGGGAATATAACCGATATTTTTAAGCCATGCCCGGTATTCGTCCTGAATATCCGTTTTGTCCGCATATACATGGCCTTCGGAGGGCTGCAGAAGTCCCAGTAAAATATCCACCACCGTAGTTTTTCCGGCGCCGGAAGTGCCTACGATACCCACTGCCGCACCAATGGGAATTTTCATAAACGCATCCTTAAAAATGTATTTCTCCGTGTTCGGGTATGCGTAGGTGATGTGGGACAGGGTAATGGCATCCTTCACGGGAAGCTTCTCTGAGGCTTCATCGGCAAAGGACATGTCCGTCTTTTCACTGGCGATTTCGTCCTGCAGATTGTCACTGACACCCATAAAGAAGGGCTCGAAATATGCCATGGAGTTAATCTGGTTGTTGATGCGGTTCACACAGGGTAAAAGTACCAGGGCTGCTGCCGCAAAGGTGGTCAGGGTCTGCATCATATCACCGGAGGGCACGCCGCGCAGCATCATGGCTAAGATATAACCGATCATGCACATGACGCAGACGGTTTCAATTACCAGCTTGGGGATGTTGTTGTACAGGCTGTATTTCTGCACCGCATCCACATAGCCCTGTCCGCACTTCACATACTCGGAAACAAAATACTGCTCCTTGCCCGCAATCTTCACTTCCTTAATGCCCTGCACCGTCTGTAAAATCCACTTGAACAGACCGCTGTAGTAGTTCTGGTTGTCCTCGCCCGCCTTGTGCATCACGGGCTTTAATATTTTCTTGATGATCCAGAGCAGTACCAAAAGCACGCCGGCAATGAGGAACGTCATGGCAGCATCCTGCGCCAGACAGTAAATAACCAGGAATACAAAGATAATGCCGTCTGACAAAAGCTGCAGCAGCGCCAAAATCAGCGCATACATGTTGTTTACATCGGAAGTAATGCTTCTCTGCACCACGGAAGTATCGGCATTTAAGTAAAACTCATAGTTCCTCCGCAGATAATTCTTCATCATGCGCTCAGAGGTACGAAACTGATTCTTGTATACAAAAGCATATGTGCATTTTAACTGGAAATATAAAAATACATTTTTTATCACAAAAATACCAATCAGGGAGCACATGACAATCACCGAAAACCGCATGGTATCGCCCCCGCCCAAGGCATGGTACAACGAGCTTACCAAGGCGTTATTCTCTATGGAATTCCGGTCCATGACGATGCTTACCACCGGCACAATCATACCCACGCCAGCTACCTGCAGCCCCGCGCCGATCACCATCATGATGACTAAAAAGAACATGGTAACCTTCTGCTTTTTGTCCAATAAAATGTTCAGCTTCTTTAATATCTTAATCATGTCTGTCTTATGCTCCGTCCTTAAATCTGTTCATTCTGTCTGCAAATAAACAGGTTCTTAAATTTGTTCGTTCTGTCTGTGAATGAGCGGGTCCTCGTATTTATCCATGAAATCCGGCCCCAGCCGCACCATTTCGTCGGCAAACCGGATGGCCTTGATTTCCGTCAGCACCGCCACCACCTTCTTAAACCTGAGGTTCGGAAAGAAATTTAAGATTTCCATGGGCAGTGCGGCATCAAACTGGGGGTATTCGGAAAACAGGGTCCGGTAATCCAGCGTGTCCCTCGGATGCGGTTTGATAAATATGGTTCCCTCTTTTTTATACTGTTCGATAATGTCTTCAAAAATCTGCCTTCTTATCTCCAGAGAGCAGAGCGGATCTGTCAAAATCAGGATTTTGTCGCCTTTTTCGTTGGCTTCTTTTATCTGCTCTTTCAGGCGGGCTTCATCCCGTACAAAGGCTTTGATGAGGATTTCTTTATCCTCCGCCGTAAGTTTATCCGTAAGCGCCTGCCTGGACACCTCGATATATTTAGGGCAGGGATGGGCAATGGCGGAAATGTCGTTGACTTCCATATCCAGACAGTATTTGCCGTAGCCGTTCTGCACAAAAATAAGGTTCAGACGGTTGGACATGAATGCCTTCAGTCCAAACATTCCTCTGTTGTCGAACCTCGCCGCATCAAAGTTTTTCAGGCAGTTTAATCCATCCTCCATGGCGTGGTAGGGAATTTTATTCTGATTTAAATAATAACCGATGGGGTCGGAATCGCAGTACACATAAATGTCCTCATACTGCCGCAAATCCACCGGAACAAACGGAGCCTCCAGCCGGGCGTATTCCTTCGTGAAGCGGATGCGGGAAAGCATGTTAAAGAAAATATTCCCCTTATCCACCCTGTATTTTGCAAGCTCCGGGAAAAAGTCCTCTCTTTTTTCCTCAAACATAATGACTTCCCGGAACATGCCGGTACTCTCCACCCGCTCCTTTAAGGACTCAAAATTGTTGGACATGGTGGAAAGCATCAGGGTTGCCTTCCCTTTTTCCTCTGCGGGCTTCCGTAATTCTTTTAAAAATGTCACATATACGTGATAATAGGTATGACAGATATAAATCCGTCCGTTCTTTTTCATCCGCGATTTCCTTTCCACAGAATAACACCTGCTTCTTTATTCCGTGCTTTCCCATCCGATGCAGCCGTGGCCGCACATTGGGGCTAATCCATATGCTTTAACTTCCGGTGCAGCCTGCGTACCCCCCTTGGACAGGTGCCAAGCAAAAGCAGGTACAGCTTGTTTTTACCCGTAAGGTACGGGGAGCTTATCACATCCCCCATATGGTGTCTTATAAACGAAACGCACTTTCTGTACGGCAGGTTGTCCTTTGTCATCTGTCCCACCGGAATGTGAAGCAGATATTCCAGCCTCTGGAACAGCCCGAAACGGACTGCCACCTTTTGTAAAGCCGGATAATATTCCTCCACCAGTGCCGTCACCCTGTCCGCATTGTCCACGCAGTCCCCGTAAACCCTCGGGAACACATCCGGGTCTTTTTTCCGGGTGTTGCTGCCAATCCGGTAATACACATGATACCCGTATCCGGGCAGACTGTAAATCCCCTCCGTGCGGGTCAGCATTCTGGTCAGCAGATAAAAGTCTTCATTGAGCATCCCTTCCGGGAAGCCTTCCTCTGTAAAAAGCTCTCTTTTTAAGAGCTTGGTGCAAAAAGAGCAGTCGCCCTTATGCAGGAGAAGCTCTCTTAAAAAATCTTCGCTTTTAATAAATTCTTCCTCTTTTGGCGGAACACAGATGTCCGGCAGCCTGCTGCCCTCCGCATCCACTTCGTCCCTGCCTATCTGGGCAATGCCGCAGCCGCTTTTTTGCATGGCGGAAAGCAGCCTTTCGTACATATCCGGCTCTATGAAATCATCGCTGTCCACAAAGCCCAGATATTCGCCCCTTGCCTCTCTGATCCCCAGATTCCGGGCAGAGGAGGAACCGCCGTTTTCTTTATGGAATACCCGGATGCGGGCATCCTTTTTTGCCAGTTCGTCACAGAGCGCCCCCGTGCCGTCCGTAGAGCCGTCATCCACCAGAAGAATCTCCATAGCGGAATAGGTTTGTCTGCATACGGAGTCCACACATTTCGGCAGGCAGTCCATAATATTGTAAATAGGAATAATCACACTGATGAGGGCATCCATTCTGCTTACAAATCCATCCTTTCTATTTTGTAGCCTCTTCGCACATTCTCCGGTACATATGGTAGGGCGCTATGGGCTCCGCTTCGCTTAAAATGCCGCTTTCTGCCGCGACTGCCCTGCCTTCCGTGAGGCCCTTCAGGAAAGAAAGCAGCTTCCTTGCGGCATTTTCCGCATTCCATTCCGAAGAAACAGTATCATAAGCAGCCCTTCCCAGCTTTTCCATTATGTTTTCGTTTTGTATCAAGGTTGTAAGGTTTTTATAAAAAATTGCAAAATTGCCGTCCGGGTAAACCATGCCGTTTTTGCCGGGCTTAAGAAGAAACGGTGCTGCGCCGATGCCGCAGTCCGCTACCACTGCCATACAGCTGTTCATGGCTTCGTTTAAAACCGCGCCCCAGCCTTCTCCGTAATCGCTGGTAAACAGGAAAATATCCGCATTTTCCATATATTCCCTCACCTGTTCGGGCTTCTTGAAACCGGCGAAGGTCACGTATTCCGACAGATGTTTTTCCTCCGTCATCTGCATAAGCATCTCTTCCATTTCGCCGCCGCCCACCATGGTCAGGGAAAAATCATAGCCTTCCTGCACTAATTTTTCCGCTGCCAGAATTGCCATTTCCGGGTGTTTCCAATCAATAAAGCGGCCCGCCCAGAGTAAGGACGGCTTTTTTTCTCTTTCCCGTCGTCTTCTTTTTGTTTCCATCAGGTTATCCACATCCTGGGGCTTAAATGTGGGGAAATATCCCCATTTATACATTTTGCCGGGGTATGCTTTCACAATATGAAAGTCGCTCGCCACGTAGCCGCCACAGCAGAGCAGGTACACCGGTGCCTTGCGGTAACGGGTATGGTCCTTGTATTTCTGCACCAGTCCCCTGGGGGATATGGCTTTCCACTGACCGGTTTTATACAGACGTTCGCTGAGCCGGACCACAATTTTGCCTTCCCGCAGTCTGTCCGCGATGTAGCTTTCATCGTCCACACCCCCGAACAGTACGATGTCGCTCTCCGCAATCAGTTTCCGGCAGAAAAATTCCTCTTCGTAAAACAGATGCAGATAGGGAAGCCCGGAGAAATCCTGCCCCCAGCCCATTTTTATCCGTTCCTCCGCCATAGGCTCCGTCTGCACAAAGAAAAAGTCCTCGGAAAGCTGTTCCCGCATGGCATTGCAGAACGGAATCTGATGATGATTGATGTAATTGGACACAAATACGACTTTCATACGCCCCTCCTTTTGCTGTACGCCTCCCACATGCATACAGCCGGTAAATCTTTCATACTAACCCTTGCTAACTCTCTATCTTCCGGTAAATCTCCAGCAGCTGCCGGTAATTTTTCTCTGCGTCATGGGTCACAAACGCTCTCGCTCTCGCTGCAGCCCCCAGTTCTTCCGCCAGCCGGCAGTCCCCGAACAGCCGGCAGATTTCTTCTGCCAGTGCTGCGGTGTCGCCCTTCTTAAATAAAAGGCCTTCCTTTTCGTGTGTCAGCAGGCTTTCCACGCCTCCGACCGCCGAGCTTACCACCGGCATGCCGAGCAGCATGGCTTCTCCCACGGAATTGGGAGAATTTTCCAGTGCCGAAGCCGATACGAAAAGTTCGCTTTTCAAGTAGGCATCGCACATGTCTTCCGCCTGCAGTCTGCCTAAGAAATGCACCTTTTCCTCCAGCCCGTATTTTACGATTTCATCCCGCAGATATTTTCCGTAAGAACCTATTTTCAGCTTTTCCTTTACGGACGCGTACCGGGTCACATTGTCACCCGCCACGTAAATTTCCGTATCCGGGTACTTTTTTAAGATGTCCGGCATCGCCCAGAGCAGGTAATGCAGCCCCTTTAAGGGATAATTGCCCTGGCTGAAAAAAATCCGGTGCGGCATGCAGGCTTCCCGCTGCCAGCGTTTTTCATAAAACACCCGTCGCAGTGTTTCGTTCAGTATATGGTATTCGGCATCCGGGTTCATGGAGTGCGATACCTCTCGGTCCCATGCCGTTCTGCCCGCCAGATGACCGGCTCCTTTTATGGCTTCCGTTTCATGTTCGCCCCGCAGCACATATTTTTTCTGCTGGAGCCGGATATTGTCGTGGCGCAGCACATCCCGCAGCAGAAAACGCTTCTGTATGTGTTCCGGCAAATCCGCCGGATAGGCTTTGGCTATCTCCGTACAGAGTCCCTGCAGGCCAATCAGGATTTTTTCCTTCGGCACCACCTTTGTCATGGCAAGGGTATGGGCATACTCCGCGCCGAAGCAGTGCACGATGTCGGGCTTAAAATCCTCTACAATCCATGCAAGCCTGTCCTTTAGGGCATTTTCGTACCGCTCCGGGTTCCGTAAATCCTCCGAAAAGCCGTATGCCTCCATGCCCTCTATGTGCCCCAGTTTCCGCACACCGGGTACGCTTCCTGCGTCCTCCGGCAAAGCACCCGTGCCGGTTTCTGCAGAAGCTTCTGTGGAACACCCTGCGATATTTTCCACGGGAAAACAGATGCCAGGCTCCACTCCATTTTCTTCTTTATTCTGTTGTAAGGACTCCATAAGCCCTGTGAGCCAGCCCTCGTTACAGCTTGCCGGAAGTCCCAGCTTCCCTGCTATCATGGGGAGCATGATATTGCACAGCCAGAGTACTCTCATTTTCGGATTCCCGCCTTTATTTTTTCATATGCCGCAGCAAATTTTTTATTTTCCGCCAGATACCGGCGTAACGGCACAAGCGTTACCACAAGGTATGCCCGGCAGAAAAAAAGCTGCGTGCCCGTTAAATATTTTTTCGTTATCAGCCGGTGCTCTTCTTTGTCCCTTTTGCGGTTTTCCTTACTCTCCGAATAGCCGCCGCCTTCATAGGCTGCCACCGTAAACGGAAGGTAAACCGCCTCTTCCTTCTGCTTAAGCACGCACCGGAGAAAATGCTCGTAGTCCGCCCGGATACGGTATTCCGGCAGATACTTCCTGTCCGCAAACAGCCGCCTTGCATAAAAGCAGGACTGGTGACAGGGGATGTTTCGGAAGCACTGAAACGGTGTCATGCGCCCCGGCGCCGTCTGCAGACTGTCCGTTTTTCTGCAATAGGTATCGCCGTAGTAAATGCCCTTTCCGGGATTTTTTTCCATGGCCTCCGCGGTTCTTGTAAGGACCTGTCCGTCATAGAACAGATCGCCGCAGTTTAAGAACAGCACGTATTCCCCTGCTGCTTCCGAAACCGCCTGGTTCATGGCATCGTAGATGCCGGTATCCTTTTTCTCTATCAGACGGATTTTTTCATCAGCCGGAAGAAGCCCCGCAGAGCCGTCCTTACTGCCTCCGTCCTTTACGATAATTTCATAGTCCCGATATTCCTGTTTACGGATGCTCTCCACCGTTTCCGCCAGCTTGGCGCCCGGATTTAAGCAGACCACCAGAATGGAAAATTTCACTGCCACAAAGCCCTCCCTTATTCCAGAATCCAGCTATGGTAGGGCAGAAGCCGGATATTGATGTCATAAGATTTCTGCAGAAACACAATAAAATATATGAAAAACGCCACACCCACGCATGCCTTGAAAAACAGCCGCATCCGTTTTCCCGGTATTTCCGAAAGCACTGCCGGAAGCAGGAAAATATTGCTGATACTGAAATAATAGGCAACACGGGACACCTCCGGGATGAAGGAACCGAAGCAGTAAGTGAGCAGTGCCCCCACATTCAGGATAAAATAAAATTTATTGGCACGGTTTTTCCGGATGACCTTTTTGTAAAAAAGCAGGCTGAATACCACCACTGCACCGCATTTGGCAATGTTTACATAGGATATCTGCGCTCTGTCAAACGCCGAATTTTCATAAAAGGGATAAATGGCAAAAATAATCCTGCGGTAAAAGCCCGGAAACACTACCAGACTGGCACAGAATACCCCTGCCAGCGCCACCATCCATTTTTTCCACGGCAGTGTCGCCAGAAAATAAGCGGGAATTACCAGAAGCACGCTTTTATGGAACAATGCCGCAAAGACAATACAGCCCACAAAGGGCAACCATTTTTTTTCAATGGCATATTTCATGGCATACAGGGCAACCGAAAGTGCAAAATAGTACCGCACTGTGTTCAGGCTGTTAAAATAAAAGCCCTGGGTCATCAGTAAAAACAATGCCGCGGGGAAATCCACGCTCTGATCGTAAATGGCTTTTAGGAAAAACCAAACCGTACCGAGGGAAAACAACGCCAGTATCACCCTGCCGCACCAGACATTGTTGCCCAGAAGATACTGTAACACCGCCACCAGCGCATTGAAGCCGATTTCGGAAGAAACATGCTGCCGTAAGGAAATCCGTTCAAACAGCTTCAGGTATTCCCCATAGTCGTTTCCCACCGAAACCCGGCACGCGGAAACGCCGAAAAGAAGCAGAAATACCGCAGCAAACAGCACCTGGCTCTGCGCTTTCCGGCGGGTCACGCCGTACCGGCTGTCAGGTTCCTGTGTTTCGATACCGTATGCAATTAGGACGGCAAGCGCCGTAAGCCCAATGTACCACTTCATTCCCCTTGTTCCTTTCTTCCCTGCTTCATGCCCTGCCGCATCAGCGCAAAGGCTTCTTTTACCGTTTTCTGCGTACACAAAGTACTCTTATGCACCAGCAGAAAACGAAGCGCCATCAAAGGCGCCAGATTTCCGTATAAAAAATGATACAGAACTCCTCTGTCAAAGAAAAATTTATCATGATAGCCGGAAAACCAGGTGGACTCGCTTTCCGTCTCCCTGCCGATAACCTCCGGTGATGTATAGACCTGTATACCCTTGTCCATCAGTTCCTTGATAAACAAACTGTCCTCACCGTTGCTGTATTTGGCGCCTCCGCCGAACAGGGTAGAAAAACGGACACCCGATTTTTTCAGGGCATCTGTCCGGATGGCAAAGCTCACCGCTCCGTACCTGCCGCAGTTGTAAAAATGAACCTTTTTTTCTTCCGTGATGAAGTAGGTCCGTCTGTCCTCCGCCACATCCACGTTAAACACAATCATATCCGCCTTGGGATTTTTTTCAAAGGCACCGGCAATCTTTTCCGCATAACCGTCCCGGTATACAATATCTTCATCTGAAAATAAGCAGATATCTCTATCTGCTTTTTCAATGGCATGATTTCTGCTTTTTCCCACGCCTCTTTCCGCATAGTGAAAACAGCGTATCCTGTGATTGTGATAGGTAAATTCCTCTTCACCGTCCCTCTCGCACTGGTCGATAATAATGGCATCGGAGGAAAGATTCATCCTGCCGGCAAGCTCCTTCGGCTCTGCATGCATGGCAGCTACAAGTACCTGTACTTCCCTGTTCATGTTCAACCCTTTCCGGCTCGGTCCTTATGACCGTAATATAACTTCAGAAGCTTTTCGTCCGTACCGTACAATACGGCTGCCTCCGGCGGTGTTCCCTTCTTTATCAGAAGATGCACCATTTTTTCTATCTGTTTGCCGTTACGGATGCCTGCCTTTACCAAAAGGAGAACCGCCTCTTTTTCTTTCGGCATATCCGGGTCCGTAATATCCGCTATTCTGACCTGATGACCGGTATATTCGGCAATCTGTTTTTTAACCTCATTCAGACCGGGGCTTTCCTTTTCTGCCGGGTACAGCGCCAGGTCTTTTTCTCCTGTCAAAAACCGGTAGTACGCCTTAAACTCTTCCGGCTGCCCCATATCCAGAACGGGAAGCTCGTACCGGCATTCAAACAGCTCCGGCACATATGTGGAATCATCCGATATGAGAATATACAGAAGAACAAGGAAAGAAACCAGAAAACCGATGACGGCCCCCAGTATGGTCATGTTCATCGTCCGGTCGTCCACTAATTTTAAGGTAGCTTCCTTCGGGACCGTCAGCGGCTTTGTCCACAAAATCCGTTCCTGCGTCGCCGCGAAATCATCCACTGCCCCGATGAGTGCCTCCGCTATCTGCACGGATTTGTCCGGGTCATTCGTGGATATTACAATCGTCAGCACGCGGCCATCCGGCAGAAGTACGGAGGAAATGCTGTCCTTATAGGTTTCCGCCGATACCCTTCCGTCCAGTCTGTTTACCACATCTTCCACAAAATCATCCGATACGACAAACTCCTTCCAGGCATCCTGGGTAAAGCATACCCAGCCCAAAGGCTCTTCCTCCCCCCGGTAATATTCCAGATAAACAGCCAGCTTAGCTTCGTATTCCTTTTCCTCCGGCACCAGACGCATGGCCGCAAAATACCCTCCGCCAAACAAAACTGCACCCGCAACCGTGGAAAGAATGACAATCCAGAGTCTTTGAAGCAGGCGCACGCAGAGCAATCTGCCGTCCACTATATCCCTCGCATATTCAAACAAAACGCCGTTGCGGTTTTCCATTCCCCTTATTCTTCTCCTTTATCCTTCCTCAGTGCGGTAATCTGGTTACTGTCCACGCCCTCCGTGCTGTCCGGCCACAAAAGTACCTTGACCGTAAGCAGCATCAGTTTTAAATCCAGCCATACGGAATAATTTTCAATGTAGGTCAGATCCAGCTTCAGCTTGTCGTAGGGTGTGGTATTGTATTTGCCGTATACCTGGGCATAGCCTGCCAGTCCTGCCTTCACTTTCATGCGGAACGCAAACTCCGGCATTACCTCTAAGTACCGGGCAATAATTTCCGGTCTTTCGGGACGGGGACCGATAAAGGACATGTCCCCCTTGATGATATTGATTAGCTGGGGCAGCTCATCCAGTCTTACCTTGCGGATGAATTTACCCACCGGCGTAATACGGGAATCCTTCTTGGACGCCAGTCTTGCCACGCCGTCCTTTTCCGCATCCACACGCATGCTGCGGAATTTCAGAATTTTAAACTCCCTGCCGCCCGTAGTGCATCTTACCTGTTTGTATAGCACCGGTCCACCGTCATAGAGCTTTACGGCAATCGCGGTCAGCAGCATAAACGGAGATGTAATGACAAATAAAACCAGGGCGCAGATTAAGTCGATGGCTCTCTTGATAAAACGCTGCTCAATGGTCAGGGCATACTCCCTGGTAAGCAGTATCGGCGTATCAAACAGGTGTAGTTCCTCCGCTCCCTTTAAGATGACATCGGGAATTTTGGGCATGGAATAGGTTCTTAAATTTTGTCCGTAGCAGAACTTTAAGAGAGTATTCCTCTCCTCCATGGGAATATCCCACAGTACCACGCCGTCATACCTTTCCAGCGCTTCTTTTTCAATTTCCTTCACGCCGCTGTTGATATGCATGCATTTGCACACATCGAATTTGTCTTTCCGCTTTTCAAACTTTGCCAGAATGTCCTCAATGGGTCTGTCCCCGTGAACCAACAGTAATTTCCGCGGCGGGAACATATTTTTATAAAGAAAGCTGGCAAAAAGCGTCCAGACAATGATAAACACAATCTGCAGTCCCATCATGCAGGCATACTTTTCCAGAGGAAACAGATGCCTTATTAACAGGGAAAGCTGTCCGTAAGTGACGGCATTTACAATAAAGAGCGCCAGTATCTGGGAGAAAATGACTTCCGCATTTTTCAGATACCCGATGCGCATGCCGCCGTACATATGAAAAAAGAAAAACAGTAAAATTCCGTAAATGGCAAGCAGCAGGGCATGTCCCTTTCCCCACCATTCCAAGTATACTTTAACCAGTCTGTAATAATCATGAAACCAGAAATAAGCATAAAGTCCAATCAGTCCCGCCAGACAGATTCCGCCAAGGAGCAGAACCATCAGGCGCTTAAAAGATTCCATCTTCCGCACTTTTAATACCCATGCCTTTCCAAACAATTTTTATCTGCAATTTTACAGTAAATACGCAAACAGTATAACACGCAAAAACACAAGCCGCAACACTATACGCGGCGTTTCACGGCACGAAGCGCCCAAAAGCAGAAATTGTATACACTGCAGGGAACCGACAGTTTCTCCGCCTTCCGGTACAAATTCCAGATTCTCCGGCAGGCTTCTATTTTATTGGAAGAAAGGGTGCCGCTGCTTCTGCGGTACTTCACCAGATTTTCATTCAGTCCGTATGCCGTATACCCGGACCTTAAAATGCGGAACCACAGCGCCGTATCCTCGCTTTTTATCTGCGGCATGGTGATTTCTTCCTTAGAAAGCTTGTCCGTGTCAAACATCACCGTGGAGGTAAAAATGGTGGTATTCTGCAGCGCCTGTTTATACACAAGAGTTTCCGGCACATGCACGATTTTACCGAGTCCTTTTCCGTTTTCGTCCGCAAATTCATAGCCGGTAAAACAGAATGCCGCATCCTTTTTTTTCACGAACGCAAGCTGATGCTCCAGTTTTTCCGGCTCCCACAAATCATCGGCATCCAGATAGGTAATAAACCTTCCCTTTGCCAGTGTGAGTCCGTAGTTTCTCGCTGCCGCCGCCCCGGTATTGGCAATGGGGTAGACAGCTATTCTTTCATCGGGTTTTTTTCTTAAATATTCCGTCAGAAATTCTCCCGTACCGTCCGTGGAACCGTCTTCAATGAGAAGCAGCTCCCAGTCGGAGAAGGTCTGGGCAAGCACACACTGTATGGTTTCTTCTATAAATGCTTTCACATTGTAGACCGGAACAATAATACTGACTGCCGGATTTTTCTTATCTGCCATCACGCATCCTGCCTTTCTGCCAGACGGTACACCACATACCGGTCTGTTTCTCCCGCATGCCGGTAACTGTCCTGTTTATCCAGGGCCTCCGCAAGTCCGTCCGTGGTCAGTCTTTCTTTTTCAAAAACCAGAACGGTTATCTCCTTAGAAGAGCACATGCTCAGGTAATTTTCGGATATTTCCACCTCATCCATACCGGTAAGCGTACCGTTTACCCAGCCGTGCAGCTCCTCCGTATCCGCTGCGTAGCTGTCGTAGGTATAGGCAGAAAGCTCCTTTTCCCACAAAAATCTGCCGTAGGGAAGGCATATCCTGCCGTCATAGGTCCTGGCATACGCCATGATATCATCCGGTGCCAGGAGCCATACCTTCTCTCCCTCCGGGATACCGTCGCACACATACTCTTCCAGAATTTCTTCTGTTTCTTTTGGAAGCACATGCCCCATGGAAGCCACCTGCGTCTTCACAGGCATGACGGACAGAGTACCGCAGAGAAACAGAAGTACTGCCATTGCCGCTATGCATACAGCTTCTCTCCGCACAGGATATTTCCTTAAAAACGGCAGCTCCGGCGCCCACTCAAAAGTAAAACCGGTAAACATAAAACCGGTAACCAGTGTAACCGGCAGCAGCACCCAGAGCTCCGCATATCCGTAAAAGGCGGTTGCATAAAGCATGAGCCCTTTGGCGGTCAGGGGAAAGAGCAGGAAAAGCAGCATGACCGTCGCATACCGTTTCAGCTCTTTGATTTCATTTTTCTTAAAAAACCACAGGATATACAGGGCAAGCAGAAAAAAGACCAGAAACTGTCCTTCACCCGTCAGCAGACCGTAGCCGTCCTTCATAGCCTGAAGAAGATTTCTCATACGCCGCCCTCCTTCTTAAAATTCTGCCTGAGGAGCATATGTCTTCTGTTGTTGACATAACGTATCACTTCCACGATAACCGTCATAAGCAGCACCAGTCCTGCTCCGTAAAGAGTCCAGACCATGCAGGCTTCCGCCAGAATACACAGAAGCACACCTTTTTTCCGTTTCTTCATAAGGCACAGAAGCGCATAGGGCAGAAGAATCAGCGCTCTTATGGTTTCTCCCCGCCAGCCGGCGGTAAAAAGCCTGGCTCCGTCCGATACGGTACCGTAACAGCCGAACTGGAACAGAAGGGCAATCACCAAAAGAAAAGTTATCTGTTTTTTATAATCCTTGGGAAATAAAAACCGCGCCCAGAGTCCGTACACCACATATGCCAGAATAAATGTCACAAGCGGCATGATGCGGTATACCGTATACACCGCCGGGCAGCCCGTAAGCCGGCAGAACAGTGCGTAAAAAGTAGGCAGTCCCAAGATTTTAAGTCTTGCGGGCATTCCCTGCGTAAAGGCGCTGCCCGTCATGGGACTTACGGTATAAACAGCATTTTCGGCAAGAAAGGTCTGTACCGTTTCTCCGGTAATATCCCCCGAAATTTCCGGTATCTGCAGCATCAGAAACCATACCGCCTGCAGCACCGCTATAAGATAGAAAAGCAGGGTCCGGTAAGGAAACTTTTGAAAGTTTTTCCAGCTTCCCGGTTCCGTCTCTGCTCCCTGCTGCTTCTTCTTTTTCTTCTTATCAAGCATATCCTTTACGGCAAAGAGAACAACCGCCGCAAGCCATGCGGGAAGGGCAATGCCTGCAAGGGAAGATACGGGAACATGCTTAAAAAGCCCTGCCAGATGCAGTGCTTCTGCGAAACCAAATATATATATGCTTCTTTCTATCAGCTTTTCGCCTGCCAGTTCCTGCGCCATGCCCACTTCTCCCATTTTTTCATCACCTTAAATTTTACCATAATCCCCCCGGCAGTACAACCGCAAAAAATCCCAGTGTTCTTTGGAAACACTGGGATTTCTGTATCATTTTTACATTGCTTTGATATCCATTCGTACCTTATCCGCTATCCTCGCAATATATTCGCTGTTGGTCGGACGGTTTTTCCCTTCCTGTAAGGAATAACCGAACAGCTTGGCGAAGGTATTGGCGTTTCCTCTCTGCCAGGAAACCTCTATGGCATTCCTGATAGCACGCTCCACCTTCTGGTCGGTGGTCTTGAACCGTCTGGCTATCACCGGATACATAAGCTTGGTCACACTGGATACCACATCCATGTCTCTCCCCGTCATCATGATGGCATCCCGTAAATAATAATATCCCTTCAAATGAGCCGGCACGCCGATGTCAAGCATAACCTCCGTAATGTAGGTTTCCAGCTCAATGTCGTCTATTGTACTAATGTCCACAATTTTCTCCCCCTTATTATCGATTTTGGGACTTTTTCGTTGATAACAGTGCTATGCTATCATATATTTGTACATTTGAAAAGGAAAAACTGACATTTTTTAATGTTTCTTAACGAAATCTTAACATTACCCTTCTGCCTTTCGTCCAAAAAAATTTTACAATTCTTCTTTCAAAAGGTAAATCGGACGTTTTTTTACTTCCATATATGTCTTTGCAAGGTACTGCCCCACAATCCCCAGGCAGAACAGCTGTACCCCGCTGATTAAGGAAATAATGCATACCAGAGACGGCCAGCCGGATACCGGATCTCCGAATATCAGTGTCCTGATGACAATAAAAATAATCAGGACAAACGCCAGCACGCAGAACAATACGCCCATAAAGGACGCAATGGACAGCGGCATGGTGGAAAAAGCGGTAATACCGTCTATGGAATATAAAAGCAGCTTCCAGAAATTCCACTTGGTTTCGCCCTTCAGACGCTCCACATTTTCAAACTCTATCCATTTGGTGTTAAAACCCACCCAGCCGTATATTCCTTTGGTGAACCGGTTGTACTCCTTCATTTCCAGTATGGCATCCACCATGGGGCGCTTCATCAGGCGGTAATCCCTCGCCCCATCCATCATTTCCGCCTGGGAAATGTGCTTCATCAGGCGGTAAAAGCATCTGGCAAAAAAGGAACGGATGGGCGGTTCGCCTTTTCTCGTAACCCTTCTGGTGGCCACGGAGTCGTAGCCCTGTTCCAGATAGGAAAACATCTCCGGCAGAAGTGCCGGCGGGTCCTGCAGATCCGCATCCATAATAACCACATAGTCGCCTTTTGCCTTTTCCAGTCCGGCATACATGGCCGCTTCCTTTCCGAAGTTGCGGGAAAACGAAAGCAGTCTGACACGGCCGTCCTTTTCATGCAGCTTGCGGACCTCCTCAACGGTTCCGTCCTTAGAACCGTCATCCACATAAAGGATTTCAAAATCTATCTGTTTCTCCTGCAGAAAACCCGCGTTTTTGCAGAATTCCTCATAGAAATAAGGGACATTTTCTTCTTCGTTATAGCACGGTACAATCACACTTAACAATTCCATAGGCTCTTCCTGCCTTTCTTATTCATAACTTTTATCATAACAGATTCCCTTTTTTCTGTCCACCTTGTCTGGTGGATTCCTTTTTTCATTTTCTTATTTTCAAACGTTATATCCTATTGTATAATGGTTACGGAAATCTTCATTTTTTATTAAGAATTTAAAGAGCTTCCCACACCGCCGTTCACTTGAATAAAGAGCGGATAGGTGATATAATTGATAGGTTGAAAGAGGTATAGCATGAACTTTTTTACGGATCTGGTACAGAATAAGGTGCTGCTCAGCGCCGTGTCCGGCTGGCTTATAGCACAGATTTTAAAGACACTGATTCATCTGTTTTTTACAAAGAAATTTGTAGCCGAGAGACTGGTGGGAAGCGGTGGTATGCCAAGTTCCCATTCCGCAACCGTCTGTGCGCTTGCCACATCCACCTGTATATATTACGGTGCGCAGAGCTTTGAATTTGCCATTGCCACCATTTTGGCCATTATCGTCATGTACGATGCCATGGGCGTGCGCAGGGAAACCGGCATTCAGGCGAAGGTTCTCAACGAAATGATACAGCTCTTTACCGATATGGGCAGTGAAATGACCGCCCAGGAAAAGTTAAAAGAATTTGTAGGCCATACACCTCTGCAGGTCCTGGCGGGCGCTATTTTAGGTATTGCCGTAGCCCTTGTTTACTGCCTGAGTGTATAGTCTTTCCTTTTTCACATCATTACCTTCAGAAACGAAAGAGAGGATTTTTTATGAAAAAGAGGAGTTTACTCTTATTATTATCCCTGACTGCACTGCTTGCCTTGGGCGGATGCGGCAAGGACGAAAACGAGCCACCCTTAAAGCCCAGCGATATTGCTGAAACCATTGAAACCCCTGCCACTGATGCAGATCCTTCCGCTACGGACACCACTGATGTTCCGCAGGAAACCGACTCTGAAGAGCCCCCTGCAGAAGGCATGGTAAGAAGTGACGTTACCAACGAATGGGAGGATGAAGAAATTGCCGCATCCCGTCCCATCGCTGTTATGTTCCCTATAGACCGCAACTCCCAGCCACAGTATGGCATCGGTTCTGCCGGTGTTCTGTACGAATGCATGGAGGAAGGTGAAATGTCCCGACAGATGGGTATCATCGAGGACTGGAAAAACTTAGAGCTCATCGGCAATATCCGAAGCTGCCGTGACTATTACGCATACTGGAGCATGGAATGGGATTCTTTCCTGATTCATTGGGGCGGTCCTTTCTATCTGGTTGATGTGGTAAAACGTGCCGATGTCCAGAACTTATCCGCATGTACCATCGGTGCCGGAGACACCGTGGCTCCCGCAACCGGAAGCGAAGCTTTCTACCGTTATCCCAAAGGATCTGCACCTTCCATTCACAATGGTTTTACCGATGGTACCAAGTTATATGCCACCATCGAAAAGTTAGGTTATCCGTTTGAACACAGAAGCCAGTACTATGATTCCGATCACTTTAATTTTGCTCCTGTGGCTGCACCTAATACTCTGGAAAATGCCAGTGGTTCCTTCGATGCTACCGAAATTGATTTATCCAAGATTTTCACCACTACCAAGAGTTCCTTCTCCTATGACGAGGAAACCGGTACCTACAAGAAATACCTGTACGGTTCTCCGCAGATTGACGAGTTAACCGGCGAACAGCTTACCTTTGAAAATGTAATTATCCAAGATACCTACTGGGAATACCGTCCCGACCACAAATACCTGGTATTCCAGGTACATGACAGCGGACGTTCCGGTTACTACTTCACCAAGGGCCGCGGTATTAAGATTACCTGGAGCAAATCCGATGATTATACACCGACCAAGTACTACGACATGGACGGCAACGAAATTGAAATCAATACCGGTCATACCTACATCGGTATTGCACAGTCCGGACGCGAACCGATTTATAAGTAAGCAACGGAAACTGCAGTAAACAAAACCTCAGATTCGTCATATGACGGACCTGAGGTTTCTTTTTATCCCAGCCCGGTTATTCCGGCTGAAATGTTCAAAAGAAGCTGCCCGATAACGAGCAGCTTCTTTTATGTACTGTTTTGTTTTATTCACCTAACCCACTTTCAATGGCTGCGACAAGGTCACTTAATGCCTCTGCTTCATCCGGACCTTCACAGTTAATTTCTATTTCATCTCCGCATTTTACGCACGCCCCAAGTACGCTTAATACACTCTTTGCATTTGCGGTGTTGTCTCTGAATGAAAAAGTAATTAAAGATTTGAATTTCATCGCCTCTTTACACAGGATTCCGGCCGGACGCAGGTGCAGACCCGTCGGGTTTTTAATAACAACCTTCTGGCTAACCATACCCACAATACCTCCTTATTAAAGTATATTCAGTATATCATTTTTTGAAACAAATCACAAGTTTAATCTAAAACATAATATCCTGTATCAGGTTTGCCAGATGCTCGGCCTCTGTCTGAATTTGTTCCTTGTCCTTGCCTTCAATCATAACTCTTACCAGCGGCTCTGTACCGGACGGACGGATGAGTACTCTGCCCTCTCCCGCAAATTTATCCTCCAGTTCTTTGATTGCCTGCGCAATTTCAGGATATTCCAGATAATGTTCTTTTTTGTGATTAGCGACCTTGGCATTTACCAGTGCCTGCGGCAGCTCTTCCATAATAGTGGAAAGTTCGGAAAGCGGCCTGCCGGTTTCCACAATAACCTGCAAAAGATGCAGAGCGCTCAAAAGACCGTCGCCGGTGGTATTTTCATCTAAGAAAATTACATGGCCTGACTGTTCGCCGCCTAAGCTGGCACCAATTTCCTTCATGCGTTCCAGAACGTAACGGTCACCTACCTTGGTCTGCTCCGTCTTGATGTCGTGGTCCTTTGCCATCAGGAAAAATCCCAGATTGCTCATAACGGTTACTACAATGGTATCCTGCTTCAGAGTACCCTTTTCTTTCATAAAGTTGCCGACGATAGCCATAATCTTGTCGCCGTCCACGATTTTACCATTTTCGTCCACCGCCAGCAATCTGTCCGCATCACCGTCAAATGCCAGACCAACCTGGGCTTTTTCTACAAGGACACGGCCCTGCAGCTCTTCCATATGGGTGGAACCGCAGTTGGCATTGATATTGGTGCCGTCCGGATTGTTATGGATAGCTACCACCTGTGCTCCCAGCTCCTTTAACGCTTCTACGGATGTATAGAAGGAAGCGCCTTCCGCACAGTCCACAACCACTTTTAAGCTGCTTAAATCCACGGGTACGGCGCGGATGGCATGATTGATGTATTCCTCTCTGGCATCAGTGCGGTACTTGATTTTGCCGACACCGGAGCCGGTGGGAAACTTCACGCCCTGCATATTGCTCTTGATCAGGCTTTCGATTTCGTCTTCCAGTTCATCGGGAAGCTTATAACCGTTGCCGTCAAAGAATTTAATGCCGTTAAACTCCACCGGATTGTGGGAAGCGGAAATCACAACGCCGGCATCCACTTTGTATTTTCTTGTCAGATACGCAATGGCAGGGGTGGGAATCACTCCTACATAAATGCAGTTAGCTCCCACGGAGCACGCTCCCGCCATCAGGGCATTTGCCAGCATATCGCCGGAAATTCTGGTGTCACAGCCTATCATGATAGTCGGCTTATGCGCCTTCTCCTTTGTCAGTACACTGGCTCCCGCCTGTCCTAACTGCATGGCAAGTAACGGCGTCAGTTCTTCATTTGCCACACCTCTTACTCCGTCTGTTCCAAATAAACGACTCATTCTTCTTCACCATATCCTTCCTCTGGAATATCATTCTTCTGTTATTGCGGTAATCTTTACCTGTACCTTAATGGGCTGCACAATTGTAATGCTGCCTGTCACGGATACAAAGACCTCCGCATCATAAGTGCCTTCCCGCAGCTCCGTCATCTGGTGTTTATCCATCAGCTGTTTGATGCTGATGTAACCTGCCATGTCGCTGTCCTTCCAGCTGTCAATATCCGCTTTTAAGCCGGTTACCTGTAGGTTGTAGTGGTCTTTCAAATCCACAATTTCGGCGGTATAGTCTTCCGGCAGACTGGAAAACTGTATTTTATCCCCCTTAATCTGCAGTTCGGACTCATATTCCTTTTCAATGCCCACGGTAACCGTCAGTCTGCCTGATGCGCTCCGGTTTGCCAGACTCACATTCTCCGGCAGATAATCCTTGATGTTCAGGGAGAATACCGCATCCTCCGTACAGTCTGTAACATCCAGCGCCTCTTCCGGAATTGTAATCTCATGAATGCCTGTCAGGCTTTCCGTAGATCCCGCAATGGTAACGTTTTCCATGGTGCTGGTAACAGTGCCGTTAAGCAGGTATCCCTGAGCCGGTGTACCGGAGGCCGTAATCTTAACGGGAACGGTCTTGGTGTCTAAGATTTCTACCTTAACTCTTACCTTGGATGTATTGATTTCCAGATTTTCCTTGTCAATTTCCTTATCGGATGCATCGTAAAGCTTTACTTCCGCATAGGTGGAAATATTGCCTGCCGCATCTGTAACATCCACCGTTACCCTGGCGGTTGCAATGCCTGTCACCACGGATTCGGGACCGGAAATTTCAATCCGGTTCTGGTCGGGTGTCGTATCGCTGATAATGTAACCTTTTGCCACTTCACCGCTGACTTCCGTCTGCAGCTCCAGCCGCTTGGTCTTCTTCTTTTCAATGTTCAGCTTAAGTATCTGGTTGCTGCCGGAAATACTGGTAATCTGTTCGTTGTAACGGAGGGAATAAAACCGGATTTCCACCGTATTGGCAACCGTCAGATTGCTGAAATCCGCTTCCGCCACAATATCGCTGGTGCTGAGTTCATCCCGGATGGACTTCTTTGCCATAACGGACACTCTCGAAACCGTGTCGGTTTTGTCCAGAATTTCATATACCATGTTTTCATCCGTTAAAACTTCCGTATTTACCAGTTTTACGGGAATATTATAAAAGACCTTCTGATCTTCCGGGTTTTCAATGGTCATAACAAGCAGCCACAGAAAGAATGCTGCTGCAAGGGAAAAAAGTTTCAAAGCCCAGTTGTTCAGAAACAAACCTGCAATTTTATTTTTCTTTTTCAACTTTCTCCTGTTTACTCCTTCCCTTAAAGAATTTATATCCTCTGCGGTTGTCCTCTTCACTTTCCGGCTGCAGCTTCTGCAGACGGACTTTCAGACTCTCCGCATCCAGGTTGCGTTCCAGACCGCCCTTGTAGGCAACGCTGATTTTACCGGTTTCTTCAGATACAATAACAGTAACCGCATCCGTCACTTCGGAAATACCTACACCTGCTCTGTGTCTGGTGCCTAAGTTTTTATCAAGGCTCATATTATCGGACAGAGGCAGGTAGCAGGTTGCGGAAGTAATCCGGTTGCCGCGTACAATCACGGCACCGTCATGCAGCGGTGTATTGTGTTCAAAAATATTGATGAGAAGCTGGCTTGTCACGATACCATCCACTTCAATACCGGTACGTTCAAAGTCACCCAGCGGCTGTTTGCCTTCGATTACAATCAAAGCGCCCGTGCGTACCTTTCCCATTTCCACACAGGCTTTTACGATTTCATTGATGGTTTTAGTACTGAAGGAAGACTCCACCCCCTTGCTGCCGGTAAAAGGCAGTACATTGGTGATAATCTCCTTGTTGCCCAGTTCTTCCAGGGCTTTTCTGAGCTCCGGCTGTAATACCACAATCAGTGCCGTTACTGCGAAGCCTATAATATTCCTGCCCAGCCACAGGATGGTTGTCATGTGGAAATATGCCGCAATCAGCCAGAAACCCAGTATGAAAGCAAGCCCCTTTAGCAGCGACCAGGCTCTTGTATTTTTTATCCAGATAAGGATATGGTAGAAAAGAAATGATATAATCAGAATTTCCACCAGGCTGGAAAAATCCATATCCGGCATACGTCTTATGATGTTTTCCGTAAGATTCTGAAATTGCAAATGCATACTTACCTTTTACCCTCAAATTTCTTCAAAATCGTCGTCATTCTCCTGCGGTCCGTGCTGTGTGCCAATCGTCATGGATGCAGCCTGACGGCTCACATTCCTGTGTTCCGGGGAATGTGCGGTATTTCTTACAGCTCCCTGTCTTATCGTACCGCCTGCGGAAGCTCTCCTCTGCTGCGGGTACTCACTTCCGGTTCTGACCGGCTGGGTTGCCACGTTGCCGGTATGACCGGTGTGTGCCGCACGCCCCATCTGGGAGTTGATTTTTTTCACGGTTTTTTCGGGTGCCGCCACTGTCATCTTGGGCACCGCCTTTACATAGTAATAATATTCGTCATCTTCAAACTGTACCTTTTCCGTTCGGCTGTAATCCACACCCAGTACAAAAAACTGGATAATCAGGGCAATGCCGAGGGATACAATGGAGCCGAGCAGGATACCGATGACGGAAACATTGGTATCGTACATTAAATCGCCTAAAAGCAAAATCATCACATCGGCAATGGTGCCCGCAATACTGGCTATCGTCCAGGAATGGTCCACGGAAAGTCTTTTGATAATATAAACCAGCTCCAGGGTAAAGACAAATGCTACAACCGTAATCAGCATTTCCTTGTTACCCAAAATACCGTCAATCACCATACGCAGTCTTGCCATGGCTTCGCCGGCATCGGTAGCGCCTAACGCCGTGGAATTCTGGGAAATGAAATGCAGCATGTAGTATACAATCGTACCGCATCCTACGGAAATGGCGGATGCCGGAGTACCGATGAGACCCATGGCAAGCGGCACCACATACGGAATCCGGAGTCCGAAGCAGATAGGCGTCAGTATCACGCACAGCGCGTCCTTCGGTGTAAAACGGAAGAACAGTAAAAACATCAGAAGAAACAGACAGAACACCACAACGGCTGCCTCCAGCGCCAGTGCATAACAGTGCAGCAGGATAAAGACCGCCGCAAAAAAAATCATAAAGCCCACCGGCAAAAAGGAGCATACCAGCGCCGCAATCAGTAAAATTGCCACATTGTTTATCCGGGGCATGAAGCCAAGCTGGTTTTTGATGCATATAAAGGCAATGAACGCAATCAGAAATTTAAAAACCGGTGCTATATAGGTATCGTATTTACTGTATATTCTTTTGACAACTTCTTTGATTTCCAATAAACTACTCATATTTCAGCCTTTCATGAATATTTATTTTTCTCGTACAGAGAAGCAAGTTTCTTTAAGTTTGCATAATAATTTTTCAAGCTTTTTCTTGCCTTGTTGTACCGGTATGTGCAGATAAAGAAGGTTACCAGCGCATAACCGATTACCACCACACCGTACCAGGTCAGTACGTTTTTGGCAAACACAAACAAATCCATTTTATAGATATTGAGCATAAAGTTTTCCAAATCATATAAAACATACATGCCGAATACCACTGCAAACGCCACCGTGGCGCTGAGAACGGATTTTGCCGTCTGGATGCCGATATAGTCGCTGCGGAAATAATTTCCGATGGCAACGTTTTTCCTGCCCTCGCCATTTTCGTAAGAAGCAAGCTTTGTCATCAGAATAATTCTGTCTTCATTTAACATAAAGGATGCCTTTCTTCTATTTGTTTAAGTAACGCATTCTGCCGCTCTCCCTGTTGTTAAGCGGAGAATTTTTTTCCTGCGCGGACGCCGGTGTGGTCTTTATGGCTCCGGACAGACCGTACGCCAGTTCTCTTTTGCACTTTTCACAGTATTTGCCGGTCTTAATCGGAGCGCCGCAGGACTCACACTGCAGGACAATTGCGGAGCCTTCCGCAATTTCCAGTCTTTCTTCCCGGAGCCACTGATGAATCTGTGCCGGCTCCACATCGCACTCCTCCGCCACTTCCGTAATCGTGGCACCCGCATGGGCGCGGATGTATTCCTTTACGCGCTGGAAGTCCGCCTCCAGTGCCTCCCGGCAGGACGGGCACAAGCAGGGTCCTGCTATATAGTTGAATATCCTGCCGCATTTTCTGCAGTTTTTTACGTTCATGTTTTCCGTTCCTTTCGACTTTCCGGGACTACAACGGACTTCCTGCAGACAGTGTCAGAAAATATATTTTCTCTGCGCCTGCCTCCGTCAGCGTCTCTGCCAGAGCATCCAGCGTACACCCGGTGGTATATATATCATCGATAAGTATAATCGTTTTTAATTTTACATCATTTGCAACAATTTTGAAAGCCTTTTTCAAATTATTTTGCCGTTCCACACGGTTTAGTGTCTTTTGCGGCACGGTATTTTTCCCCCGTACCACTAATTCATCATACACCGGTATGTGAAGCGCCTTTCCGATTTCTTCCGCCAGAAGGGCTGACTGGTTGTACCCCCGCGCAGCCAGTCTTTTTTCATGTAGAGGAACCGGTATCAGGGCATCCGGGGAAATCCACCGCACATAGTCTGCAAATGCCTCCGCCATGGCTTTTCCCAGCCATGCGGCGTATTCCTGCCTGCCCCGGTACTTAAAGCGGTAAATACATCCCGCCACATCACCGTATGCAAACAGGCTTCTGCCCTGTATAAACCGGTGTTCCAGGCTTTTACAGTCGCTGCACAACTCTTCCTCCGTAAGCATTGGTTTTCCGCATTTTAAGCAGAAGGGACTCTGTATCCGTTTAAGCCCGCTTTCACATCCCGGGCAGATACCCCTTCCCATGCGCCCAAAGGGCGCATTGAGCCCAAAGGGCGCATTGATCCCAAAGGGCGCATTGAGTCCAAAGGGCGCATTGGGTACCGGTCTGTCACAGACCGGACACCGCAGGGGAAACAGCAATTGTTTTATGATTTCTTTCAAATTTCCTTCTTTCCGCACACATCCTTCTTCCTGTGCCGGCAGCACCTATGAAAGCTCCTTAATTCTTTCCGTAAGTGCCGTATATCTGCGGTTTACCTCGGCATTGTTTATCATCTGCCGCACGGTTTCGCTGCTTCCCAGAATGGTCACGCAGTTTTTCGCCCGGGTCACGCCGGTGTAAAGCAGATTACGGTTAAACAGCATCTTAGGCCCCGAAAGCAGGGGCATAACCACCGCCGCATATTCGCTTCCCTGGGACTTATGAATGGTAATGGCATATGCCAGCTCCAGCTCCTCCGCCTGCACAAACGCATAGGTGACACGCCTGTGTTCATCATATTCCACGGTCAGGGTGGACGCATATTCATTGATTTCTGTTATTCTTCCCATATCCCCGTTAAAAATTCCCAGTCCTTTGTCAATGGGGATACCGTACCGGCTCACAATCTCCCATTCCAGATCATAATTGTTTTTAATCTGCATGACCTTGTCTCCTTCCCGGAAAGTCACACTGCCGAAGGTATGCTCTCTTTTATTCGGAGCAGGCGGGTTCATGTATTTCTGCAGAGTGGGATTTAAGGTTTCCACGCCGAGGCTGCCCTTCCGCATAGGCGTCAGCACCTGTATATCATAGGGTTCCCCGTTTACATACCGGGGCAGCTTATCCGTTATGAGCTGCACCATATGCTTGTAAATTACATTGACATCATTTCTTTCCAGGAAGAAAAAATCCCTGCTCTTATTGTTTAAGGAAATCTGCTCTCCCTTGTTTATTTTGTGAGCGTTTACCACAATGTCGCTGCTTTCCGCCTGCCGGAAAATCTTGGACAGCACCACGCAGGGAAATGCCTTGGATGCCATCAAATCCCGCAACACCTGCCCCGGTCCCACGGAAGGAAGCTGGTCCACGTCCCCCACAAGAATCAGACGTGTGCCCGGCACGATTGCCCGAAGCAGCGCCTGGAACAGATAAATATCCACCATGGACATTTCATCGATAATGACCACGTCTGCTTCCAGCGGGTTATCTTCGTTCCGTTCAAATCCCGCCTTCCGGTCTCCCCCCGAAAGAGCGCCGGAAAGCTCCAGCATCCGGTGAATGGTTCTCGCTTCATACCCGGTTGCCTCCGTCATACGCTTGGCCGCACGTCCTGTGGGCGCCGCCAGAAAGATATCCAGTTTTTCCTGTTCAAAATATTTGATAATGGTGTTAATCGTGGTGGTTTTCCCTGTACCGGGACCTCCGGACAGAATGAATACGCCGTTTTTCACGCACTGGAACACCGCTTCTTCCTGTAAAGAGTCCAGTTCCAGATGCTCCTCTCTCGTAATGGATTCTATCTGTCCTTTTATTTTCGTTTCCACCGCCGGCAGCATGCCCTCCTCCCCGTAAAGAGAAAGATTCAAATCATGGAGCATGCCCGCGCAGCTTAATTCCGCATAGTAGGCGCTTGCAGCAAATACCTGCAGTTCTTCCTCATCCGGCATTTTTTTCAGTACCAGTTTTTTGTCCATGCCTAAATTCTGCAGGTGGGGACGTATATTGTCTTCGTCAACTAAAAGCAGCTCCTGCGTTCTTTTGATGAGCAGCTCCTCCGGCAGGTACATATGCCCCTCCGCCATTGCCTGGCTCAGGACATATAAAATACCGCTGCGGATACGGTAATCGGAGTCCGTGTGAATGCCGATTCGGGAAGCGATTTCATCCGCAATCTTAAAGCCCACGCCCTCAATATCTTCCGTCATTTTGTACGGATTTTCCTGCAGCACGCGGTACAGATTATCACCATAGGTATTATAAATTTTGACCGCTAATGTGTTGGATATTCCGTACTGCTGTAAAAACAGGAACGCTTCCCGCAAATCCCGTTTTTCCTCCATCTGCGCCGCTATCTCCCTGGCTATCCTGTCGCTTATGCCTTTTACCTCCACAAGGCGGATGGGTTCTTCCTCAATAATGCGGAAGGTGTCGGTGCCGAAAGCTTTTACAATTCTTGCTGCCAGAGCTGCGCCCACGCCTTTTATGGCGCCGCTTGCCAGATACCTCTCCATGCCCGCCGCATCCTTCGGCGTCACAGTCCTATAACTGCTTACCTTAAACTGCCTGCCGTAAACGGGATGCTCGATATAGTCGCCCTCCGCGTCAATGCTTTCTCCCTGGGTAATGCCCTTCATCATACCCACTAATATGATTTCTCCTTCTTCCCCGGATAATTCCAGCACCGTATAGCCGTTGTCCGTATTCTGAAACACAATGTGTTCCACAAAGCCGGTTATTTTTTCCATGGTTCTCCTCTCCGCGCTCTTTTTATCAACCAACAAAAAGGACTGCCATTGGCAGTCCTTATAAGTTATAATTCCGTTTCATTTGTTCGTAAAGCATCTGCGCCAGCCCCAGGCTGCCCTGCTCCGAAGTCTCGCCTGCGATTTCCTGAATCATATTGTCCTTGTAGTAATCCACAAGATTGGACGTATAAGACGAAGCACTGTCAGACTCAGGAATGGTCTTTACCATTTCCTTAAACATCTGTTCTACAAAATAAGCTTCAAATTCCTTGCAGGCGCTCATCAGCTCGTCATCCGTTGCCTTGCTGTAATCCTTTTTAGATGTCTGCTGCAGCTTAGATGCCGTCTGGGAACTGTCCGTCTTCAGCATATCCATATAACTGTTTGTCAAACTACCGATATCCATATGTACTACCTTATCTTTCTATTAACGGCGCAGATTGTTTGCCTGCTGAAGCATTTCATCCGATGCGGTAATCGCCTTGGAATTCATTTCGTAAGCTCTCTGTGCCACAATCATGTTGACCATTTCGTCTACGACCTGTACGTTGGAAGCCTCTAAGAAGCCCTGCCATACGGAGCTCTTTCTTACGGCTCTGCTGGTTGCCTCGTTGATGGGAGCGCCGCTGGCTGCAGTCTGCTGGAACAGGGTGCTTCCCTTCTTTTCCAGTCCGCCTGGATTGGAGAACTGGTAAAGACCGATGCGGATGCCGAGGGATTTCGGGTTGTTGTTGGCATCGGGATAACAGATTTCGCCGTTGCTTGTCACACTGATTTTGCTGGTCTCGTACTTATTGCTTAAAATAATGGATTTGCCGGCAGAATCCTGTACCGGCCTGCCGTCCGTATCCGCCAGCATAATGCCACCGTTGGAGGCTCTCGTCCATAAAAAGTTACCGTTTCTGGTATAGTAGGTATTGCCGTCCTCACCCTTTACTGCAAAGAAGCCGCTTCCGGTAATGGCAAAAGCCGTATCGCTTTCACTTGCCGTCATGTTGCCATCCTTGAAGATGATGGAAATGGAGGCATTCCGCACGCCTAAGCCTACCTGTGCTCCGGTGGGTTTCTGCTCGCCGTTGGCGGAAGTGGTCCTTGTCTGTAAGGTCTGGTATAACAGGGATTTGAATTCGTTTACCTGCGTCTTGTAACCTACCGTATTGACATTGGAAAGGTTATTTGCAATATTATCTACGTTGGTCTGCTGGGCAATCATACCGGTTGCCGCCGTCCATAAGCTTCGTACCATTTTTATTCCTCCTGTACCTGGGCAGTCTTTCTACTGCATTAGGTCACTACCGTATCCGTCCAGTCTGCCTTATACCTTGCCGAGTTCTTTTACGGCAATCTCTAAGGAGCTGTCGTAGGTCTGCAGAATTTTCTGATTGCTCTCATACTGTCTCGTAATGCTGATCATATTGACCATCTCGGAAACTACCTGCACATTTGCCATTTCCAGATAACCCGACTGGATTTCTGCCCGGGAAGCCACGCTTTTTGCCCCTTCCACCGGTTCAAAATAGGTCTCACCGTAGCGGGTAAGATAATCATAATTTTCAAAGTCCGCAATCTGGATTTTCGCCACATGCGTGCCGTCCTGGGTAATGGTACCGTCCGTCAGGACCGCCGATTCCTTCAGGGGATCCAGTTTGATTCTGCGGTTAGCCGTATCCAGTACATAGTCACCGTCGCCGGTCACCAGATAACCGTCCTTATTCAGGGTAAAATTACCTGCACGGGTGTACTTTGTGGAGGTTTCCCCTGCTTTGTTGGTAAACTCCACGGCAAAGAAACCGCTGTCGGTCAGTGCCAGGTCAAAGGTATTGCCTGTTACACGGAAGGAACCCTGTGTGCAATCCGTGTAGTTTTCGCCGATTTTGACGCCGGGTGTGTTGGCACCTATATTTTCGCTTCTGCCAAGACCTACGGAGCTGTCCTTCAGCTTGTATGCCAGAATAGAGTTAAAAGACTGGCTGGTGGAGCCTTCTTTTTTGAATCCGACTGTGGATGCATTTGCCAGATTGTTGGTCATGATATCCATGCGGTTCTGTTCGTTCAGCATACCCGTATAGGCAGTGTATAAACCTTTTAACATACTTTTCCTCCCTTGCACCCGGTCTCAGGAGATGCTGAAGCCGGTTTAGTCTTCTTTGTAGCCGGCTAAGAACTCTACATATTTGCCGGTGCCGATAGCAACGGCTGTCATAGGGTCTTCGGCTGTCATGGTGTTGATGCCGGTCTTGGCGGAAATGAGTTCTTCCAGACCGCGCAGCAGGCTTCCGCCGCCGGTTAACACAATGCCTCTGTCTGCAATATCGGCAGCCAGTTCGGGCGGAGTCTTTTCCAGTACGCTGTGGATGGTTTCCACAATCTGCGCCGTGGTTTCTTTTAAGGCTTCTTCGGTTTCTTCGGAAGAAACTCTCACGGTCTTGGGAAGACCGGTTACTAAGTTACGGCCGCGTACATCCATGTAATCCGGCTCCGGTCTGTGGTAAGCGGAACCGATTTTTATCTTCATATCCTCTGCTGTTCTTTCACCGATCAGCAGATTGTGTTTCTTACGCATGTAACGGACAATGGCCTCGTCGAAGTCATCGCCAGCTATCTTGATGGATGCGCTGACAACCGTGCCGCCTAAGGAAATAACGGCAATGTCTGAGGTACCGCCGCCGATGTCGACAATCATGTTGCCGCAGGGCTTGGAAATATCAATGCCTGCGCCGATAGCCGCCGCAATGGGCTCCTCGATAATGAATACTTCTCTGGCGCCTGCCTGATAGGTTGCGTCTTCTACTGCTTTCTTTTCTACTTCGGTAACACCGCTGGGAACACAGACCGCGATACGGGGCTTACGGAATGTCCTTCTGCCCAGTGCTTTCTGGATGAAATACTTCATCATTTTCTCGGTAACAGTGTAATCGGAAATAACACCCTGGCGGAGAGGTCTTACGGCAATGATGTTGCCCGGAGTTCTGCCGAGCATCAGTCTCGCATCCTCACCGATTGCCTTAATCTTGTTGGTATCTCTATCAAAAGCTACTACGGACGGCTCCTTCAATACGACGCCTTTTCCTCTGATGTAAACCAAAATACTTGCTGTTCCTAAATCAATTCCGATATCTGTGTACTGCATACATCTGTACCCCTTTCATGGTCCTTATCAACAAAAAAGCCGGTTGGCTCATATTCTTCATTCTAAAAAACATATGAAGTTATTATAACCCAATTTGTGCCATTTTCATAGGGGGTAAATAAAAAATTAAAAAATTAGACGCAGAAAATAAAGCAAGTGGTTCCTTCCTTTACTCCTGCGTCCGTGCATTTATATATTTATCGTCATTTTTCCCGGATACTTTACAGCATTTTCTTAATATATTTTCCGGTATAGGATGCGGGATTTGCCGCAACCTCTTCCGGCGTGCCCTTCGCAATGACCGTACCGCCGCCGTCTCCGCCTTCGGGACCGATGTCGATAATGTAGTCCGCCGTTTTGATCACATCCAGATTGTGCTCAATTACCACCACGGTATTGCCGCCCTCCGTCAGCTTCTGCAGAATTTCCACAAGCTTCTGCACATCGGCGAAATGAAGACCCGTAGTCGGCTCGTCTAAGATGTATATGGTCTTGCCGGTGCTGCGTCGGCTTAATTCCGTCGCCAGCTTGATACGCTGTGCCTCACCGCCGGAAAGCTCCGTGGAGGGCTGTCCTAATTTCACATAGGAAAGTCCCACATCGTTGAGGGTTTCAATCTTTCTGCGGATGGAAGGCACATTCTCAAAGAAAGGCAGTGCCTCCTCCACCGTCATATCCAGTACATCGTAAATGCTCTTTCCCTTGTACTTCACATCCAGTGTTTCCCGGTTGTAACGTTTGCCGCCGCAGACCTCGCAGGGCACATACACATCCGGTAAAAAGTGCATTTCGATTTTGATAATGCCGTCACCGCTGCAGGCTTCGCAGCGTCCGCCCTTTACGTTGAAGCTGAAACGTCCCTTGCTGTAGCCCTTTGCCTTGGCATCCGCCGTTGCTGCAAACAGGTCGCGTATCTGGTCGAATACGCCGGTATAGGTGGCCGGGTTGGAACGGGGTGTCCTGCCGATGGGGGACTGGTCAATGGCAATGACCTTGTCCAGCTGCTCCACGCCCTTGATACCCTTGTGTTTGCCTGGAATGGTGCGCGCCCGGTTCAGCTTCTTTGCCAGATGCTTATAGAGGATTTCGTTTACCAGCGAGCTCTTACCGGAGCCGGAAACACCGGTCACCACCGTCATGACTCCCAACGGAAAATCCACATCTATGTTTTTCAGGTTGTTTTCCTGTGCGCCCTGCACGGTAATCCAGCCGGTGGGCTTCTTTCTTACCGCCGGGACCGGTATCTTTAAGGCTCCGCTTAAATACTGGCCGGTGATGGACTCCGGTATCTTCATGATTTCTTCCGCGGTGCCGCATGCCACCACTTCTCCGCCGTGGGAGCCTGCTCCCGGTCCGATATCCACGATGTAATCGGCTTCCCGCATGGTATCTTCGTCATGCTCCACCACAATCAGGGTATTGCCCAGGTCACGCAGGTTCTTCAGGGCCGCCAGCAGCCTGTCGTTGTCCCGCTGGTGCAAACCGATACTGGGCTCATCCAAGATGTAACATACGCCCACCAGTCCGGAGCCAATCTGGGTTGCCAGACGGATACGCTGGGCTTCACCGCCGGACAGTGTCCCTGTGGCACGGGATAGGGACAGATAGCCCAGTCCCACATTCACTAAAAAGCCGACTCTGGCTCTGATCTCCTTCAGAATCTGGCCGCCGATAAGTTCTTCGTTCTTTGTCAGGCTGAGATTGTTCAGAAACTCCTGCAGTCCGGTGATGGACAGGGCGGTGATTTCGTAAATGTTCTTGTCTGCCACGGTAACCGCCAGTGCCTCCCTTTTCAGTCTCATGCCGCCGCAGAGCTTACAGGGTGTAAACTGCATAAAGCTTTCGTATTCCTGCTTCATGGTTTCGGAGCCGGTCTCCCGGTATCTTCTTTCCACGTTTTTAATCAGGCCCTCAAAGGCAACGGGGTATACGCCCTTGCCCCTCTGTCCCTCATAATAAACATCCACCGTCTTGCCGTCCGTGCCATGAAGAATGATATTTTTCACAGACTCCGGGTACTCTTCAAAGGGTGTGTCCAGAGAGAAATTGTATGACTTGCAGAGCGCCTGCAGAATGGCATTGGTAAAGCTGCCCTTATCGGTACAGGACTGCCAGCCGGTCACCACAATGGCTCCCTGATTGATAGACAGCTCCTTGTCGGGAATCATCAGATCCACATCAAATTCCATTTTGTAGCCCAGGCCAAAGCAGTCCGGACACGCCCCGAACGGGTTGTTGAAGGAAAAGCTCCGGGGCTCTATTTCACTGACGCTGATGCCGCAGTCCGGGCAGGAAAAGCTCTGACTGAACGTCATGGGCTCTCCGCCGATGACATCCACGATAAGAAGCCCCTCCGCCAGGGCAAGGGTATTCTCCACGGAGTCCGTCAGACGCGCAGTGATGCCGTCCTTGACCACCAGTCGGTCCACCACAATTTCTATGTTATGCTTGATATTTTTCTCCAATTTGATTTCTTCGGAAAGGTCGTACAGATTGCCGTCAATCCGCACTCTGACGTAACCGCTCCTCTTGGCCCTCTCCAGAACCTTGGCGTGCTCGCCCTTTCTGCCCCGGACTACCGGCGCCAGAAGCTGGATTTTCGTGCCTTCCGGCAGGGCAAGTATCTGGTCCACCATCTGGTCCACCGTCTGCCTGGCAATCGGTCTGCCGCAGTTCGGGCAGTGGGGGATACCGATGCGGGCATACAGAAGGCGGAAATAATCGTAGATTTCCGTTACGGTGCCCACAGTGGAACGGGGATTACGGTTGGTGGATTTCTGGTCAATGGAAATGGCGGGGGAAAGCCCTTCTATCTTCTCCACATCCGGTTTCTCCATCTGTCCCAAAAACATACGGGCATAGGAGGAAAGCGACTCCATATACCTTCTCTGTCCCTCAGCGTAAATGGTATCGAATGCCAGGGAGGACTTGCCGGAGCCGGAAAGTCCCGTCAGCACCACCAGTTCGTTCCGTGGGATATCCACATCAATATTTTTCAGATTGTGCTCTTTGGCGCCTCTGATTTTTATCCATTCTTTTTTATTTTTCTCTGCCATTTTATTTACAAACCTTCCATACTTAGTCCATGTTCTGCAGCATGGTCTTTAATTCAATCATCTTGTCACGCAGCTCTGCTGCCGCCTCGAAGTTCAAATCGGCAGCCGCCTTCTGCATCTTTTTCTGGACATCGGCAATCAGCTTTTCCAGTTCTTTGCGGCTCATGGACTCCGGGTCCTTTTCGAAGGTTACCTCTTCCTTTGCCACTGCCTTGGATATGCTGATCAGATCCCGGACTGCCTTTTTGATGGTCTGCGGGGTGATGCCGTGTTTTTCGTTGTATTTCTGCTGGATGCTGCGGCGTCGGTTCGTTTCCTCTATGGCGGCGCGCATGGAGTCCGTCATATTGTCCGCATACATCACAACATGTCCTTCCGCATTACGGGCGGCACGGCCCACCGTCTGTATGAGGGAGGTCTCGGAACGCAGGAAGCCTTCCTTGTCCGCATCCAGAATGGCAACGAGGGAAATCTCCGGGATGTCCAGGCCCTCCCGCAGCAGGTTGATGCCCACCAGGACATCGAAAACATCCAGACGCATGTCGCGGATAATCTCCGCACGCTCCAGGGTATCGATGTCCGCATGTAAATACCGTACCCGAATGCCAACCTCTTTCATGTAATCGGTCAAATCCTCCGCCATTCGCTTGGTAAGGGTCGTCACAAGTATCTTGTTGTGCTTTGCCGTTTCCTCTTTAATCTCGCCGATTAAATCATCAATCTGTCCCTCCACCGGACGCACGGATATTTCCGGATCCAGAAGCCCGGTCGGGCGGATAATCTGCTCAGCACGCAGAAGCTCATGCTCCGCCTCATAATCGCCAGGCGTAGCCGATACAAACATCATCTGGTCGATATGGGACTCAAATTCCTCAAAGTTAAGCGGACGGTTGTCCAGTGCCGACGGCAGACGGAAACCGTAGTCCACCAGTGTCATTTTCCGGGAACGGTCCCCCGCGTACATCCCCCTTATCTGGGGCAGGGTAATATGGGACTCATCTATGATGATCATATAATCATCCTTGAAGAAGTCCATCAGGCAATGGGGCGGTTCGCCCTCCTTGGAGCCCGTCAGATGCCGGGAATAGTTTTCAATGCCGGAGCAGAAGCCGGTTTCCCGAAGCATTTCCACATCAAAATTGGTACGCTCGGAGATACGCTGTGCCTCTAAGAGCTTATCCTCGGACTTGAAGAACTTCACTCTGTCCTCCAGTTCCTCCTCGATACGGTTGCAGGCTTCCTTTATTTTATTTTCCCCTACCACGTAATGGGATGCCGGGAAAATGGAAATATGGTTCAGTGTGGCATGCACCTGACCGGTGAGTGGGTCCGTTTCGCAAATCCTGTCGATTTCGTCCCCGAAAAACTCCACCCGTATCAGCACATCCTTGCCCTGTGCCGGGAAAATCTCCAGTACGTCCCCATGCACCCGGAAGCAGCCGCGCTTTAAGTCCATGTCGTTTCTGTCGTACTGCATGGCAATCAGCTCCCGGATAACCTGGTCCCTGTCCTTTTCCATGCCGGGACGCAGGGATACGATCATACCCTGGTAATCGTCCGGGCTGCCCAGACCGTAGATGCAGGACACACTCGCCACCACAATCACATCCCGCCGCTCTGTCAGGGAAGCCGTGGCAGAAAGACGCAGACGGTCTATCTCTTCGTTGATCGCCGAGTCTTTGGCAATATAGGTATCGGTGGACGGTACATATGCCTCCGGCTGATAATAGTCATAATAGGATACAAAATATTCTACCGCATTCTCCGGAAAAAATTCCTTCATCTCCCCATACAACTGTCCAGCCAGTGTCTTGTTGTGGGCTATGATCAGGGTCGGTTTGTTCAGTGCCGCTATAACATTTGCCATGGTAAATGTCTTGCCGGAGCCGGTGACCCCCAGCAATGTTTCAAACTGATTTCCTTCCCGGAAGCCCTTCACCAGTTCCGCAATCGCCTGCGGCTGGTCACCGGTAGGTTTATATTCAGAATGAAGGATAAAATGGTCCATCTGCCTGTTCTCCTGTTTCAATCGTTCTGTTCCAACTGCATGCTGTACTTCCGTTTTCTCAATCCGTCTGCATGCGACTCTCCCGTTTTTCCAAAAGAAAAAACTGTGACAATGTACAAATTCTTCTTGTACTATATCACAGTTTTGTAAATTTGTATAGACTTTATGCAAACATATGTTTGTTTTTTATTTCTATTGTATTTTCAGCAGTTTCTTCGCTTCTTCCTCCGATATGTGCTCTGATTCCATCAGATTACGGATAAGTTCCTTCAAGGTCTCGGCTCTGCCTTGCTTCCTGCCTTGCTCTTCGCCAGCCAAAATACCTTCTTCGTATCCTTCCCGTCTCATGTCCATATCATTTACATATGTTTTCAAATACTCCGACCTCCATTCCTCATTCAGCCTTGCTGTCCTGACCTCCCGTTCCAGAAGCCTCGTAAAATCATCTGCGGCATCATCTGTTTCAACGTACTGCAAAAATTCCCGAATACCTTCCGGTGCAACTGACAGATCTGCCGTTGTATTATAAAAAATCCAGTTCATCTTATCATGCAGCTGCACATCCGCATCCTCGTCACATACCATGTGAAAATGGTACACATAATGATCCTTTCCAAATGGATCATAGGTACAGATAAAAATAATATAAGTTTCTTTCAGCATGATATAATCCATTCCTGAAGAAAGTATTTCCTGATCAATCATGCCCTGATAATATCTGATACGGAGCGGAAGTTCCTCCTGTACCATTCTATTGCGGGATTTGTTCTGCATCTCTGCATCCACAACTCGTCCATTCTCCTCTTCAAGATACATATCCAGTTTCACAAATTTGGAGGCACTGCGATGTTGTAAAAAGTGTTCCCTGTCAACTTCTGCAACCGTCCCTATTTCCACGGGTGTCAAAAGATCTGCCAGTTTTTGTGCAATCACCGGATTTTTTGTAACCTTTCCGAACATGAACTTGTTCCGGATTGTCAGTTTTTCATAACTCATTTCGCTAGCATTTTTCATAAGCTGCTCCTTTCTTTTTGAAAGCCCAGCAGGGACATTTTGTACGCAGGAACAGACCTATTTACTTTTTGCCGTAAGCACATTTTCCATTCCTGCTCTTTTCAGTTGGATAAAAGCAAGAATTTTCCGAACCTTTTGCAAGGTAGATTTGTAAAGTATAGCTCCCGATACATGAAATATCATTTATACTTTAATAGACAGAAGCCAACACTCCCGATGTAATCAGCCGGAGCATTGATTTTCAAAAGAAAATATGCTTTGAAGATAGTATAACATTTCTCCAAAGCACACTCAACCTAAATTATTTCCTATGATTATAAATTTCCCCATGGACAGATTCTGTCTTTTTTCAATTTTTTCATAAAAAATACCCTCCTTACTGGTTTTGTCCAGTAAAGAGGGGACATATCATCCGGGTATACAATGCCTTTCCTACTTAATCAAAAACGCTCTATAAATCTTTTTCTTTGAATCGCTCTGCAATTCCTTTTCCTGGAATCATTCTGTCAATCTGTTATTTACCGAAAAATTTCTTCTTTTTGCCACCCTCGGGATTGGTGCCGTCGCCGGGTTTCTCCACATTCTTTGCGGCATTCAGGGTATCGCCGGTAATCGCATCAAACTGCTTTAAGAGATCTTTCGCCTCTGCCTTCAGTTTGTCGGGAACCTGCACCACTAAGGTGACATAGTGATCGCCACGCACATTCTTATCGCGCAGGGTAGGTACGCCTTTGCCCTTCAGTCTGATCTTTGTATCCGTCTGGGTACCGGGCTTTACATCGTAAATTACTTTGCCGTCCACGGTATCAATCACAATTTCACCGCCGAGAGCCGCAACTGCAAAGGACATGGGAACGGTGGAGTAAATATTATAATCCTGTCTCTGGAAAATCGGATGGCGTCCTACGATAACTTCTACTAAAACATCGCCTCTGGGGCCGCCGTTTACGCCGGGCTCGCCGAGACCGGGCAGACGCTTGCACTGACCGTTATCGATACCTGCGGGAATATCCACGGCATAACGCTTTCTCATGGATACAAAGCCGGTACCGCGGCAGTCCGCACATTTCTCCTTGATAATCTTACCGGTACCGCCGCAGTCGGGACATGCCTGCACGTTTCTGACCGTGCCGAAGAAGGACTGCTGGGTAAATACCACCTGACCCTTGCCGCCGCACTTGCTGCAGGTTTCGGGGCTGGTGCCGGGCTTTGCACCGGTACCGTTACAGGTATTACATTTTTCTTTTACGTTTAACTCGATTTCCTTTTCACATCCGAACACCGCTTCCTCAAACGTAATCCGGATACTGGTACGGAGATTGGCTCCCTTCATGGGGCCCGTGCCCCTGCCGGTGCTGCTTCTTCTTCCGCCGAAGAAATCGCCGAATATATCACCGAAAATATCACTGAAGTCTGCACTGTTGAAGTCAAAGCCTCCGGCTCCGCCTGCACCTCCGTCAAAAGCTGCATGGCCGAACTGGTCGTATTGACGACGTTTTTCGGGGTCGCTCAGAACGGCATATGCCTCCGATGCCTCCTTGAACTTCGCCTCTGCGTCTTTGTCCCCGGGATTCATATCGGGATGGTATTTTTTCGCTAAAACACGATATGCCTTTTTAATGGCGGCATCGTCTGCGTTTTTGTCCACCCCCAGTACTTCATAATAATCTCGTTTCTGTTCTGCCATAATTTTTCTCCAATCCGCTTACCTTTTTGGAACAGAATATGTCCTGTCCATACAAAGAGAGATAGAGGCACCAAGGCGGTGCCTCTTTTTCCTGTATCTCTTATACAGTATCTATAGATTATACCTCGCGGAAGTCTCCGTCAATAACATCATCTTCGGGAGCACTGTTGTCTGCCTGAGCAGCTCCCATATCCGGGCCTGCTGCGCCTGCGGCACCCTGAGCGCCCTGTGCACCCTGCATGGATTCATACATCTTGGTGAATACGCCCTGTGCACTGGTCATCATCTTTTCCTGTGCTGCCTTTAAGTCAGCCACATCGCTGTCGCTCATTTCCTGGTCCTTGGTTCTTTCCAGAATAGCTTTTACAGCATCGATTTCGGTCTGAACGGATGCTTTTTCGCTTTCGCTTACCTTGTCTCCGACATCCTTTAATGCCTTTTCTGTCTGGAATACCATGGAGTCTGCATCGTTTCTGGCATCAATAGCTTCCTTACGCTTCTTATCCTGTGCTTCGTATTCGGCAGCTTCCTTAACAGCCTTGTCGATATCGGCATCGGACATGTTGGAGCCTGCGGTAATGGTGATGTGCTGTTCCTTGCCGGTACCAAGATCCTTTGCGGATACGTTTACAATACCGTTGGCATCGATATCGAAGGTAACTTCAATCTGAGGAATTCCTCTGGGAGCGGGTGCAATGCCGTCCAGTCTGAACTGGCCCAGAGTCTTGTTATCCTTAGCGAACTGTCTTTCACCCTGTAATACATGGATATCTACGGCAGACTGGTTGTCGGCTGCGGTAGAGAATACCTGGCTCTTCTTGGTAGGAATGGTAGTATTTCTTTCAATCAGTCTGGTTGCTACACCGCCCATAGTCTCGATGGAAAGGGACAGAGGAGTAACATCCAGAAGAAGGATATCGCCGGCGCCTGCATCGCCTGCTAATTTACCGCCCTGGATGGAAGCACCGATTGCTACACATTCGTCAGGGTTCAGGCTCTTGTTGGGTTCATGTCCGGTAAGCTGTCTTACCTTTTCCTGTACGGCAGGAATACGTGTGGAGCCACCGACCAGAAGAACCTTGGATAAATCTGCGGAAGTAAGTCCCGCATCCTTCAGAGCGTTCTGAACGGGGATTGCGGTTCTTTCTACCAGGTCATGTGTCAGTTCATCGAATTTTGCTCTTGTTAAGTCCATATCAAAGTGCTTAGGTCCGTCAGCGGTTGCGGTGATGAAGGGCAGGTTGATATTGGTTGTGGTAGCGGAAGAAAGCTCTTTCTTTGCTTTTTCTGCTGCTTCCTTTAATCTCTGCATTGCCATCTTGTCGCCGGAAAGGTCAACGCCTTCCTTTGCCTTGAACTCAGCTAACATCCAGTTAATAATCTTGTTATCGAAGTCATCGCCGCCAAGGTGTGTATCACCGTTGGTTGCCAGCACCTCGATGACGCCGTCGCCGATTTCGATAATGGAAACATCGAAGGTACCGCCGCCGAGGTCATATACCATAATCTTCTGCTCTTTTTCGTTGTCAAGACCGTAAGCCAACGCTGCTGCGGTAGGCTCGTTGATGATACGTTTCACTTCCAGACCTGCAATCTTACCTGCATCCTTGGTTGCCTGACGCTGTGCATCGTTGAAGTATGCGGGAACGGTAATAACGGCCTCCGTTACCTTTTCACCCAGGTAGCTTTCCGCATCTGCTTTCAGTTTCTGAAGAATCATTGCGGAAATCTGCTGAGGAGAATATTTCTTGCCGTCAATGGTACGTCCGTTGTCCGTACCCATATCTCTCTTAATGGAAGAGATGGTCTTTTCTGCATTGGTGACTGCCTGACGCTTTGCAGGTTCACCGACCAGTCTTTCGCCGGTCTTGGTAAATGCTACAACAGAGGGTGTTGTTCTTGCGCCTTCTGTGTTTGCGATGACGGTGGGTTTACCACCTTCCATAACTGCTACGCAGCTGTTTGTTGTTCCTAAGTCGATACCGATAATTTTACTCATTGTTATTCCCTCCTGAAAATTAATTTCCATTTCACATTTTATTCTACAACTGCTACCATACTGTGGCGGATAACCATATCATGGTAGGTATAACCTTTTAGTAACTCCTGTGCGACATAACCGGATTCCAGCTCCTCACTGGTGGTCTGCATCACCGCATTGTGCAGGTTGGGATCAAATTCCTTTCCCACTGCCTCAATGGGCTTGACACCGAGCTTATCAAGCTCTCCGATTAACTGTTTATATATCATGTTCATTCCGTCTGCAAAAGCACCTGCTTTTTCATCTTCGGGAACAGTCGCCAGTCCTCTTTCAAAATTGTCCACAACCGGAAGTATTTTTTCAATGACACTCTTGGCTCCCACATCAAACATGGCGTTCTTTTCTTTTTCCGTACGTTTGCGGAAGTTTTCGAATTCTGCCATCTGACGCTTTACCCTGTCTTCCAGTTCGTCTATTTTTTCCTTATAGGCTTCTTCCTTTTTGTCTTCTTTTCTGTTTTTCTTCTTTCTGTCCAAAGCCTCTTCCTGCCCTTCTCCCTTTTCTGCTTTGCTGGCAGAGTCCGGGGCGGAGACATCGCCGTCTGCGTTCTTTTCTACCGCTTCTTCGGCAATTTTCTTTTCCTGTTCTTCCTTTTCTAAATTCTTATCCTGTTCTGCCATACACGATTTCCTTTCTTATCCGCATGCCGGGCATGCTATTTTTTGTAAAGCTCCTCCAACTGATGCATCAGATTTTTCAGGGTGTCCACCACATGGTCGTAATCCATACGTTTCGGACCGATGATACCGATGGTTCCCTTCACTCCCTCATCCAGCTCGTAGGTGGCTGTCACCACGCTGCAATCCTTCATGTTTTTCATGGGAGCTTCTTCTCCGATGTATACCTGGATGCCGGTGTTGCTATCATCCGACAGGGTTTCCTGCACCAGGGTGCTGAGTCCCTGTTTTTCCTCAAAAGCACTGATTAACTCGCTTGCTTTCTCGTGGTCCGCCAGCTCCGGGTATTTGAAAATATTGTTGGCGCCGCTGGTATAAATCTCTAAATCTTCCTCTTCTTTAATGACCTCTGCCACGGCATCCAGTACCTCGCCCACTATCCGGCTGTGAATACCCGCCTGCTGCTTCAGTGCAGCTATCAGTCCCAGATTGATTTCCTCAATGGGAAGACCGTTTAAGTGTGTGTTCAGAAGCATATTCAGCTTCAGAAGTGTTTCGTCATCCAGACCCTCAGGCACCTGCAGCATATGATTTTTAATCATGTTGCCTTCAACCACAATCACCGCTAAAATCTGTCCTCTGTCCACCCGGGACAGCTGGATGAATTTCAGCTTGTTGCGGTGTATCTGCGGAGCCGATATCATGGTGGCGTAGTTGGTATTCTGTGCCAGGACCCTGACTACCTGTTTTAAGAGGGACTCGATTTTGTCCTCCTTCTCCACCAGTAAGTCCTTCCTATCCTCGACTTCTTTCTGCTTATCCTCCATCATGGCATCCACATAAAAGCGGTAACCCTTGTCGGAAGGAATACGTCCTGCCGAAGTATGCGGCTGGATGATATATCCGAGCTCTTCCAGATCCGCCATTTCATTGCGGATGGTAGCGGAACTCAGATTCAGATCCGTGTACTTGGAAATGGTCCTGCTGCCGACCGGCTCTCCGGTCTCTAAGTAGTTTCGGATGATGGCCTGTAAGATTTTCTTTTTTCTATCGTCTAACTGCATCCTCCGTCCCTCCTTTTGGATTATTAGCACTCTCATTTAATGAGTGCTAACATCTTCATAAAATAAAATAGCACTTGCGCATGTATATGTCAACTGCTATTTTATAAAGAAATTATAAATAAAAAGTTATAAAATCCTGTTTAAAAGATTGCCGTCCAGATACGGGTAAATTGCCCGGTATGTGGGAACCGCACAGAAGAATACGGTATGCACTAAAAACAGTATGCCGCAGGCAACGGCTGCATATACCGCCACATTCGCAAGTACGGTCAGATATTTTTTTGTCTTCACCCATTTTGCGGGTATCCAGCTTAGGGAAGCCAGCTTCTGCAGGCCACCCACTGCATAATACATAATGGGAATCAGCGCCGGCATGATATAGCGCCCCTGGTTCTGGTAATCATAAGTATATGCGTAATCAATCAGAAGAATGACGGGAATTATCATCCACAGTACCATATTTATATGGAAGAAAACCGTTCTTGCCTTTGCCTGCCCGTCCGCTATTTTTTTACGGATAAGGATAAAGGAAAGAAATCCCACGGCAAATACCACCTTATAAAAACGGTACATCCAGATGTTGCCGTAAATGGACATGGAGCCGAGCGCCGCCACAAAGCTGATAAAAAGCCCGGCAAAAAAATTCCGCTCCTTTAACATGGTGAGCACGGGAATGCCCCTTGCCGCATAGCATTTTCCATAGGGCTGCACCGCCGGGTCACCGTACATTTCGGCACAGAGCCTCAGGCTCTTCAGGCCGATAAAATCCCCGTCATACAGGATGGCATTGCGGATAAAGAACCAGCCGATACCTAAAAGCACCACGGCTGCCACCAGGCCGCCCCGCTTCCACATATTTTTCCAGTCGCATTTTAATCTGCCGCTTGGTCCGTCCCGGTACACGTAAAAGCCCACAAACAGAAAGATGCTGCTGAGAATACAGCCGTACGCATTGTAATAGGAAAGAGCGCAGATGATAATTCCAACAGATAAAATCAGGCAGTTCCTGATGCTGAAATCGCTCCGGTATGCCCGCACCAGCGCATAAAAGATAATGGCGGTAGACATCATGCACATGGAGTCCGTATTCACATAGGTGTGCAGAAACAGGCTCTGGGGCAGGAACATGGTCAGCACACAGAACAGCCACTTGAAGCGTCTGTCTTTAAACAGGCGGGTGCCGAGGGCGGTAAACAACCCCCCCCCCACCCGGCCGATGCCGTAAACCACCGCCGCCATGACGGCGCCGCATGCCACATCCACAAAACGCGCCGCATATAAAAGCGCCACCTCCGATGTGGTAAACAGACTTACAAACCGCATGAAAAGGCCCTGCACAATATAGGGCAGCATGGTATAGAAGCCATAGGAAACCCCATAGCCCGCAATCCGGATTTCCGGGTCAAAGCCGTTGGGCAGCCTGCCGTACTTGCAGATAAACTGTGCTACCTTGAAACGGCTGGGTTCATCGGGGGGATTGCCGTACCAGGGAGGTGTGTCCGCAAAGGGCTGCATCAGCGCCAGCGTCACCGCCGCTCCCAGAAACAGCAGCATGTATAGAATAAAGATATGCTTGTCCTGCAATTCAAATTTCTTTTTCGTTTTTTCCATAGAAACCTATATACTTTCCAAAGCCTGCCGGTGCCGCAGGCATATTCCTTATTATTTACAAAAAAACTACCGGCAACACTTTGCCTGCTGCCGGTAGAAATCTTTTCATATCCGAAACTGTCTCTTAGATGTAGAAACCGCCTGCTTCTTTGCCGTTTACCACATAGTAAGCCATTCCTTCTTCCGGCTTTACATATAAGTCAACGGACTTGAAGTCTGCTGCTTTCTGCTTTAAGTCATATTTCCAAACGTCCTTTGCAATCTTAACCAGGTCGTCGGTGGTGTAGCTCTTGCCGTCGAACTGTACGCTTAAGCTGACCTTAACATCGGTTTTCTTTTCTGCAGCTTTCTTTGCGGGAGCTGCTTTCTTTGCTGTTTCCTTCTTTTCAGCAGCTTTCTTAACTTCTGCTTTCTTCTCAACAGCCTTTTCAGCCTTAGCTTCTACTTTAGCTTCTACCTTTGCTACAGCAGCCTTAACTTCTTCCTTAGCAGCCTTAACTTCTGCTTTTACTTCAGCCTTTACAGGAGCTTCAGCCTTGGCAGGATTTACTTTAACTGCTGCCTTGGGAGCTGCTTTTACTTCTTCCGCCTTAACAGGTGCTGCCTTAACCTCTGCTGCCTTGTTTACTTTCTTGTTTGATACCATACGAATGTCTCCTTCCGTATAAAACCGGGTTTCCAATCCGGCTTTCCAATTCCCTTGTTTCCAATGTTTTCTATGTATCCGCAACAACTTATATATCAGTCTGCCCCTTCAATATAGAATATTCTTTGTTATTTGTCAACAACTTGATTTGAAAAGCAGTTGCATATAAATGTTTTAGTCCATTAACGTAATAAAAAGAACAGGATAACCAGTATGCCCAGTACAATCCGGTACCATCCGAAAACTTTGAAGTCGTGCTTTTTAATATAAGTAAGCAGGAAACGGATAACCACTACGGACACTAAAAAGGCTGCCACCATGGCTACTAAAAGCACCGCTAACTCCGTGCCGGTAAATGCCAGGCCGAACTTTACTATCTTAAGCAGGCTGGCGCCGAACATAACCGGAATGGCCAAAAAGAAGGTGAACTCTGCCGCTACGGGTCTGGCAATACCGATAAGCAGGGCGCCCACAATGGTTGCACCGGAGCGGGACGTGCCCGGAAATACCGCTGCAATCACCTGGAAAATACCAATGATAAGCGCTGCCTTGTAGGTCAGACCGGAAAGTGCCGTTACCTTCGGTGTCCTTCCCTTGTTCCAGTTTTCTACCACAATAAAAGCGATACCGAATACAATCAGGGCGGCTGCCACCACATACCAGTGATAGAACAGCTCGTTCAGCACATCATCGAACAGAACACCGATAACGGCTGCCGGTACGCAGGCTACCAGAATCTTGAACCACAGTGTCATGATGTCCATGTTGACATAGGCAAGAGGTCCCGACTGCTTATAGCCGTGGCCTTTTCTGCAGAAGGGCCATATCTGCTTGATAAACAGAACCACTACAGCTAAAATTGCGCCAAGCTGGATGACCACATCAAACATTTCCGAAAAGTTTTCGGAAACATTTTCAAACTTTACAAATTCTTCCAGCAAAATCAGGTGTCCCGTGCTGCTGATGGGCAGCCACTCCGTGACGCCTTCCACAATGCCGAATAAAATGGCTTTCAAAATATCTAACATAATTTCCTCCGGTCCCTTAAGACTCTAAATAGTTAAGCAGCGGCTCATAGAGGGCCTCGGCATCTGCATAGCCCTGTTTATAAAGGGCTTTCAGCTTATCCTCATCTTTTTCTATCCGGCCCACGTTGCTCTTTTCTGCCGGGCGGATGACGAATGCCTGGCCGTTCTTCTGCTGATCGTATAAGTAATCCATGGTGTTGTTGTAAGTAATATGGCGTTCTGCCATAAGCTCTGCTACCTTGGGATAACGGAAATACCGCATCTTCAGCAGCGGAAGCTGGGTAGTCGGCTGACGCACAAAGCCCTCTTCCTTGGTCAGTACCACCACATTTTTGCTGTTGCCGTCCAATATGGACTTACGGATGGGGATGGCATCGGAAATGCCGCCGTCTAAATACAGGTGGTTGCCAATCCGCACATTCCTGGATACCAGTGGAAGGGAAGCGGATGCCCGGATGGCATCCATATCCTTTTTCACATCCCGTATTCGGAAATAAACAGGTGTCCCCGCCTCAATATCGGTAGCCACCGCATATGCCCTGCCTTCGTATTTTTTGAATGCTTCGTAATCAAACGGATTTAGATAATCCGGTACCAGATGATAGGCTGTCTGCACATTGAACAAATCACCGGTGGTAAGCAGGCTCTCCACGCTGCAGTATTTTCTGCTCTTCAGATAATCAATACTGATGTCCAGCGCCCTGCCTCTCTGTTTGGACAGATAGCTTGTCATATGGCAGGCACCCGCCGAAACACCGTAAACACTGGAAAATTCCAGTCCTTTGTCTAAGAAGAAGTCCAGTACCCCTGCGGTATAGACGCCTTTCATTCCCCCACCTTCCAAAACAAGTCCGGCCTGATACATGATATTACCCCTTTCTTATTTTTATGTTCCTTTTCTGTTTCTCCCGTTTAATTTGCCCGGTCGGGATATTCCGTTTCCACAAATTTCTCCAGTGCTGTCAGGGAACGTTTTACTTTTTCCGTATCAATGCAGTAAGCCATACGGAAGTAGCCGGGACATCCGAAGCTGTCGGAAGGAACCAGAATTAAATCGTATTTCAGCGCTTTCTGGCAGAATACCTTGGCATCCTCTTCCAGCGCCTTCGGGAAAATATAGAACGTACCGCCCGGTTTTACACAGGTAAATCCAAGGGAGGTAAGCTTGTCATACAGTAATCCGGCGTTGGTTTCGTAAACGGAAATATCGGAGGTCATGTCCAGCACCTCTGCCACCGCAAGCTGGATGATGGAAGCCGGGCAGTTGTGACCGATGCCGCGGGAAATCTGCGCACACATGGGAACCATGAATTCCGCACCCTCACAGGCAGGATTGATTGCTACATAGCCGATTCTTTCACCGGGAAGGGAAAGGGATTTGGAGAAGCTGTAGCAGACAATGGTGTTGTCGTAGAATTTGGAAACGCAGGGTGCATCCACACCGGCGAATACCAGCTCTCTGTAAGGTTCATCGGAAATGATATAAATAGGATGTCCGAATTCTTCTGCTTTTTTCGTAAGAACCGCCGCTAATTTCTGAATGGTTCCGGTGGAATATACGATACCGGAGGGATTGTTGGGCGTATTGATTAAAATCGCCATGGTCTTTTCGTTTACCATTTCCTCAAAGGCGGTAAAGTTAATCTGGAAATCCGCAGTATTGGCAGGCACTACCTTCAGTACCGCACCGGTTAAATCCACATAGGGATGATATTCCGGGAAGAAAGGCGCAAAGGTTAAAATTTCATCTCCGGGCTGGGTAACCAAACGGAAGGCATGCGCCAGCGCACCTGCGGCGCCGGATGCCATGAAAATATGGTCCTTTGTGTAGGGAATGCCGAAACGCTTCTGTAAGGATGCCGCTACCTTTTCCCTTACTTCGGTAATACCGAGACTGGGGCTGTAGCCGTGCAGCGCCACGGGAGATTTCTCCTGCAGCATCTTTATCATCACTTCGGTAAATTTCTCGGGAACCGGTACGGAAGGATTGCCTAAGCTGTAGTCAAATACATTCTCATAACCGATTTCTTTTCCTCTTTCCGTTGCAAATTCGGACAACTGTCTGATAACGGATTTGCCGGAAAGCATTTTTTTATACTGTTCTGTCAACATACTGTTTCCACTCCATTCTTTCTGTTCTTATTCTTTATTTCTATATAGTTTTAACAAATACTAACAATTTGCCCCCGGAAAGTCAAGATTTTATTCCTCTGCCCAGAGCAGGGCGCACTTCACGGCTTTCTTCCATCCTGCAAGCAGCTCGTTTCTCTTTTCCTCTTCCATGACCGGCATAAAGTTCTTGCCGGGTTTGCGGTTTTTCCTGATTTCCTCCAGATCCCGGTAAAATCCGGTGGCAAGTCCCGCCAGATAAGCGGCACCCAGAGCCGTGGTTTCAATGCAGCCGCCCCGGCATACCCTGGTATGTAAAATATCCGCCTGGAACTGCATGAGGAAATCGTTGGCGCTGGCGCCGCCGTCCACCAGTAAGCTTCTTCTCTCAAAGCCCGCATCCTGTTCCATGGCTTTCAGAACATCATGTGCCTGATAGGCTATGGACTCCAGTGTGGCTCTCACAAAATGCTCCTTTGTGCAGCCTCTGGTGAGTCCTACCATCATGCCTCTGGCATAAGGATTCCAGTAAGGGGCTCCCATGCCTGCAAATGCCGGTACCAGATACACGCCGCCGGTATCTCCCACTTCCCTTGCCAGGCTTTCCGACTGGGGCGCACTTTCTATCATTTTTAAGCCGTCCCTAAGCCACTGGATGGCGGCGCCCGCCACAAAGACGCTGCCTTCCAGCGCATAGTCCACATTCTCATCCCTGCCCGCCGCAATGGTGGTAAGCAGACCGTGTTCGGAGCGGATGGCTTTTTTTCCCGTGTTCATCAGAAGGAAGCAGCCGGTTCCGTAAGTATTCTTCGCTTCTCCCGGTTCAAAGCAGCACTGCCCGAACAATGCCGCCTGCTGGTCTCCCGCCGCTCCGGCAATGGGGATTTCCCCACCCAGCACGGTCAGGTCCGTGTAGCCGTAAATGCAGCTGGATGGCATTACCTCGGGAAGCATGCTCGCCGGTATACCGAAATAGGATAAAATTTCCTTATCCCACGCAAGCCTGTGAATATCAAACAGCATGGTGCGGGAGGCATTGGTATAGTCCGTCACGTGCACCCTGCCCTTCGTCAGATTGTAAATCAGCCAGGTGTCCACGGTGCCGAAAAGAAGCTCTCCCTTTGCGGCTCTCTCTCCTGCGCCTTCTACATTCTGTAAAATCCAGGCAATCTTGGAAGCACTGAAATAGGCATCCGGTATGAGTCCGGTCCGCTCCCTTATTACTTTGTCAAAGCCCTCCTCCACCAGTGCGTCTATCATGGGCGCCGTCCGGCGGCACTGCCATACAATGGCGGGGTATACGGGCTGACCGGTCTTTTTATCCCAGACAATGGTGGTTTCTCTCTGATTCGTAATGCCGATGCCGCTGATTTCATCCGGCTTTGCGCCCACCATTGCCATGGCCTCGATTGCCACTGCAAGCTGGGAAGACCAGATTTCCATGGGGTTATGCTCCACCCAGCCGGACTTCGGATAGCTCTGTTCAAATTCCTTCTGCGCCATGGAGCATATCTGCCCCTCCCTGTCAAACAGGATGCAGCGGGAACTGGTGGTTCCCTGGTCCAGTGCCATTACATATTTCTTCATAAAATGCCCTTGCCTTTCCGTAACCTGTAAAATAATCCGGAGCATTCCGGTTCTTTTTTACTGCATTACTTTATCATACCACATTCTTTTGTGTCATCGTGCAAAATTAAGGAAATATTTAATATTTTTTCCGTCCGGCTCTCCGTCCCTCGAAAAACCCAGTTTCTCTAACAGCCGGCAGGATGCGGCATTGTCTTTTTGGGTGACCGCCGTAAGCCAGGGCAGGGAAAGCGCCGAGCCGGCGTATTCTATAATGGCACCACAGACCTCCTCCGCAATGCCCCTGCTCCGATAGTCCTTTTCTATGACATAACCGAGCTGGGGGCCTTCACCCTCCGCCGGGTCTATGCCAGCCCTGCCGATAACCTGTCCGTTTTCCTTATACACCACCGTCCAGATGCCGTATTCATAAAAGGCATACACATTTTCCCGGTACTGCCGCAGATACTCTTCCTCCCGCGGCGTTTCGTACAAAGGCTCCATATATGTTTTTACCGCCTTGTCCTCATAGATGCGGTAGAAATCCCCGGCGTCCTCCGGGACACTCTCCCGTAAGATACACCGCTTCGTTTCCAATATGGTAACGGGCAGCCCCTTCATCCGGCAGAGCACCTGGTCCAGGTACTCTTTGTCCCGCAGGGTGTCTTTTCCTATGAGATAACGTACTCCGTGGAAGGGTTCCGTTTCGTTTCCGTCCGTTAAAATGCCCAGTACGTTTTCCCCCGCTGCCGCCAGCTTTTCCGCAAGACTGCTGTCCTCCGTGGCATACAGCGTGCCGTGGGGCAGCTCTATGGTATGCAAATTTTCCGTTCTCTCCGCCATGCTTGTTTTTTCCTCTGAAATGCGCTACTATTGTGTCATATGTATTTTAAATCATTTTAAGTAGGAAAGGAAGTAAATTATGGTCAAGAATCCTATCGTAACCATAACTATGGAAAACGGAGATGTCATGAAGCTGGAGCTTTACCCCGATGTAGCTCCCATTTCCGTAAACAATTTTATCAGTCTTATCAACAAACATTTTTATGACGGACTTATTTTCCACCGCGTCATCAACGGCTTTATGCTGCAGGGCGGCGACCCGGAAGGCACCGGATGCGGCGGCCCCGGCTACAGCATCAAGGGTGAATTTTCTTCCAACGGTGTGGAAAACAACTTAAAGCATACAGAGGGCGTCCTGTCCATGGCAAGAAGCATGCATCCCGACTCCGCAGGCTCCCAGTTCTTTATCATGCACAGGAATGCACCCCACTTAGACGGCTCCTATGCCGCTTTCGGAAAAATTATCGAAGGCATGGATGTGGTAAACAAGATTGCCGAAGTACCTACCGACTACAGCGACAGACCTCTGAAAAAGCAGATGATGAAGACTGTTACCGTAGAAACCTTCGGTGTGGACTATCCCGAACCGGAAAAGATGTAAGAAAATACGGGAGGAGTTTGATGTTCATATTTTGTTTACAATTCATTCAAGGTTTCTTTACCTCGTAAACATTCTTTAGACACTTTCTTTTTTTATACTAAGTTCATAAGATACAGAGATACAAATTCCAAATTGCTTACAAGTTTATTGATATATCAAACTTTTTCATAATAAATGCCAAGTAAATAACCTTTACTTGGCATCCTCCCTTTTTAAGAGTTTTTGTTCTCCTTTTCATATTTCCCTTTTGTTTCTATTTCTTCCTTTGCATTACCAAAAAATCCTGCCCCTTCTGGGACAGGATTTTTGGTTTGGAAAAATTTAAAAACTTTAGTAGTTTGTAATTAGTCGTTTGCTTTGCCAACGGAACCGAATAATTCCATTTTTTCCTTAACGGTAGCCTTGATTGCTTCATAGCCGGGAGCTAAGAGCTTACGAGGGTCAAATCCCTTGCCTTCTAAGTCCTTGCCTGCTTCGATGTACTTACGGGTAGCATCTGCAAATGCAAGCTGGCACTCGGTGTTTACGTTAATCTTGGAAACACCAAGGGAGATTGCTTTCTTGATCATGTCTGCGGGAATGCCTGTACCACCGTGAAGAACTAAGGGAAGAGTACCGGTCTTTTCCTGAACTGCTGCAAGGGTTTCAAAAGAAAGTCCCTTCCAGTTTGCGGGATATTTGCCGTGGATGTTGCCGATACCTGCTGCTAAGAAGTCTACGCCAAGGTCTGCAATCTGCTTGCATTCGTTGGGGTCTGCGCATTCGCCCATACCGATAACGCCGTCTTCTTCACCGCCGATGGAACCAACTTCTGCTTCGATAGAAAGACCTGCTGCATGAGCATCTGCTACTAACTTCTTGGTCTTTTCGATATTTTCTTCAATGGAGTAGTGGGAACCGTCGAACATGATGGAAGAGAAGCCTGCTTCGATACACTTATAGCAGCCTTCAAATGAGCCATGGTCTAAGTGAAGTGCTACGGGAACGGTAATGTTCATATCCTGAAGGAGTCCGTTTACCATGCCAACGATTGCATGATATCCGCCCATGTACTTACCTGCGCCTTCGGACACACCTAAAATAACCGGGGAATTTAATTCCTGAGCGGTGCTTAAAATTGCCTTTGTCCATTCCAGGTTATTGATATTGAAATGGCCTACTGCATAATGACCTGCTTTTGCTTTGTTAAGCATTTCTGTTGCTGTTACTAACATTTAAGTTTCCTCCTTGTTTTTCTTTTGGACTTATTTTACCCTATTTTTCTGAAAAAGGGAATAGTCTTTCTTCTTTTTATCAAATTAAGGAACAATCATGGAAATGGCTTCCCGTCTGTCCTCAATTTTCACCTCTTTGTGGTTTCCTCCGAACTCCCCGTCCAGTGTCCAGGCGATTTCTTCCTTTGCGATAATGGTGATGTGGGAGGTCTTGAACCAGTAAATAAATTCGTTGTTGGGATTTCTTTCCACCAGCGCCGTGACTATCCGGTTCATATCCTGCAGATTTTCCGGCTGGCGTACCAGTGTCACTTCTAATTTTCCGTCGTTTAACTCCACGTTTTTGCCGGTCAGCTTCTTAAAACCGCCCACGGAAACGGAATTCGTAATCATGCCGTAGATAAATTTACCTTCTATAATCTGGTCGTCACATTCAAAGCGCATGTCGTATGCCTTTACAGAGGTGAGGCTCTGCACGCCCTTCAGCACATATGCCATGTGTCCCAGCGCGTTTTTAAGGCTCTGATCGGTGGCATAGGAAACCTCCGTAAACATGCCGAACGCCGCCACGTACACAAACACCGAGTTATTGAACACACCTATGTCGCAGGGAAATACCTTGCCCTTTACCGCCACTTCCGCAGAGCGCTTCATGGACTTTGGCAGGCACAGACTGTTGGCAAAATCGTTGGTACTGCCTGCGGGAATATAGCCGATTTCAATTCGTCTGTCGCTCTGCACCACACCGGTTACCACTTCGTCCAGCGTGCCGTCCCCACCGCTGCATACAATCCTGTCATAGGAGTCGTCCCGCTCCCTTGCCTTGTTCAGGGCATCGCCCCTCTTCTGTGTCACATGCACCGTCACTTCGTATCCGTTCTTAATAAAGATGTCCAGAATGCCCAGCAGGCGTTCCTTAACCTTTCCTTTGCCGGAAAGGGGATTGACAATAAAAAGCATCTTCTTTTTCGACATAGGCTTCTCCTTTTACGAGGTAAAATCTATCGGCTGTTTGCCGGCACGGTATGCCGCAATCAGTCGGCACTGTCAAGAGCTGCGGAATTGTACTGGATGGAAGTAACGGCATCGTTCTCCACCAGTATGGACAGGTGCATACCGTCTTTGGTATACACACACATATTGCCGTTCGTTTCATAACCGGTACCGTAGGCATTTTCCATATCCGCCTTTGTCATGCCGATGGAAAGTCCCTCCGGTGTAGCAATCAGGTCATCCTTTAAGATAATGGAGGAAATCCTGTCATCATCGCCATCCGGATAGGTGTCAATTTCATAATGATTGTAGGTATACACTTTGTCAAGTCCCTGGAAGGCGCAGCTTGCCGCTTCAAAATAGCTGACCGGCTCACCCAGCTTTGCAAGAACATCTTCCATTTCCATATCCATCGCCATATCCATGCCGTCCGCCGTAAAGACATAACCTTTTAATTCGTCCGCATCATCGGAGTCCCTGCCGGCATCTGCGTCATCTTCTGCATCCGCGTCTTCTGCATCGCCGTTCTCTTCTTTTTCGTTTTCCGCACCGGTTTCCACGCCGTCTTTCGTAATCACCTTGACGTCATCGTTTCCGCAGGCACAAAGTCCCAGTGCCAGCATAAGTCCCAGCATCGCCATTGCTAATCTTTTCTTCATAACTATTCCTCATTTCTTTCCCATTTGCATATCATGCGTTCTTTACGGCTGTCCGTCCGTTTCCTCATCATGCCGTCTCTACGGCTGTCCGTCTGTTTCCTCATCATGCCGTCTCTACGGCTGCCCGTCTGTTTCCGCAAGTGCGGCATACTGGGCATCCCGGTCCGCCTCGTAGGTCTGACATTTCTCATCCCACTGCGCCTCTAAGGCGGCATCTCCCCGGCGGCTTTCTATGCCGCACTCTTCGGAAAGAATTCTGCCGAAGTACCGGGACAGCTTTTCCGCACCGGATAAATTCAGGTGCAGTCCAGCATCATAGGTATCCTCTGTGAAATCCAGTCCGATTTCATCGGTCGCCTTTAGGAAATTATAATACTTCAAATCATTTTCTTTTGCAAATACTTCTACCTGTTCTTCCCATTCGTCGTACCAGTACGGGTACAGGCTGGGCGCTTTCACCAGAATCAGCTCCACACCGTTTTCCTTGCAGAGCTCATTCATTTTTACCAGATAGGACATGGCATTCTCCCCGAAGGTATAATCGCCCAGGGGCTTTCCTTCCGGCACATTTTCCGCCGGACGCACATCCACGCGCATATAGTAGCCGTTGTGGGTGACCGCATCCTTTTTGACAAGATAGGTAAGGTCATCCTCCGTCAGGGAAGAATATCTCGAATGATACCGCAGGATGGGAAAAACATATTCGATAAAGTTTTCTTCCGGCAGCATGGAAGCTTCGATGGAATGCACCTTGGACATTGACCAGCGCATGCCGTCCAGTGTCATGCGGTTGTACGCCTCCTTCTGGGGCTCGTTGTACTTTAAGGAAAGCACGTTGAATACAATCGCCTTGGGCTTTTCGTAGCGCAGGGTTTCTTCCATTAAATAATAGGACTGCCAGATAAGCTGCTGGGCGCTTCCGCGGATGTAGCTGTTGATACCGTATTCGTCCCAGAGCACCTGCGGACTGATGTTTTCATAGAGCTCGCAGTCCCCAACGAAAATCACATCATGGTCCTTTTCTTCCTGATAGTATTCCGCAATCATGGCGCCCTCTACAATGTCATGCATGTATTTGGGCATGAAAAGCTGCTGCAGAAACCACAGGCTTCCGATAATAATCGCCGCGCAAAGGAGGATGCAGCCGACCCGCTTCGCAGCGGATTTCTTTTTCTTCTTTTCTTGTATTTCTGTCATGGTTCTCCTCATTCCCCACCTTAAAACTGGTTATAGATAAACTGGCTGGCGCTGTAGCCGATACCGTAGGCACCGAATACAAGCACCGTAAGGAAAAGTCCGTACCAGATAAGAAACCGTACTGGAAAGGCAAATCCCGCAATTTTTTCCCGCACGCTTCCACTTCTGCCAAGCATGCTGACAGTAAACAAAAGCAGGGCGCCCACAAGCAGAATGGCGTAATCCCAGACAGTAAGACCCAGTCCTAAAAATGCTGCGCCCGTAAGGCTCTTTACGGAGAATTTCGTAAACATGCTGCCGAACATTTTAAAAGTAAGGGGCACATCCCGGTAACAGTCAAACATACGCAGGCAGCTCATAATGAGAACCGTACGCACAACCTGAAAGATCTTAAACCAGGTTTTACCCTGCACCCGGAACCGGGAATGAAACCGGTAGTACAGAGGCTCCAGTTCCTGGGAAATCATAATCACCACGAAGTTGCCGATACCCCAGGCGATGAAATTCCAGTTGGCGCCGTGCCAGATACCGGTGGTAAACCATACAATAAACGAAGCGAGGTAAACCGGAATCCGTTTGCCAATCTGCTCCCCGAAATGCTTTCTGGAAAATTTGGAGAGCTTCTGCATGGATTTGCAGATGGACAGGGGATAGAAAATATAGTCCGTAAACCACGTACCCATGGTAATGTGCCAGCGTTTCCAGTATTCCTTGATGCTCTTGGAAAAATAAGGACGGTTGAAGTTTTCGGTCACGGTAATGCCCAACGTCTGCGCCGTACCGATGGTAATGTCAATGCCGCCGGTGAAATCCGCATACAGCTCCAGTGCATAGAAAAGCATGCCCACAAAGGCAAATGCGCCGTTATAGGTTTCCGTATCCTTGATAATGGCATTCACCGCCACAAGCATCCGGTCCGCAATCACAAGCTTCTTAAAAAAGCCCCACAGAATACGCTCAAGTCCCAGGGTAATGGTATGATAATCCGCTTTGTGTTCGGTATACAAAGACTCCGCCAGATCGCTGTAACGGCTGATGGGACCCTGCACCAGCTGGGGGAAAAAAGACACAAAGAGCGCAAACTTTCCCAGGCTGCGTTCCGCTTTTATCTTGCCCTGGTACACATCAATAAGATATCCCATGGACTGGAATGTATAAAAGGAAATGCCCATGGGAATCACCAGATTCACAAAGGACAACGTCTTTTCACTGCCAAAGGCATGCAGGATGCCGTTTATATTGGATATGGTAAAGTTGGTGTACTTTATCACCGCCAGAATGCCTAAATTAAAGAGAAGGCAGACAAGCATCAGGCGGAACTGATGCTTTTTCTCGGCTTCCTTCTTCTGTTTCTTTTCTTCTCTTGTCAGTCCCTGCTTTACCGCATCAAAGGACGCTTTGAACGAATCCTTCCTGTCCTGTATTTTCTTTGCCGCAAGGTAAGTGGTGACGGTGGTGGCGCCTATGTAGAGAAGGTAAGTCTTCCCCGCTGTAAAATAAAACACATAGCTAGCCAGAAAAAAAAATTTCCCCTGCCATTTTTTCGGTATCAGATAGTACA
>FR880848.1:175073-211849 GCA_000434615.1 Clostridium sp. CAG:510
CAGGAATTCATAGGATGAAAAAAGCATGATCAGTCCTCAGCATCCATTTTACTTACAATCAGTTCGTACAATGCTTCCGCACTGTTGAAGTTTTCCGGCACGATTTCGTTGGCGCTGATGGCGACATCGAAGGTATCGTTGATTTCGGTAATCAGTGTTACGATGTCGAAGGAGTCCAGAATACCTCCGTCCACCAGGTCATCACAGTGTTCAAAATCCACATCCGGGTGTAAATCTCTCAAAATTTCCAATAATTCGTCCATAGTATTACCTCTTTCTTTTTTATCTATATAAAATTCATTCTGTAAAAACAGTTACTCCCCTCTTTACATTCCTTCCAGCACCCACTGTTTCAACAGCTTCCGGTTGATTTTGCCGTTGGCGGTAAAGGGCATGCTCTCTAACTTCTTTATTTTATTGGGAAGCATGTAACGGGGCAGCTTATCGCGCAGGGTCTTTGTCAGCTCCGCCGCTTCCATATCCCCAACAAAATATAACACAATCTTCTGGTTGGCATCATCATATACACAGCCGGAAAGCTTAATGCCGGGAAGCAGGTTCACATTGGCTTCAATTTCGCCCAGTTCAATGCGGTGTCCCATATGCTTAATCTGGTAATCCTTCCGGGACACAAACATAAGCTCTCCGTATTGATTCTTTCTGCCGATATCGCCGGTGCGGTAAATGATTTCCGGATATGCCTTGTTTAACGGGTTCTGCACATAGCATTCCTTCGTCTTTTCCCAGTTGTTGTAGTAGCCTAAGGTCACGGATGTGCCTCGGATACAGATTTCACCCTCTTCCCCGTCCGCTGCCGGTTCGTCCTTTTCGTTCAGTAACAGGATTTCCGTATTCTTGAAGGGTCTGCCAATGGGAATGGCTTCATCCAGGGCAAATTCCCGGGTTACCGGATAATAGCAGCACATGCCGGTGCCCTCCGTGGGGCCGTAAAGGTTAAAAAACTTCGCTGCCGGCAGCACTTCCCGCCACATTTTGAACTGCTTTATGGGAAATACCTCGCTGCCGAACGCCACGGTATGTAAATACTTCGGGGTCACGGTATCAAAGGTCTTAAAGGCGGAAATCATGGTCAGCGCCGATACTACCCAGCATATGGTGTTAATTTTCTTTTCGTTCATGTATTCCACTAACTTCACAGGGAACATGAAATACTTGTGGGGAATCAGATAGGTCGTGGCACCGAATTTCAGGGTCGGGTACAGTTCCTTTAAGCAGGCATCGAAGTACAGCGGCGTCTGGTTGCCGAATACGGTATCCTCATTAAAAGAAAGGACTTCGGAAAGCTGCTCAATGTAATCCAGCACGGAACGGTGGCAGGCGCAGACGCCCTTGGGCACGCCCGTGGAACCGGAAGTAAACACAATGTAAAGTGGGTCGGTATCAATAGCTTTGCCCCGGATTTCCGCCAGCTTTTCCAAATCCTGAGAATGTTCCTTAATGTCCTCAAAGCTTAAGATTTCACCGGTAAAGGTAAGCTTTTCCGCCGCTTCCCTCATGGCATCATCGCAAATCAGCACCCTCGGCTTGCAGTTTTCCAGTATCAGGTTAATTCTTGCCGCCGGCATTTCCTCGTCAATAGGCACATAAAAACAGCCCGCATCAATGATGGAGAAAAAGGTTGCTATGGTGCGGGGACTCTTTTTCATAAAAACAATCACCGGCTCCTTGTAATAGCCCTTTTCCGCCAGGCAGGATGCCGTGTTTTTAATAATTGTATCCAGTTCCCGGAAGGTGTACTGCACTTCCTCATCGGCAAACGCCAGCTTATCCGGCACTCTCTTTACCGTGGCATCCAGATAGTCCAACACATGATTTTGCATGGTTCTTCCTCGTTTTCCGGGCAGGGTGCTCATCCCACCGCTTGCGGCTGCACCTGTTCTGCCCTTTTCTTCTATCGGGTAATCAGTTCTTTGTATTCTTCTTTTAAAACAGCGCAGGACTCCACACTGCATTTGGCAAGTACTTCCATGACATCTAAGAAGCCTGCCTGCAAGGGATAGTCCCGTTTAATCAGGGACAATTCCGTGCATCCCAGCAGGATGACCTCCGCCCCTTTCCGGTGCAGTTCATCCGCTACCGCCTGAAATTTTTCCATGTCCACAGGTTTTCCCGCTTTCACGTTCCGGTAAATCAAATCCATCACATACGCCTGGCCCGTCTCATCCGGATAAATCGCCGTCATGTTTTTCTTTCGCAGCTCCTCCGTAAAAAGTCCGGTGCGCACCGTGCCGTCCGTTGCCATAATGCCGGCGCTCCTGTATCCTCTTTTGGAAAGATACTGGACCGTTTCCGCTATGCCGTGGATAATGGGCACCCGGATGGCATTTTCTAATTCGTCATGAAAATAGTGAGCGGTAATGCAGGGAATGGCAATTCTTGTGGCATGCTGCTCCACCAGCGTCTTTCCCACCTCTATCATGGCAGGCAGCGGGCTCTCCTTGCTTTCCCCCAGAATGTATTTTGTCCGGTCGGGAATGGAGGGTCTGCTGTAGATAATCATATCTATATGCTCCTGGTCCGTGTCAGCCTGTGTCATTTTCGTGACAAGTTCCATAAAATATGCAGTTGCCATGGGGCCGAGTCCCCCGATAATACCCAGTCTGTTCATCGTATCTGCCAGTCTTTCTTTTACTGAATGTCCGTATAAATCGTTCTGTCGTAGTTGTGGCTGCGGTAATGGGCATTGGAATATTCCATCAGGGTTGCGTCATCCACATAACAGAAGCGGGGATGGTCGGTTCGGGGACAGGTATCAAAATGGTACCAGCCTTCGCCGATATCTACCAGGTTCCAGTAATGATGTGACCGGGTGGGTATTTTTTCAATATCACGGTTGGCAATGCCGGCTCTTGTGAGAAGCTCCTTTGAGGTGGCAAAATACACATAGCAGTCGCCCTGATGCAACGCCAGCCCTTCATAGGCTCCCCGTATCCAGTCACCTTTTTCCGAATAGTTGATATAGGAAACATGGGTGCGTACCCAGTCATAAATTGCCACTAATTTATCATAGTCCGACATTTCGGGCGTAATGATATCCGCCAGCACCTTGTCCGCCAGCACATCCACCTCTTCCTGTGTGTAGGCATGCTTGCGCACCGTCAGGGTAATCGTCTGGCTGGTTTCGTTGCCCGCCCTGTCCTTTGCGGAATAGGTCACATGATAGTTTCCCTCTGTATTTAAATCCACACCGCTGCTGTCCACCTGCAGTTCAATGTCCTCATCGCAGTTGTCCGTTACCGTAACGCCCGCTTTGTAGCTGATGCCGTCTCCGATGTAAACCGTCCGGTTGGCAACGCCCTTCATCACCGGCGCCTCGGTATCAGCCTTTAAGGTAAGGAAAGCCACTGCTTCCGTGGTATTGCCGCCCTCATCCTTTGCTACAATCACGACCTCCTGTGTGCCCTCCGCAAGTACCGGATCTTTTTGAAAATAAAAGGTCAGCGCCGTGGCATCCTCCGCTTCCGTCACAAACTGCTCTGCCGTAAACAGACTGGTGGTATACGCCGATACTTCATGCACCGAAAAAACAGGGGGAATGGTATCCACAATACGAAGCATGCTTTCAAAAACATGCCCTTCCGCCCTGATATACACCGTCTTTTCTCCCAGTGCGAGCATATCCGCTTCGGATACATCCGACAAAAGGACTGCCTTTCCGTCCGCCGCTTCGCCGGCGGGAAGCAGTACCTTTATTGCTTCCTCCTGTAGAAAATCCGAAACCGTTGGCACTTCGCTTCCGATTTCCAGCTCTGTTTCCTCTTTTACCGGGCTGATAAGCAGACTGCTTTCATAAGATGTTACGTTGCCCCCCAGATCCTCAAGAAGAACCGTCACCTTCTGTTCGCCGTACCTGCAAAAATCAGGCTCCTCCTTAAAACGCACCGTCACTGCCGTGGCATCCGTGATATTACCGGTAAAAGCATCCGCCGAAACAGCCGTGCCGTACGCCGTCTCCACTTCCGTCACATCCGCTTTGGGCGCAATGGTATCCTGTACCGTCAGTATGCAATGATAATTAAAAAGCCCGGAACGGAGGGAAATTTCATAATCTCCCGGAATAGACACATCCGCCTGTACCTGCTTTGTTACAAATACCGCTTCCTTGGATGGGTCTTTCAGAAAATCCTGCGCCGTCACCGGAGTACCGGCCTCTATGACGCAATGTTTATAGACACGCGTGGAGTAGGAATAGTACAAATATCCTATTCCTGCTGCCACACAAAGTAGAATTCCCGGAATGATTGCTTTGGTAACTTTCCTGCATTTCATAAATAAGCTCCTCCTGAAAGGATTATTTCACAGGATCTTTTCCGCTTAAGTACTGTGCAATGCCTTCCACAGCGGCATTCTCGTCGTTACCTTCGGCCGTTACAACCACATTTTCACCGGCAAGAAGTCCCATGCTCATCATGCCCATGATGCTCTTGGCATTGACCTTTACCGTACCGTCTTCGGACTGCAGGTAAATCTTGGAATCATAGGTGCTTGCAACCTGTACCAGCATGGCAGCCGGAGTGGCTTCGAGACCGTTCTTCAGTTCGACCTTAATAATCTCCTTTTTCATAACTTCCTCCTCTACGACCGCAGTTTTTCTGCGAGTTCGCTTAACTTCCGTAATCTATGATTGACTCCGGATTTGCCCACGGGAGGGGATAAATATTCTCCTAATTCCTTCAGGGCCGCTTCCGGATACGCAAGCCTTACCTCCGCCATTTCCCTGAGATTGTCGGGAAGACGGGAAAAACCGTAGTAATCTCTTAAGTAAATAATATCCTCCACCTGTCTTGTGGAAGCCTGCACCGTTTTCTGGATGTTGGCTGCCTCACAGTTGACCCGGCGGTTAATGGAATTTCTCATTTCCTTTAAGATACGAAGATTTTCCAGATTCATCAGTGCCACATGCGCTTCCATGATGTTTAAAAGCTCCACGATGCCGGCACCTTCTTTCACATATACCACAAAATACTTCTTTCGGCAAACTATTTTTGCTTCAATGTCAAACTGCCCGATAATTTCCTGCAGCTGCTCCGCCTGTGTTCTGTTGTTGCACACAAACTCCAGATGATACCCCTTTGTGGGATCACTGATGGAGCCGCAGCTTAAAAAGGCACCACGTATAAATGCCCTTCTGCAACACGCCTGTTTTAACAGACTCGTATCGGCAGGTCTGGACAAATCACCCATAATAGCCAGTAAATCCGCCTTTTTCTGCCCTTTTACGCCAATAACAGTATCTATATTATATGCTTTCTTCAATAATGTAAAGCCTTTTCTTAAGACTGCTTCATTTTCCGACTGAAATCCGATGGTCAGAGTACCGTCCTCCATCAGACCGTATTGCCCCGCATAATGCAGCATGGCGGACAGCTCCGCCATCTGGCAGTGCCTTGCCGGACTGATATGCTTCGCAAGTTCTTCTTTTACTTCTGCTGAGAAAGACATCGTTCCCTCCACATTTACTCCTGCAGCCTTTTCCCGTAAAACTCCCTATTCCCTGAGCTCTCTGTGGAAAAGCTTGATGCCGTAGTTGCCCTTGTCCTTCATTCTTTCGTAAAGCGCATTGGCAAGGGTGACGCTTCTGTGCTGACCGCCCGTACAGCCGATGGCTATCACAAGCTGGTACTTTCCCTCCTTGACATAGTTGGGAATTAAAAATTTCAGCATATCTTCCAGCTTGTCTAAGAATTCCTTCGACTCGGGGAACTGCATGACAAAATCCTGCACCTCTTTGTCGTTGCCTGTCTTTTTTTTCAGTTCATCCACATAAAAGGGATTGGGCAGGAAACGCACATCAAACACTAAATCCGCATCTGTGGGAATGCCATATTTAAATCCGAATGACAACAGCGTTATCATAAGGCTATTATATTCTTTGTTCTGCACAAAAATTCTATCCAGCTCTTCTTTTAATTCCCTGGTCAGAAGATTGGACGTATCAATCACATAATCGGCGCTGTTGCGGATGCCGCGGGTCATTTCCCGCTCTAAGCGGATGCCGTCCTCCACCCTGCCTTCCGGCGCCAGCGGATGCACACGTCTTGTTTCCTTGTACCGCTTCACCAGTGCATTGTCCGAAGCGTCCATAAACAGGATTTCCAGCTCCTTGCCGGCATCCTTCTGCTTCTGCAAAATGCTGGTTGCCTCGGTGAAGGACTGTCCCGCACGCACATCCAGGCCCAATGCCACACGGGTGATTTCGCTGCCCGGTGTGGCAATCAGTTCAATGAATTTATCAAGCAGTGAGATGGGCAGATTGTCAACACAGTAAAAACCGGCATCCTCTAACATTTTAAGGGCAGTACTTTTTCCGCCGCCGCTCATACCCGTTACCACTACAAATCGCATTCCGCTCACCTTTCCTTTCCGCATTTTCTTTCTGTATCGGCAGCACTGCTGCCACCTGCCGTTATCCGGTTAAAATTTTCCGAGCATGATGACTTCCGGCTCCAGATGCACGGAGAACCGCTCGTAAACCGTTTCCCGGATGTAATCAATCAAATCCTTAATGTCCTTTGCCGTGGCACCCCCGGTATTTACCACAAAACCGCAGTGCTTGGGGGATACCTGTGCGCCGCCTATCTGATAACCGGAAAGTCCCGCGTCCATAATCAGCTTGCCGGCAAAATGTCCTTCCGGTCTTTTGAATGTGCTGCCTGCGGAAGGAAATTCCAGAGGCTGCTTTTCCCTTCTGCGCTGCTGGAAATCTGCCATTTTCGCACGGATTTCCTCCTGATTGCCGGGTTTACAGCAAAGAGTACAGGAGGCCACGATAAAGGGATGGTTTTTCAGGGCGCTGGTGCGGTAGCCGAATTCCATGGTTTCGTTGTCCAGCTCTAATTTATCCCCTTCGTCGTTCCATACGGTCACCGTTTCCACGACCTGCTTCATCTCGCCGTCGTAGGCTCCCGCATTCATCATAACGGCTCCGCCGACAGTGCCGGGAATTCCTGCGGCAAATTCAAGCCCGGTAAGACCCTGGTCCGCCGCCGCGGCAGCCACTCTGGCAAGGCTTGCGCCCGCCGCCGCATAGATATGGTCTCCGCTGATGCGGATTTCATCCATTTTTCTGCCGAAGTGTAAAATCACTCCGTTATAACCCTTATCGGAAACTAAAAGATTGCTTCCGTTTCCCATAATAAAATAGGGAATTTCCACTCTTTTCAGGTACAGCAGCAGCTTTTCCGTCTGCACTCCCGGTGAAATTTCTATAAAACACGCCGCATTTCCGCCCACCTTGAAGGTAGTATGGTTTTTCATGGGCTCTTCCATGTGCAGATCTTCTGCGGGCACAAAGCGCTGCAATGCTTCCCTTACTGTCTGACTTATCATTTATTTCCCCCCGGTTTATAATTTTATGTAATATTTATTCTGTCTTTCCTTCCTCATCCAGTACGAGCTTGGCAGCGCCGAAAATACCGGCGTCGTTGCCTAACTTTGCCAGCGCAAATTCCACATCGCGGCAGCCGCGGAACGCATACTGCATGTAATAAGGCTTTACATATTCAAAAATAACTTCGCCCGCTTTGGAAACACCGCCGCCGATAACGAATGCCTTGGGATTTACCACGCAGGCAACGGCTGCCAGTCCTTTGCCGAGGTACTGTCCGAACTGCTCTGCAATTTCAACGGCTACTTTATCACCGAATTTCACGGCATCCCATACTGCCTTGGCGGAAAGCTCTCTGTCACGGAGCACGCTTGCTTCTTCGTCCTTCGCCAGCCTCTTCTTTGCAAGTCTCACGATACCGGTTGCGGAAGCATACTGCTCTAAGCAGCCGATGTTATGACAGCCGCATTCTTCGGTTTCCGCATCCTCTACGTGGATGTGTCCGATTTCACCGCCGGCTCCCAGTGCTCCGGTTACCATCTGACCGTTGCTGATAATACCGCCACCGACACCGGTACCCAGTGTTACGACAACCAGATCCTTAAAGCCTTTGCCGCCACCCTGCCACATTTCGCCGAGAGCTGCCACATTAGCGTCGTTTCCTGCCATAACGGGTACATCCAAGTGCTTCCGGAAGGCTTCCGGAATATTGAATACGGTATCCCAGCCTAAGTTTGCGGTCTTGTATACGGTGCCTTCTGCATCTACGGGACCCGGTACGCCGATGCCGACACCGGCTACTTCATCCTGTTCTATCTCATACTTTCCCATTTTTTCTTCAATGCTTGCGGCAATGTCCGGAAGCACTCTTTCGCCGCCGTTTGCGGTCACGCTGGGGATTTCCCATTTTTCCAGCACATTGGCATTCATATCAAAAAGTCCCATTTTTACGGTGGTGCCGCCTACATCTACTCCAAATACATATTTCTTCATAACCGTTACCATACCTTTCTTTTTATATTATTTATTCGTCCTCATCCTCTTCGCGTCTTCTGGCGAGGGAATTCTGCACTCTGGTATAAAGCTCCTGTGCCGCATTGTAACCCATCTTTTTCTGTCTGTGGTTTACGGCTGCCGTCTCACAGATGACCGCTAAATTACGGCCGGGACGGATGGGCAGGGTGTAGCATACCACTTTGTTGCCGAGATATTCGGTGTATTCTTCTTCCAGACCAAGTCTGTCATATTCCTTGTCCTTATCCCAGTCTTCCAGACGGATAACCATATCGATGGACTGGGTATCCTTTACACTTGCGGCACCGAACAATGCCTTCACATCCACGATACCGATACCGCGCAGTTCGATTAAATGCTTGGTAACATCCGGTGCGGAGCCTACCAGGGTTTCGTCGCTTACCTTGCGGATTTCCACGGCATCGTCCGTTACCAGACGGTGTCCGCGCTTTACCAGCTCAAGCGCCGCTTCGGATTTACCGATACCACTTTCACCTGTAATCAGCACGCCTTCGCCGTATACATCCACCAGTACGCCGTGTACGGAAATACATGGCGCCAGTTTGACATTCAACCAGCGGATAGCTTCCGCCATGAATACAGATGTGTTCTTTTTGGTGGAGAAAACCGGTCTGTTATATTTATGGGCTATTTCAAGGAAAATCGGATCAGGCTGCAGCTCGCGGCAGAATACCACACAGGGAATGTCATAGGACATCAGTTTGTCGTATACCACCCTCTTCTGTTCTTCGCTGATACCTTCCATATAAGTATATTCCACAAAACCGATAACCTGCAGACGGGAAGAGTCGAAATGCTCGAAATAACCTGCCATCTGCAATGCCGGTCTGTTTACATCCGGCATGCTGATCTTGATGCTCTTGATGTCAATATCAGGAGTCAGATTTTCCAGCTTAAACTTTTCCACAACCTTTTCCATTTTTACGCTTGCCATACCCATACCTCGCTTTTTATCATTCCGTCCTTTTATGACGTTTGCTGTTCATAGACGGTTTTATTTTAGCACATGCGGCTTCTTTTGCATAGCCGCAAAAATGCCGCACAGTGCCGTTACCTTTTCTTTTCCATGGCGGCAAAAAAGCCCGCTATCTGCTCCGCCACATTCACCGGAATTTCCGGCACCCGGCAAAGCTCTTCCACGGTGGCGTTCTTCACATCCTCTATGGACTTGAAATGCCGCATCAGAGCCTTTCTTCTGGCGGGTCCAACGCCCGGAATTTCATCCAATACCGACTTTACCTGACTCTTGGAACGCAAAGACCGGTGATATTCAATGGCAAACCGGTGGGCTTCGTCCTGAATACGGGTAATCAGCTTAAAGCCCTCGGAACGAGAGTCAATGGGCAGCTCCACATTGTTGTAGTAAAGCCCTCTGGTGCGGTGGTTGTCATCCTTAACCATGCCGCAGACCGGAATATGGATGTTCAGCTCCTCAAGCACCGACAGGGCAATGTTGACCTGACCCCTGCCGCCGTCCATCATCAGTACATCCGGGAACCGGGTAAAGCTTCCCAGTGAATTGTCCAGATCCTGCTCCTTTAGCTTGCTCTGTTCTTCCATACCGTGGCGGAACCGTCTTGTCAGCACCTCCCGCATGCAGGCATAATCATCCGGTCCCGCTACGGACTGGATTCGGAACTTCCGGTAATCGCTGCGCTTGGGCTTTCCTTTTTCAAACACCACCATGGAGCCTACATTGGCAAAGCCGCTGATGTTACTGATATCGAAGGCCTCCATACGCACGATACCGGGCAGTCCCAACAGATCCGCAATTTCTTTCACGGCACCTGTGGTGCGGCTTTCCTCTCTGGCAATCCTTTCCTTGTCCTTGGAAAGAACCAGGGAGGCGTTCTGTGCTGCCAGCTCCACTAATTTTTCACGGGTACCGATTTTCGGCACAATGAGCTTTACCCTGCCTTCTTTTTTCTCCGTCAGCCACTGTTCTATGAGTGTCTGCTCCTCCACTTCATACTGCAGCATGATTTCCCGGGGAATGAACGGGGTGCCCGCATAAAACTGCTTCACAAATTCCTGCAAAATCCGGGGCTTTTTCTGTCCCTCAATGTGGGTCATGTAAAAATGCTCCCTACCGATAAGCCTGCCGTCACGCACAAAAAACACCTGCACCACGGCATCCCTGTCGTCCTCTGCCAGAGCAATGATGTCCCTGTCCTCACCCACGCTGTCGGAAATCTTCTGCTTCTGGGACACGGATTTTACACTGTTAAACAAATCCCTGTACTTAGCCGCTTCTTCAAATTCCATTTTTTCGGCGGCATCCTGCATTTTCCCCTGCAGCTCCTTCAGAATCGGCTGGTAGTTTCCGTTCAGGAAATTCAGGGCCTTTTCCACCTGCTCCCGGTACTCCTCCCGGCTCACTAAATTCTGGCAGGGGGCGGAGCACTGCCCAATGTGGTAATTTAAGCAGGGACGTCCTTCCCCGATGTCCTTCGGAAGGCTCCTGTTGCAGGTCCGCAGCTTATACAGCTTATTCAAAAGCTCTATGGTGTCCTTTACCGCACCGGCACTGGTGTAAGGTCCGAAATATCTTGCCTTGTCCTTTTTCATTTCCCGTACAAACAAAATCCGGGGGTATGCTTCTCCCACCGTCACCTTGATATACGGATAGGTTTTGTCGTCCTTTAACAGCGTGTTGTACTTGGGCAGATGCTCTTTAATCAGATTGTTTTCTAAGATAAGAGCCTCTAACTCCGAGTCGGTGACAATATATTCAAACCGGGCAATCAGCGACACCATTTTGTCAATCTGAGGACCTCTGCCGATGTTTTCCCTGAAATAGGAGCGGACTCTGTTGCGCAGATTGACTGCTTTTCCTACATATAATATAGTGTCCTGCTCATCATGCATGATATACACTCCCGGCTTGGCGGGAAGCTTTTTCAATTCCTCATCGATGCAAAAAGCCATGTCTGCTCCTTTCTTTTCTGTGCAATCATACACAAAAGCCGTACCTGTCTGATACGGCTTTCGAATTTTATAAATCCATGTTGGAGAAAATACCCTTATTTTCCGGCTCTTCCGGCTTCGGCTCTTCCTCGGATTCTTCCTTCTTCGGTTCTTCCTGCTTAGGTTCTTCCGTCATCTGAACTTCCTTGGGAAACTTGATTTCCGGTACTGTCTGCCCGGGCTCAGCATCCTTCTTCTTTTCTTCCGGCTCCGGCAGTCCTTTTTCCCTGCGGAAAATTTCCATGAATTCTTTGCCGGTAATAGTTTCCTTCTCAATTAAGAAGGCTGCCAGCTTATCCATCAGCTCGCGGTTTTCGGAAAGCATCTGCTTTGCCTGCTCGTAGCTTTCTTTTAAGATGGCTACCACTTCCTTATCCACCTCGGCTGCCGTCTGGTCGCTGCAGTTCATGACATCTCTGCCCTCCAGATATTTGCTTTCCACAGTGGAAAGCCCCACCAGACCGAAGTGCTTGCTCATACCGTACTGGGTAACCATGGCACGGGCAATATCAGTGGCTTTTTCAATATCGTTGGCTGCGCCCGTGGTCACGGAATGGAACACCACTTCCTCTGCGGCACGTCCGCCCACCAGACTGACTAACATATTACGCAGCTCTTCTTCGGAATTTAAGTACTTCTCTTCCTCCGGCACATGCATAACATAACCGAGGGCTCCCATGGTACGGGGCACAATGGTAATTTTCTGCACAGGTTCGGAGTTTTTCTGCAGGGCGCTGATTAAGGCATGTCCCACTTCGTGATAGGAAACAATCTTTCTTTCTTCCTTGCTCATGATGCGGTCCTTCTTTTCCTTGCCCACAAGCACCTGCTCCACGGCATCAAAAAGGTCTTTCTGGCTGACATATTCCCTGCCGCTCTTTACGGCATTGATAGCCGCTTCGTTAATCATATTGGCAAGATCGGCTCCAACAGCGCCGCTGGTTGCCAGCGCAATGGCGTCAAAGTCCACGGTTTCGTCCATTTTCACGTCCTTGGCATGTACTTTTAAGATATCCACACGTCCCTTTAAGTCCGGCTTATCCACGATAACCCGTCTGTCAAAACGACCGGGACGTAAGAGCGCCTTGTCTAAGATTTCCGGACGGTTGGTAGCGCCTAAAATCAGAATACCCTTGGAGGTATCGAAACCATCCATTTCGGAAAGAAGCTGGTTTAAGGTCTGCTCTCTTTCTTCGTTGCCGCCGTACTTGGAATCACGGCTGCGGCCGATGGCATCAATTTCATCGATAAAGATAATGCAGGGAGCGTTCTTGGTCGCTTCCTTAAATAAGTCACGGACACGGGATGCGCCCACGCCCACATACAGCTCAATAAAATCGGAACCCGCTAAGGAGAAGAACGGCACGCCCGCTTCCCCCGCCACCGCCTTGGCAAGCAGGGTTTTACCGGTTCCGGGAGGGCCTACCAAAAGGGCTCCCTTCGGAAGCTTGGCGCCAATCTTTGCGTATTTTGCCGGGTTGTGAAGGAAATCCACTACTTCCTGCAGGGACTCCTTTGCTTCGTCTTCACCTGCCACGTCCTTAAAGGTAATGCCGGTTTCCTTCTGCACATACACCTTGGCGTTGGATTTGCCGACGCTTAAGGGGCCGCCTCCCTTGCTCATCTTCTTGAACAGGAAGCTTAACAGCACCCAGAATAAAATCAGGGGCACTACATAATAAAGCAGAATCTCCATAATCAGACCGGAGTTGTCGGGAATGTATCCCCATACCTCAACGCCTGCTTCCCGCAGTCTCTCGGGCAGGGTATCATCGGATACCATTGCCGTATAGTAAGTGGTCTTCTGACCCATTCCGTAATAGGAAAACAGCGGATTTCTGTTAGTTTCCTTTTCGTCCACCAGTTCAATGTAAATCCTGTCGGATGCATACCGGACACACTTGACCTTGGTATTGGCTTCTCCTTCTTTGGTGCCTTCGTCCACCCATTCCATAAATTCGGAGTAGCTCTTTTCTTCCGTCGTGCTTCCTGATACCGTTTTCATGAAAACACTGGTCAGAATCAGCGTACAGAGAGCGGCTAACAGCAATAGGAAGAAATTCACTTTCCGGGGACTCTGATTGCCGGAACCTCCCTGATTAGACCCCCTCTGTCCATTTCCGTTTTGGTTCATCTGATCATCCATATTCGTTTCTCTTTCTTTTACTTTTTGTTTACAGTTTCATATACCGGATCGCAGGTCACTTCGCAGTCCAGCTTCTGGAACATCTTTTTGTCCACAGAAGAAAGCATGACACTGGAATGTACCTGACAGCCCTTTAACGCCGCCAGCATGGAAAGTGCCTTTGCCGCATCTTTATTTTCGGCTGCCGTAGTGGACAGGGCAATCAGTACCTCGTCCGTATGCAGTCTCGGATTTTTGCTTCCTAAATATTTGGTCTTTAAGGTCTGGATAGGCTCAATCGCCGTAGGAGAAATAATGTGTTTCTCGTGGGGAATGCCTGCCAGTTCCTTTAGGGCATTTAAGAGCACGGCTGCGCTTGGTCCCAGTAAATCGCTGGTCTTGCCGGTAATAATCCGTCCGTCGGAAAGCTCCACCGCTACTGCCGGATGTCCGGTTTCTTCCGCTCTCTTTTCTGCTTCCCTCACAACCGCCCTGTCAGAGGTCGTAAGGTGCTCCTGGTTCATCAGCATCTGGATTTTAATGACTTCTTCCTCAGAACGGGTGCCGTCTGCCACTCCCATCACCGCCTGATAATAGCGGCGGATAATCTCCTGACGGGAGGCTTCCCTGCACACTTCGTCATCCACAATACAGTTGCCCGCCATGTTGACGCCCATATCAGTGGGAGACTTGTACGGGCTTTCGCCGTATATCTTTTCAAAAATGGTACGCAGTACCGGAAAAATCTCCACATCACGATTGTAGTTTACCGTAGTTTCCCCGTAAGCTTCCAGATGGAAGGGGTCAATCATGTTGATATCGTTTAAGTCTGCGGTGGCCGCTTCGTATGCCAGGTTGACCGGATGCTTGAGAGGCAGGTTCCAGATAGGGAATGTCTCATATTTTGCATAACCGGCACGGATACCTCTTTTATGTTCATGATAAAGCTGGGAAAGACAGGTACTCATCTTACCGCTGCCCGGTCCCGGTGCCGTAACCACAACCAGAGGTCTGGTCGTTTCGATGTAATCGTTCTTGCCATAGCCTTCATCGCTGACGATGAGGGGCACGTTGGAAGGATATCCGGGAATAAGGTAGTGCTTGTACACCTTGAGCCCTAAGCTTTCCAGTCTCTTTTCATATAATACGGCGCTGTGCTGTCCTGTATATTTGGTAAGCACCACGCTGCCCACATAAAGACCCCTGGAACGGAATTCGTCAATCAGCCGGATTACGTCATTATCATAGGTAATTCCCAGATCGCCGCGCACCTTGTTTTTCTCAATATCAGCAGCGCTGACAACCATCACGATTTCCGCTTTGTGGGCTAATTTCATAAGCATCTGCAGCTTACTGTCCGCTGCAAATCCGGGAAGAACCCTTGAGGCATGAAAATCATCAAATAACTTGCCGCCAAACTCCAGATAGAGCTTATTGTCAAAATGACCTATCCTTTCTATAATTCGTTCAGACTGCATCTTTAAATATTTGTCATTATCAAAACCTATTTTCATCGCCTGTTCCATCCTTTCTGCATGGTAGTATACCACAAATAAGAGTATGTGGCAAAGAGGGAAACCGGAATTTCCGATATGTTTCACACTTTTTTCGTATTTTCTTTTTAATATCACATGTTATTATATATTTTCGGTTTTTTCTGTCTCTTCAGACAGCCGTTTTTTCCTTTTTTTCCGTACTTTCTTATCTGTTTGTCCAGTTTTTTTCCAAAAATGCAAAATGCAGGACTTTAGATACAATCCTGCATTTTTTTGCTTTTTTTATTCTTTTTGCAAGTTTTCCGTCATATACGTCTGATAACTGTTCCGGGCGGGTTGACTGCTGTTTTTTTCGGTAACGCATGTTTTTATAACAGGCTGTCACACACGGAAGCAAAATCTCCGCTGCTCATGGCTCCCACTCTGGAGAGCACCACCTCGCCGTTTTTAATGCCGACGAAAGCAGGGATGCTGGTGATGCGGTACTTCTGCGCCAGCTCCGGATTGTCATCCACATTTACCTTGCCCACTTTAAGCTTTCCTTCATAGGTCTCGGCTGCCTTTTCCACTACGGGTCCCATCATCTTGCAGGGTCCGCACCAGTCTGCGTAAAAATCAATAAGTACCGGCAGGTCAGCCTGCAATACTTCTTCGTTAAAATTCTGTTCTGTAAATTTATATTCCATCGTTTTTCATCCTTTCTACGGTATAGTATGTCCTATCTGTAAATAATATATTTGCAGATGGGATTGCCGGCGGCTGAAAATTTTTCTTCGTATTCCGTCATAATATTGCCTTCCATGAGCTTTTCATCCGCATGTAAATCGTAGGTCAGCACCTCTGCACAAAATCCGGCTTCCGGCAGCTCCTCTACGGCAAAGTCAAATAAATCCCGGTTGTCCGTTTTGAACTCAATCCTGCCGTCCTTTTTTAAGATTTCATCATACCTTTTTAAGAACTGTCTGGAAGGAAGTCTCCTCTTGGCATGTCTGTCCTTGGGCCATGGGTCGGAAAAGTTCAGGTAAATCCGGTCCACTTCTCCCGTTGCAAACACATCGGTGATTTCCTCCGCATCCATTCGGATGAATTTCAGATTGGCTAACTCGTCCTCCTCCATTTTCTGGATCGCACGCAGCAGCACACTGGAGTATTTCTCAATGCCGATATAGTTGATATCCGGATTTTCCTTTGCCAGGGTATGTAAAAACTTTCCTTTTCCCATGCCGATTTCGATTTGTATGGGGCGATCGTTGCCGAATACTTCTTTCCACCGGCCTTTCTTTTCCTGCGGTTCCTGCACCACATAGATGCTGTCCGCAATCACTTCTCTGGAACCGGTAATATTTCTAAGACGCATATTATTTTACCAAACTCTTTCTGTCCATCTCTGTAAACGGAAATAAAAGCGCTTTTACAGCCGCTTTTGTTTTTATTATACCTTATTTTACAGGGAAAAGAAAGTACGAAAAGAAATACAAAAAACTCTTTGGTTTTTTCTGCCGATAGTGTATCATAGAGAGGTGCCCTCTGAGGAAAAGAAAGGATGTCTGATTTTGCTTCGTATACATAAATTAGTAAAAAAATACGTTACGGCGTTATTTGCCGTTTCTGTTGCGGCAGTGTGGACCTTTAACAGCCTTCCGGCGTATGCGCTGCCCGTCATTACGGATGCGGATACCCGTACCGCCATACCCATTGAGTCCAACAGCATACCGAACTGGCCGCAGGGCCCCGTTATTTCTGCCCAGTCCGCCATTCTGATAGATGCCGACACCGGTGCGGTTTTATATTCCAAAAATGCCCATGAACAGCTGTATCCCGCCAGTACCACAAAAATACTGACCTGTCTCATCGCCACGGAGCGATGCTCCCTGACCGATACCGTGACATTTTCCCACGATGCGGTCTTCGATACACCGAGAGACTCCAGCAACATTGCCATGGATGTGGGCTATGAGCTTACCCTCGAGCAGTGCCTGCAGGCAATCTTAATTGCTTCCGCCAACGAGGCCTCCTATGCGGTTGCCGAACACGTCAGCGGCACCACGGACTGGAGCGTCTTTGCCGACATTATGAACGAACGTGCCAAAGAACTGGGCTGTGTGGACTCCCATTTTGCCAACCCCAACGGTCTGCCCGATGAAAACCACTACACTTCATCCTACGACCTTGCCCGGATCGGCATGGCATTTTTCAAAAACGACCTGCTCTGTAAGATTTCCTCCACGCCCCGTCTGGAACTGGAGCCCACGGATAAACAGCCCAAGCATGTCATCGAAAACTCCAAAAACCAGCTTTTTACAGGAAAAGCCTATGCTTACGAATACTTAGTGGGCAGCAAGACCGGTTACACGGTTGCCGCCAAAAGCACGCTGGTTTCCTGTGCGGAAAAGGATGGGCTCAAGCTGATTGCCGTTGTCATGGTGGAGGACTCCCCGGCGCAGTTTGCGGATACGGTATCTTTGTTCCAGTATGGATTTGAAAACTTTGAAAAAGTAAATATTTCCCAGAAGGAAACCCGTTACCGGATGGAAAACAGCAATGCCTTTTACGGCGGAAGCGATATTTTCGGAAGCAGCCGGCCGATTTTATCCATCAATACCCAGGATACCATTATCCTGCCGAAAACCGTTCCTTTTGAGGATCTGACATCCGAAATCACCTATGATACCGACTCTCCTGATGAAGCGGCGCTCATTACCTACACCTATCAGGGTGAATTTTTAGGCTCGGTTGCCGTGAATTTTACCGGCGGCACGGAAAAGGGCTACGATTTTAACGCTGCCGTGGAGCCGGAAAAGAAAACCAGCCTGCCCAAGGTTATTTTTATCAATGTGGTAAAGGTTATTCTCTGGATTGTGGGTGTTGCCGGCGGCATCATCCTGTTGCTTATCCTGTATGCCTTTATCCGCAACTATCATTTTGAGCTGCGGAAGCGGGGCGGAAGAAAGAGCTGGCTCAAAACCCGGAAGCGGAAGCTCACCAGGTATCAGAAAAACAGAATTGCCGCTGCAAAAAGGAATATCCGGCAGCAGAAAAAAAGACAGAGAAAAGAGAAGAAACGCAGTTGGGAGGATGACGAATAAGTCATCCTCCCTTTTTTAATTTCGCCCGTTTTTCCCGCAGGGTTTCCATTTCTTCCTCCGTAATAAAACGCATTGTTTTTACCACAAACACCTTGTCGTCCTGTGTTTTACGGATACGGATTTTGCCCTTCAGGTAACCGTGTTTTTCACAGTAAGCCGCACAGTAATAATGCCTGCCGTTTACGGTAAACCAGCGGATTTTCTTTTTTAAGTTCCGGCGGCAGAGATAACATTTGCTGCTGATGACCTCCCAGTCCGCCAGTGCTTCGCTCTTGCTGTCGAATACCCGGGAGATGTACTTGGCATAGGTATCAAATACAATTCTTACCTCATCCTCCCTTTTTGCGGGCGGATGGAACAAATCAAAGGACACTCTCCTGCAGATTTTTTCCGGTATTTTTGCGAATACCTTTCCGGTGTAATAGGCATCGCTGAATGCACGGTGGAAAGGAATGTCCTTTTCAATCTGTAGAAAGTCCACCGCATATTCCAGTGCCTTCCGGCTTCTGCCGTCTTCAAATGCCAGGCTGAACAGCTTCTGTACATCTAAGAAGGGCAGCGGCTTATCGGTCAGCGGCTCCATGCCGTAATACTGCATGTTGTTCTGCAGCTCCGACAAATCCTGCGGTCCCCAGGTACAGAATACCGGATTTTCCCCGCACCAGGCACGGAACTCTTCCATAACCTCGGGGAACGGTCTGCCCTGCCGGAGCTGGCTCATCTTCATATGGATAAGGCGACTGGTAATTTTATTCAGTTCATGGTAAATCTGTGGCTTGATAAGCTGGGAAAATTCTCCGGTCATCCTTCGGTTTTCGTCCATGCGGACGGCGCCGATTTCTATGATTTCAAACTGCAGTTTTTTGTCCGCCGCTTCCGGGTCACAGCTCTGGTTCCATTCCAGATCCAGTATTATGAAATTCTTTTCCGTCACGTCTGCCTCCTGGTTCTTATTTCTGTCTTACTCCCGCTCCGCTCCGTACAGTTCCACGATTTTCTGCTGGGCAGCCGTTTTTTCCTTAGCCGCTTCCAGATCAAACGCATAAACCTTGTCATAGCCTAAACTCTTTACCTTGGACTGCATGGTGCTCTGCAGGCTGTAAAATTCTTCTTCATCCCCGGCGAATACCATTTTCCAGGAATAATCCACAATAATATTCCGGCACTGGCTGCGCATGGTGGTGATTTCCGGATCCTCGGAAGGGTAATTGAAATTGCATCCCGGCGAAACCACTATCATATTATGCCCATTCAGGTATTCCATTGTGGATTCAGCTTCCATATGCATCTTCCAGTTTTCGTCCAACACCGTATTTTCCATGGCTGTTACAGAGTCCCAGAGCTGATAGGCATAGGGGAAGCCGTCCTTCGTCAGATCGGACTGCACAATGGGCTTGTAATTCAATTCGGAAATACCGTCGCTCCACAGACCGCCACCCCACTCTTCGGGCAGCTCCACATCGCCGTTCATCAGCGCCTGCATGCCAAAATCCGTCAGCACCGGTCCGTTTTCCGTGCGCTCCCATGTCAGCCCCTCCGGTCCCGCCGTGCCACCTGCAACCTGGGCGCTGTTGTTGAAAACGCCCTCCTCGGAATACAGCCAGTCTATAAAATCCGCCAGCCTTTCGGGGTCCTTGGCATTGCTGCCGATACAGATAATCTCCTTGTCGTTGCCCATGGGACGGCAGCCGTAGGAATAAATCTGCATATCGTCGATGGGCGCCAGCATAAAGCCCCTTCCGGCTTCCTTGTTGGAAAGTGTATTATAAGCTGACTGGGACAGCCACGGCCATACGCAGAAGAAGATGTCGCCCTGCTGGTATTTTAAAAACAGGCTGTCGTAATTCTGGGAGGGGGACTCGGGGTCCACCAGTCCAAGCTGATTGGCTTCGTAGTAAAATTTTAAGGTACGCATGTACATGGAGTCGGAATCCACAATGCTCTGGTAATCGCTTCCGTCTGCCTTTGCCAGCACAAAGCCGCTTTCATCATAGCCATAAAGACAGGCTGGCTGCTTGGCATAGTTCATCATATTGCCGTCCCAGTCCTTAAAAAAGGAAAACGCATAGGTCGGATTTCCCGCATCGCTATAGGGCATCAGCTCCTGCATGCCCTTCAGCACCGGCAGCAAATCCTCCAGTGTCTTAATTTCCGGATAACCAAGCTTCCCGTACAAATCCCAGCGCAGGTAGGGACCGTAGGTAGGCTCCATGGTCTCGCTGGAGGTCAGCGGGGAATTCTGGGAAAGTTCGGAAGGAATGGCATAAATGCCCGTGGTAGAAACCCGGTTGTTCAAATCCCGGATAGCAGTTTCATACTGCATGATGTCCTTCCCCTTAAGATAGCCGCTCATATCCAGGATAAGACCTGCCGTCACCATGCTTTCTAAATTTCCTTTTTCACCGTTTACAATGACCAGATCTCCCAGATTACCCGCTGCAGAGCGGATGCCGTAGAGGGTGTCGCCGCCGCCAGCCACATTGGGGGCAATGATGTTGAGCTCCATATTGAAGCGGTCCTTTACCACCTTGGCAAACCAGCCGGACTGGATGCCCTGGAAGTTTGCCGGGGCATCAAAGACATCCACGGTAATGAACTCTTTATAAGGGCATTTTTCTTTCTCTTTTTTCTGTTTGATAAAAAGGATGCTCCCCACCGTTATCACACATAAAAATGTGCAGGCAAGCAGAATCATCCCCGTTTTCTTCTTAATTTTTTTCACGTCCGTACCTGCCTTTATCTTACTTCTTTTGTCCGTACAATTAACGTATATTATATTATACCATGAAGTGGCATATACGAAAATACTCTTTTTTCATTGCGTTTTCGCTCCGTTTCTTCTATAATTTAGGTATTATAGTAGCATTGCTCATAGAGTGGGAGATTTTATGTACACAGTATTTATTGTTGACGATGAAGCCCTTATCCGGGACGGTCTGAAACAGATAATCGATTGGGAAGCGCTCGGATTTACCGTTTGTGGAGAAGCCTCCAACGGGGAGGATGCCGAAAAGGAAATTCTCGAGAAGCAGCCAGACCTTACCCTGATGGATATCCGAATGCCCCGGAAGCTGGGGCTTGATGTGGTTGCCTCTGTACGTGAAAAGGATTTCAAAGGCAGGTTCATCATCTTAAGCGGCTATTCCGATTTCAAATATGCGCAGGAAGCCATCCGCTACGGAGTGGAGTTTTACCTGACAAAGCCCATTGACGAGGACGAACTTCTCTCCTCCGTCACCACCATCAAGGCAGCCCTTGACAGCGAGAACCGCGACCAGGATACTTACGACCTCTTAAAGAAAAAAGCCCGCAATGTCATCCTGCACGATTTAGTTACCGTAGGACTGGAAACGGACTCGGACACCATTGCCGATCTGGAGCTGGAAGCGGGTATCTTCCAGGTAGTTATTTACGAAAACTTCAACAGCCAGCCCGGCAGCACCTTTTACAGCTTTGCGGATTTATTAAAGGTTTCCAACAAGCAGGAGCATACCTTCTACCATTTTACGGAGGACTCCAAGGATGTTATCCTTTTAAAGGGTACCTATGCACTGAACCGTTTTCAGGATTTCTTAAACCATTACGAGGACGTGAACCCACCCCAGAAGGGCAGTCCCATGGACTCCCTGTTTATCAGCTACGGTCGTCCGGTAAAGCAGCTTTCCGAGTTGCCGCTCTCCTATAAAGATGCGGCCTTCCTGATTTCCAGACGCTTCTTCTGTATGCCGGGTCAGCACACCTTAGGCTATGCGGAGCTTCCTCATTTTAACACGGCGTCCACCCTGCAGCCGGAAAAACTGCAGCATTATGCCGATTACCTTGTGGGTTACTTACAGACCTTCAACCGCAAAAATGTGGTTACGACCCTTACGGAGATGGAGAACTACCTTTACAACGTGGAAAACAGCATTTCCGAAGTAAAGCTGTTTCTGACGGATATGTATCTGCGTATCAAGGAAAAGATTAACTTAATCTACAATACGCTGACGATACCTTTTCCAACCAACTCCAATGTCATTGATTATATAGAGAAAAAGCCTTACCTGTATGAAATCATCCAGTTCTTCTCCGAACAGTTTGAGATGATTATGAATGCGACGGGCAACCCTTCCCGTAACAACGTGCTGGACGATATTCTCTATTACATCGACCACAATTACTACAACAATATCAAACTGGAATCCATTGCTCCCCTGTTTGGTTACAACAGCGCCTATCTTGGCAAGATATTCAACAAGACCGTGGGTGAAAGTTTCAACTCCTATGTGGACCATGTACGGATTGAGCATTCCAAGGAAATGCTGCTGGCAGGCAACTTAAAGGTTTATGAAGTGGCGGAGCGTGTGGGCTACCGCAACGTAGATTATTTCCATAAAAAATTCCGGAAATATGTGGGAGAGAGTCCCGCCGAATTCCGGAAACAGAACGGAAGCACAGCCGAGGATGAATAATCCCCGGCTGTTTTATTTTGCTAATATTGACTTGTACCTGCTTATATCGCTGATATCCTACTTGTAATCGCAGATATTGTCCAGCCAGGTGTGCGCCATGCCGAGCCAGGTCTGACAGGCAGGAATGACTTCACACTCATAGGATGTCTCTGTCAGCTTATTGGCAAGTCCGATACCGTGGCCGCCTTCCGGGTACATATGGAACTCGGTCGGAATACCCGCCTCTTTCATGGCACTGACAAGCAAAAGCGAATTTTCCACCGGTACGCAGCCGTCCGTGAACGTATGCCAGATAAAAGCAGGCGGTGTGTCTGTATTCACCCGGTTTTCCAGGGACATTTTCTCCACCAGTTCGTCGTATCTGTCCCCAAGTAAATTCTTAAAGGAGTCCCTGTGGGCAAATTTGCCGGAAGTAATGACCGGGTAATTCAGAATCATACCCTGGGGTCTCAACAGCTCCTTCTGTGCTTCGGTAAGTCCCATTCCTTCCCAGAGCCAGTCCTCGCTCCAGAACATGCCATAGGAGGCTGCCAGGTGGCCGCCTGCGGAAGAACCGATCACTACAATGTGATCCGCATCAATATGCCATTTTTCTGCATTTTCCCGCAGGGTAAGCACGGTTCTTGCTACTTCTGTCAGGGCTGCCGGGTATACGGCTGGCGCAATGGAATATTTCAAAACCACTGTCTGATAGCCCATGGCAAAGTACTGCATCGCCATGATTTCGCCCTCTCTTGTGGAAAGATAGCAGTAACCACCGCCGGGACATATGATGACCGCCGGTCTTTTTTTAATTTTATATTCTTCGGACTCTTCAATAAAATACGTTTCAAAGCAGGCACCCGGTAAGGAGCCTGCTTCGTGTAAGGGAATTATTTCGTGTATCATACATTATCATCCGGGTTTGTAATGGCACCCGGTTCCTTTTCAATCTGTCTGAAATAATACATGGCAAAGCCGCTGACCGTTAGCATGAAGCATGCCGGTCCAATCAGGATACCAAACAGCAGAGTGGTCTGGTTCCAGATAAAAATCATCACTTCTATCGCCAGTATGGCAATAAGGAAGATGGTCCGTACAAAGAACTTTGTGGCAATCCTTATGCCGTTCTTCATAGTTTCCAGCAGGGTATTTTCGTACCTTGCGCTCAGCGGAAATGCATAGAGGAAAATCATCACGATAAAAAAGATTGTGATGATACCGGCAATCAGGAAAATAAGCGGATTATCCGGTAATTTGTTGAAAAACTCAAAGTCCAGATAGGCCGCATATACGGCAGCTAAGAAAATCAGCCCCAGAGGTATCCCCTGTTTCCAGTTCTCCTTAAAAGCCTTGATAAACTGTCTCCCTACATATCCCTCACGCTCATCCACCATTTTCAGTGTTACGCTGTAGGCTGCCACCGTGGCAGCCCCCATCGTAACAACCGGCAGAGAAAAAATCAACCATAAGAAGTTCAATTTTATCATATCCCACAATCTTGTAAGAAACCGATAAAGCGGACTATCCGTACTAAAGAATTTCATTTTATTCCCTTCTGCAAAATTATTTTTTACACTGTTATCTGAGAGGTGCCTGCAGAGCATTTCTTCTGGCTGCTTCTTCGATACACCAGTCAATACACTTGTCATAGCCGTAAGACTTTGCTTTACCGCGCATCTCAGCTACCAGCTTGTCATATTCTTCGTCGCTTTCTGCATAGATGGCTCTCCAGCTGTAGTCCTTTAAGCAGGTTGCTACCTGGTTCCAGGATGCCTCCAGAGCAGCATCTTTTTCAGACTCGGAGTAGGTGGTCGGGATGTCTACCGCATAGTTACCCTTATCCATGTATTCCTGAGCCGTAAAGCATCCGGTCAGATCTCTCCAGTCTCTTTCTGCATCGCAGCGTCCGTCTTCTACCTGGGTGCTTGCCCAGTACTGCTGGTCATATCTTTCGCCGGATTCCGGATTGGTGTCTGCAGCAGTCCATGTGGTGTTGTTTACCTGGAATGCACCGTCGTTAAAGGTTGCTCCGCCCCATTCTTCGGGCATCAGGGTCGTTCTGTCTTCAAAGCAGGTCTTACCGAAATCGGTGAAGTATGTCTTGCCGTTTTCATCGTAATCCCAGCAGAGTTCCTTCGGACCGTAGTCCATGGTCAGACGTCCTTCGGGAGTACACAGCCAGTTGATGATTTCCATGCAGAGTTCGGGATACTGGGTCTTGGCGCCGATGCTCCAGACACGGTTGCCGCCTACGGAGCTTAAGCCGTTAACAATAGGACATGCCTCTGTGGGCTCTAAGCTTTCCATAATCTTGTTCTGGCTGTAATGCTCTTCTTTGTTGTATGCAAGGGAACCTGCATAGTTGAAGATGGAGAAGAATACATTACCGTTCTGTACCTTTGCAATCATATCGTCGTACTTCTGGGTCATGGAATCGGGGTCCAGAAGTCCGTTGCGGTATAACTGGTTGAACCACTTTAACATGGTCAGATAAGGGCTGCCGTCGGAAAGTGCGTCATAGAATTCACCATTGGTTACATTGTAGTGGCCAAAACCAAATTCATCGTATCCGTAATAAGCGGTCGCCATAGCTTTTACATACATTACATAGTTGCCGTCCCAGTCAGGCCATAAGGACATTGCGTAGGTCGGCTTTCCATCGTCACCGGTGGGGCAGATTTCCTTCATCTGCTTTAATACTTCCATTAAATCGTCCAGGTTGTTTACAGCGGGATGTCCCAGCTGCTCATATAAATCCCAACGGATATCCCAGGTATAGAAGAATGCATCATGGCTGTCGGAGCTTGCTGCTACGTTGTGACCGAATCCGTATACCTTGCCGGTACCGGAAATTTCACGGTTCTTCTCCAGCGCAGTCTGCATATGCTCGTTAATATAGGGACCGTAGTCTGCCAACAGGTCATCTTCTTCCCAGTCGAAAAGAAGTCCGGCATTAACTGCCTGCATGTAGTCTTTACCGTCGGAACCCCATACAACAATATCGCCTAAGTTTCCGGCTTCCATACGGGTATCATACACGCCGTCGCCATCGGGAATCAGGTTTACCTTCACACCGAATTTGTCTTCCAGAATTTTAGCAAACCAGCCCTTCATTTCGCCGGAATAGTTTGCCAGCTGGCTATACACGGTCAGTGTAACCAGGTCTTTTTTGCCGTTGCTGCTTCCGCTGCTTTTGCCACATCCGGAAAAAAGTCCCAGAATCATGACAGCAGACAGCACAAGTGCAACTACTCGCTTCATCTTTCTCATTTTTTAATCCTCCTTTATATATAGTAAAATGCTTTTGCTTAGCCCTTAACGGCTCCCAGCATAATACCCTTTACAAAATATCTCTGCATGAGCGGATATACCATCAGAATAGGTATGATGGATACCATGGAGATTGTGTACTTAATTACTTTAGCATTTAAAGCGCTCTGCATTAAGGTCTCTCCGACAGATGAGCTTACACCGCTGTTCATCAGGGCGCCGATGTTGGAGCTGGTATTCAGATACAGGTATAATCTGTGCTGTAAGGTAAACAGATTGGAAGCATCCTGCATCAGGATCAGGGAATCCGTAAAGGAGTTCCAGTGACCTACCGCACCGAAAATGGCAATGGTCGCTAAAATCGGCGTACACAGAGGCCAGATAATCTTACGGAAAATCGTCCAGTAGCTTGCACCGTCCATGAAAGCGCTCTCTTCCAGTTCCGCCGGAATGGACTCAATATAGGTCTTTACAAGGATGATGTTGTACGGAGCCACGATACCGGGGATAATGTATGCCATGAAGTTGTTGGTCAGACCCAGCATGGACATATTTAAGTACCAGGGAATGGTTCCGGCATTGAAATACATGGTAACAACCAGGAAGCGGTACCAGAATTTTCTTTTCCACATCTGCTGCTTGGTTACCAGATAACCTACGAAAGCGGATGCCGCTACCATTAAAACGGTACCAAGTATCGTTCTGCTGATGGTAACCAAGAATGCCTGACCGATTTCGTTTGCCTTAATCAGGTTAATGTAGTTGTTGATGTTAAGCCCTCTCGGGATAAAGTTAATCAGACCTTTACTTACCAGTTCATTATTGGAAATGGTGTTGATGAACAGGTAATAAAACGGAAAGATACAGATAATGGTGAATGTAATAAAGAAGGTGTAGTTCAACACGTCAAATATTACGTCACCCGCAGTACGCTTATAGCCCACCTTGTGAGTTTTATAATACTGCTTTTCCGCTTTTTCCTCGGACTTTTCTCCTGCTTTTCTTGCTTTCCAGTCGCTTAAAGCATTTTTCTTCATTTCAGCCATGTTTCCACCTCCCTACACAATGCTTTCGCCACGCAGCAGCTTGGAAACACCGTTTGCTGCAAACAGCAGTACAACGCTGACTACGGATTTCACCATGCCGACCATGGTTGCGAACGGTATATTACCGTCCATAATACCTAACTTATATACATAGTAGTCAAGTACCATGTTGACATTGGTGTTGTTCGGGTTATCGAATACCATGTACTGATCCATACCGTTGCTTAAGATACCGGCAATCGCCATCAGAAGCATTACCATGAAGGTAGGAAGCAGTCCGGGCACGGTAATGTGCCACATCTTCTGAAAACGGCCTGCGCCGTCCACGGTAGCGGCTTCGTAAAGCTGCTGGTCAATACCGGCTATACCGGCTATGTAAATAATGGCGCTCCAGCCGATGCCCTTCCACATACCCCAGGCTAACATCTTGAACCAGTGGCCGGAACTGCTCATCAGCAGGTTCTTGCCCTCTGCCCAGACGCCGGTGTTTACCATCATACTGCTGACGAAACCGTCGGTAGCAAAGATAGCGAATGCAATCGCATATACTAAAACCCAGCTTATGAAGTTAGGAATGGTTGTGAAGGTCTGTACAAATTTTCTGACCCACGGAGTCTTGATCTCGGACAGGAAAATAGCGAATGCCATTGCGCACCAGCTTGTTGCCAGTCCCAGTCCACTCATAGCTAAGGTGTTGCGCAGAACACGGATAATATCGTTTCTGGTCGCTTCACTTTCAAATAACATGGTGAACCATTTGAACCCTACGAAGTTATCGGCGGAAAGGGTGCCGCCGGAGGTATAATCATAGAATGCGTATCTCCAGCCGTACAGAGGGAGATATGAGAATACGAAGCAAAGCGCCGCAAACGGAAGGAACATTAAGAACAGTTTGTACTGGGATTCCATCTCGTACTTTTCTTCTTTTGCAGGCTTCGGAAGCAGGCACTGGGTAATCACACTGACTGCCATGACAACAATTGCCATAACAAGGAACAGAAGCCAGTTTCCTAAGGGAAAATTAGGAATAACCTTGTCGGGCTTTGTGGTCTGTGCGATCTGGCTGTATGCCAGAAAAATTCCGCCGAGACCTACAAACTGCAGAGCTGCTCCGCCGATACCGAACCAGTTGCCCAGTCTCTTTAATTTATTGTTGCCGAGGGACATACATCCCATGGCTGCCGCACCTAAAATACCGATACAGGTAACTAAGCTTCCGATAAATAAAATAACGAAAGAAGATTCCTGTACCCAGCCTCTGTCAAAGGCACGTACGCAGAGCTTTGTCAGATCTCCGTATGCCACACCCGAAGTAAACAGAGACATGTTTTTGTTTACATAATCGCAGATTTTAGCCGGATTGCATGCCGGCAGGAAAATCAGAACCACTGATAAAAGTGCTGCGACTCTGGATAAATAGTAGATATATCCAGCCACTTTTTCCTTTCCTGTTTTGCTGTCTTTCATGTTTCTTTTTGACTCCTTTCCCAAACATTTCACAGATTGTTCAGATTAATTTTATTATACCTTCCGGGAACCTCAAAAGATACCGCAATTACTGGACAGAAAATACAGTAACTTTTTGGTTGCATCCGCCGTACTCCTTTTCTGCGCCGTTTTGGGGTGTAAAAAAGGAGCGCCCTTTCGGACGCCCCTCGTATTGCCTATCTTATCTGTTCAGCAGATTAGTTTGCCTTTTTCTTCTTGGAAACTACAACGCCTGCTACAACACCGCCGATTACAACAACTGCTGCAACTACGATACCAACAATAAGGCCGGTATTGCTGCTTGTTTCCTCTGCTGCAGGAGTGGTTTCTGCGGGAGCGCTTTCTGCAACGGTTTCCGGAGTTTCTGCGGAAGCTTCGTTGTCATAAGCGAAACCGCTTACGGTAAAGGTAATGCTGATGTCTGTCATAGGAACTGCATAGTAGCCGATTTCCTTGCAGTCATTGTTCCAGATATTCTGAAGAAGAAGCTTGGTTACTTCTTTGGAATCAGGGTCTAAAACAGGACCGTTGGGAAGGTCTACGTTCTTGCCGTCAATAGTCAGCTTCACATCAGAGAAGGTGATTTCGCCGGAGTTCGGAATATCGGTAGAGATAAAGATTAAGTTTAAGTATTCCTGGGTGGAGAATTCACCGTCCGGGAAGCTTAATCCGTCGATGGATACTGTATAAGTACCGTTACCGGAAATTACAGTGTCATGGATGTTGCCGGGAATGGTAATGGCATTGTTGTCAGCATCCCAGCCTGTAATCTGATTAAAGAAATCAGTTCCAAGACCGTAGGTTGCATCATCATATGCGTTACGGAAGGACCAGTTAGGTGTCTGGATTCCGATATATGCATTGTATGTACCATTTAAATCTACGGGAGCTACCGTTACAGTTTCTTCTGCAGCTGCTGCTACGTAAATCTCAGGAGTAATCTCGAAAGTAATCTTCTTGTAGCCCTTGGGAGACTCTGCTAAATACTTGTCACCCCATTCATTATAACCGCCGCCGATACGGATACATTTGGTTTCGTCGTACGCACCGGTGCCTTCAGCCCAGCAAACCTTGCCTGCGGAAAGGTCGGTAGTTACTTCTTCGTCATCTAAGTATACCTTAACATCAAAGGTAGACTGGTCAGAAATAGCGGATGCATCGTCTACGACCATGCAGGGTGCAACATACCATGTGTAGAAAACAGGGCTGTCGAATTCCAGGGAAAGAGTAGTGGTTTCGCCGCTCTTTAAGGTTCCTGTGGTAGCGGTGATGCCTTCTGCATCTTCGCCTGCGTAATTGTAACCCCAGTCATTTTCTGCTTCCTTGTCAGCACCGATAGCGATGAATGCATCATAGCTTTCTTCACTTAAGGTAGCTTCACCTGCTGCAGCGCCTTCTTCTACTGCATTTAAGGTAATGGTATAAGTAATTTCCTTGAAGCCCTTGGGAGACTCGGCCATGTACTTATCGCCCCATTCGTTGTAGCCGCCTGCAAGACGTACAGCCTGAGTTTCGCTGTAATCACCGGTACCTTCATACCAGAATGCTTTACCTGCGGAGAGATCAATCTTGTCGGTTACATCTTCACCGTCAATCTTTACGCTGTCGATGGTATAATCTACGTTACCTGCGTTTTCTGCTACTAAAACAGGAGCCATAAACCAGGTATAAACAACTTCTGTGGGGAAGCTTACACCGATGGTTACGGTATCGCCAACCTTTGCGGTTGCGTCGGTTGCGGTTACATCACCTGCATTGCTGGACGCACCGTTTCCATAGTACTGATATCCCCAGTCACCGTCTGCTTCAGCATCAGCGCCGATGGCAAGAAACATCTGATACTCATCTTCTGCTGCGGCAGATGTGAATGTCAGTGTAGAAAACATCATTGCAAATGCCAGAACAGAAGCGAAGAATCTCTTCATTTTCTTTTTCATTATATTATCCTCCTATAAGAATCCGTGACTTCTGCCACTTATTGATACTCTTAAGTTTATAGGAATACGGGGTATAAAAAAACCATCCCTTTTTGACATTTTATACGGGCAAAATTGCACATCATTTTCGTCCGCTGTGCCGCGCACTGTTTTTGCTGTGGACCCCGCGCACTGCTTTCCGTCATTCCGGGCTGACGATGGGCAGTGTTACCGTGATGGCGGTTCCCTTTCCCAGCGTGCTGTCGATTTTCATGCCGTATTCCTCCCCGTGGCACAGACGGATACGCTGGTTAATATTGCACAGACCGATGCTGTTCTTGCGGTTTAAGGTCTTCTGAGAAATCTTAATCTGCAGTGCTTCCAGCTCCTCTTCCGTCATGCCGCAGCCGTTGTCCGAAATGCATATTTTCAGCCTGCCGTCGGCTTCCGGCGCATCAGCTGTTCCCCGGGATGTCTTATCCGCAGACATCCTCTCTGCGGGTATGGCTTCCATGGATACCGAAATCAGACCGTTTTCCTCTACCTGCTCCATGCCGTGCAGAATCGCGTTTTCCACAATGGGCTGCAGAAGAATCGGCAGAATCATATAGTGATTGGGATCAAATCCCTCCTGCATATGGATTTCATAATTAAACCGGCTGCCGAAGCGGATTCTCTGAATCTGCAGATAGGTTTCCATATAATCCAGTTCTTTTTTCAGTGTTACCATGGCCGTTCCGGTGTTTTCCAGTACATACCGCATGGACTTTCCCAACAGCTTAATGGAATTTGCCACTTCCCTGTTGCCGGCCGTCAATGCCTGCATACGGATGCTCTCCAGTGTATTATATAAGAAGTGCGGATTGATCTGGCTGGCAAGCATCTTCATCTCCATCACCTGTTGTTCGTTTAACAGCTGCTGCTCGGAAAGCCTTGCCTCATACATTTTGGCATCTTTTTCCTTAATCTTGTGTACCATCACCTGCAGATCCGCATAAATTTCCGATAGTTCATCTTCACCGCCAAAGGACTGTGCCAGAATTTCCTCCTCGTTGCTTGCTTTTTTCATTTCATTCCGAAGGACGGTCACACGGTTGGTAAAATAGCGTGTGAAATAATGAATCAGTATCCAGGGCATCATCACCGCTGCCATAATGATCAGCAGGCAGGTCATAAGAATGGACAAAATATCCCTGTACGCCGATGCATGCATGGTAACTACATAAACCCTGCTGTTGGTCTGGTATAGATTCAAAGTAGCCAGCTTCGTAAAATAAGATTTTGCCCCATACCAGACAGGACCTAAATATTCGTAATAATTATCCTGATAATTGATATCTATCCTCTGTTTTTCGCCGTAATGCTTGCGGGTAGAATCATATACAATGGTACCGTCCTCCGTAGAAGCGCTGATTTCATATTCATTGCTGCCGATACGCGTCTGCAGGTAGTTGTCACTGATGGTAATCACAAGCACCGCCTCATGCCCGCCGCTCATCACCGTAATCCGGCGTACCAGTGCCAGATTCCAGTAGGAATTGCCGTATTTGTCGTATCTTTCCATGGGTATCCAGAATGCGCCCGCCTGCAGCATAGCCCTCTGATACCAGGCAGTACTTTTGATTTCTTCTCCCGCCAGGGCAAAATGCATGCACTCCGCCGCAAAGGGATTGTCCGTGTAGACCGTAATATTGTCAATTTCCGCATGGGTGGAAACATAGTTGTCTATGGTAGTGTAGACATAGGCATTCTGTGCCGGCGGACTGCCGGCATCTGCCGCCAGGATGTCCTGCAGGGAGTCTTCAAAGGAAATGTTCTCCGACATATTGTATACCTGGGTGGTGATTTCAAACAGAATGGTTTTTACACGCAGGTTGTCGGACTCCAGCAGGTTTTTATAATAATTGGTGAGCAGATGCCCCGTGTTGCCCAGCAAAAAAGAACCGATTATGGTAATGGGCAGTACGACGGCAACAATGTATATCACAGATAGCTGCTGCCTGATCTTTCGTTTGCTCATAAAGTCCAGTAAACGGTTCTTTTCTATATTCATAGTGTTCTATTCTCCCTCATTGCGCTTTTACATTACAGCGTAACAACAGCTTTTCCCGCAATCTTTGTAAGAACAGTATCCTTGTCCGTAACCTGCATTTCGGCATTTTCCACCGCCTTCGCCTTACGGTTTACCAGGCGCACGCTGACTGTCTTGCCGGTATCCACGGAAACGGAAATTCTTCCTTCTTCTGTGGTAACGGAAATCTTAATTTCCTCGCTGCCGTCCATGCCGTAAACGGTTTCGGTAACGGTCGTGTCTGCCGCAGGCTCGTAGATACGCAGCTCTGTGTCTTCTCCGTAATCGTAATCCGGCTTGTCGTCGTGAGCGCCGATAGCAACGATGGAATTTTCCTTCACTAAGAGAGGTACGCTTAAATAGCCGTGTTTCTCCTGTATCCATCTGCCGCCTTCCTTTACCTCTCCGGTAAAGAAATCGGTCCAGCGTCCGGCAGGCAGATAGTAATCCGCCAGGCTCTCTTCATTGAAGATGGGCGCTACCAGCAGGGAATCTCCCAGCATGTACTGTTTGTCCACATAATGACAGGTTCTGTCTTCTGTGAATTCCAGCACCATGCTTCTCATGGTAGGAACACCGGTCTTGTTTGCCTGGATTGCGGTTTTATACAGATAGGGCATCAGTCTTGCCTTTAATCTGGTGAAAAATCTTACAACATCCACCGCTTCCTCATCATATGCCCAGGGCACTCTGTAGGAAGTACTGCCATGCAGACGGCTATGGGAGGAAAGAAGTCCGAATGCTACCCATCTCTTGTATACATCCGGTGTGGAGGTACTTTCAAAACCGCCGATGTCATGCGCCCAGAAGCCGAAACCGGACATCAGTAAGGACAGACCGCCACGTAAGCTTTCTTCCATGGATTCATAATCGGACCAGCAGTCACCGCCCCAGTGTACCGGGAACTTCTGACCGCCGACTGTTGCGGAACGTGCAAAAAGTACTGCTTCGCCTTTGCCACGCTTCTTTTCCAGTATATCATATACAGTCTTATTATACAGGTAAGTGTAGTAATTGTGCATCTTTTTTGCATCGGAATGATCAAAATATTCGATTCCGTCCACGGGAATTCTTTCACCGAAGTCCGTTTTGAAGCAGTCCACACCCATATCCAGAAGTCCTGCTAATTTTTCCTGATACCATTTGCAGGCATCCGGATTGGTAAAATCAACCAGCGCCATGCCCGGCTGCCACATATCCCACTGCCATACGTCGCCGTTGGTGCGCTTTACAAAATAGCCCTTTTCCATACCTTCCGCAAACAGGCAGCTTTCCTGTGCGATATAGGGATTAATCCATACGCAGATATTTAAGCCCTTTGCCTTGATACGGGACAGCATACCCTTCGGATCGGGGAATACGCGGGAATCCCATACAAAATCCGTCCAGTGGAACTCCTTCATCCAGAAGCAGTCGAAGTGGAAGGTTCTTAGAGGAATGCCTCTGTCCAGCATGCCGTCCACAAAGCTCATAACCGTTTCTTCGTCGTAATTTGTAGTAAAAGATGTGGACAGCCATAAACCGAAGGTCCAGGGTGCCGGCAGGGAGGGCTTGCCGGTCAGGTCGGTATAGCGCTCCAGTACTTCCTTCATGGAAGGTCCGTTGAACAAATAGTAGTCTAAGTAGCCGCCCTCTACGGAAAATGCGGTCTTGGTTACCTGCTCGGTGCCGATTTCAAATTCTACTTTTTCGGGATGGTTTACAAAGACACCATAACCCTTATTGCTGATATAAAAAGGAATGTTCTTGTAGGACTGGTAGGTGCTGGTGCCGCCGTCCTCATTCCAGATTGCCACACTCTGTCCGTTCTTGGTGAAAGCGGTAAATCTTTCGCCGAGACCGTAAATCAGTTCTCCTACGCCCATGGTAAGCTGCTGGCGCATGTAGGTTTCGGTGCCGTCTCCTTTGTCGTACGCATCGCCCTTCCAGTCCGTCTTCATGCAGGCTAAGTCCTTGGCTGCAGAACGGGTAATGACTTCATTTCCTCTTCTGTATGCCATGTACCAGTTTTTCTTGCCGATTTCAAGGGTCAGTCCACCGGAAGTAACGGTCAGTTTTTCCTCGTCACTTGTAACCGTCAGAGGCTGTTCTTCCTTCTGGTATAATTCAAATTCCGGCTCTCTTTTCTTTACGCCCAGGTGATGATAAGTCTGGACCCGCAGTACATCCGGTGCGGGAGAAGTAATCACCATGGTAAGGTTGATGCCTCCCAGTGTGCATCCGCGGTTTACAATTCTGGAAGTGGGAAGGCATAAGGTCACTTTCGTGGCTTCCGTGTTTTCAAAATATACTTCCTGAGGGGTAAAGCAGGCGCAGCCTTCTTTCTGCAGCCAGCATCCGTTTCCAAATAACATCTTTTTTCCTCCGTTTTTTCATTCTTTGTGCAGACCGTTTTTGTCTGCCGCACATAATCTGATAGTTTGATTATAAAAAAAAGACGGTTAAAAATATACCGTCTTTTTTCTATCAGTATTACCAAATTTATTTTACAGATATCCTTAATAAGCTCTGCCCCAGTATACCATCTTCTTTGCAGGCTTTCCGCAGCATACGCAGGTATCTGCGATGTGCTCCTGCTCAAAGGGCATACATCTGCTGGTTACGCTTAACTTCTCTTTAATCTGGTCCTCACATGCACGGTCACCGCACCACATAGCCTTTACAAAGCCGGATTTCTCGGTGAAGAGCTGCTCGAATTCCGCCATGTTCTTTGCCACATATGTATGGGAATCCCTGTGAGCCTTTGCTCTCTCATACATATCATGATGAATGGTTTCCAGAAGACTGCCGATTTTATCCTCTACTTCATCGAGAGATACCTCTATCTTTTCTCTGGTATCTCTTCTGCAGAGAACGCACTTTCCTGCCTCTAAATCCTTGGGACCGATTTCAATACGAACCGGATAACCTCTCATTTCGGCTTCCGCAAACTTGTAGCCCGGACTCTTGTCCGTATCATCCACCTTTACGCGGAAGTTGGATTTTAATCTGTCGCGAAGCTCGTATGCCTTGTCCAGTACGCCTTCCTTCTTCTGCTGAATGGGGATGATGGCTACCTGGATGGGCGCTACCTTGGGAGGCAGCACCAGACCGGAATTGTCGCCGTGAACCATGATAATGGCTCCGATCATACGGGTTGTCATACCCCAGGATGTCTGGTATACATGCTTTAAGGTGTTGTCCTTGTCTGTAAACTGGATGCCGAATGCCTTGGCAAATCCGTCGCCGAAGTTGTGGCTGGTGCCGGACTGCAGGGCTTTTCCGTCATGCATTAAGGACTCTATGGTATAGGTTGCTTCCGCACCCGCAAATTTTTCTTTTTCAGTCTTCTGTCCCTTGATTACGGGAATAGCCAGTACATCCCTGCAGAAGTCGGCATACAAGTTCAGCATCTGAATGGTTCTTGCCTCTGCTTCTTCAAAGGTAGCATGCGCCGTATGGCCTTCCTGCCATAAGAACTCCCTGGAACGAAGAAACGGTCTTGTTTCCTTCTCCCATCTTACTACGGAGCACCACTGGTTATATACTTTGGGTAAGTCTCTGTAGGACTGGATCTCGTTCTTGTAAAAATCGCAGAACAGGGTCTCGGATGTAGGTCTGACACAGAGTCTTTCCTGTAACGGCTGCAATCCGCCGTGTGTTACCCAGGCAACTTCGGGGGCAAAGCCTTCCACATGATCCTTTTCTTTTTCCAAAAGACTTTCGGGAATAAACATGGGCAGATATACATTTTCTACGCCATTTGCCTTAAAGCGGTCATCCAACTGTCTCTGTAAAAGTTCCCAGATTGCATAGCCGGCGGGCTTGATTACCATACATCCTTTTACACTGGTATAGTCACACAGCTCTGCCTTTTTTACTACGTCCGTATACCACTGGGCAAAGTCTTCTTCCATGGAAGTGATTGCTTCCACTAATTTCTTGTCAGCCATTTGTTTCCTCTCACTCTCTTTTATTTTAGATGGTATAAGCCATAATATCCATCCGGTTTCATCGGATCCGGATACACTCTGTCAAAGTTAGAGCCGTCACCGATTTCAATGGTTTCAATTTCCACATCACTGACGGTTACCCGCCACACGAGATTCCTGTTTCTTTGTACTACCGGCCAGTAATCCACATCCTGGAGGATGGTGCATGAGCTTCCGCCCACACCGGTGTAGCTTCCCGCCGAAAGCCGGCCTTCCGCAATCTCCGTACGCAGAGCGCTCGCAAGCTCTTCCGCATTGGTCAGATCGGCGGATACCTTGGAATTATTTACATACTTTAAGTATGTAGGCAGCAAAACACCTACAAGTACTGCCATGATTGCCATCACAATAATAAGCTCCGGCAAAGAAAAACCCCTATTGTTTATTTTCCTCTTCATTTCCCTCTTCCCTCACTGTAACAAATGAACAAGTTCTCCCAAAGCCGGCAGGCAGGCGTACAATTTTTTCTGCAGCACCTCATCCGGCTGCGTCTGGTCCGGAATCATGACCGTGTGAATTCCTGC
>FR880848.1:211872-228183 GCA_000434615.1 Clostridium sp. CAG:510
TGAATTCCTGCTGCCGTTGCAGACTCCACACCGTTCGGTGAATCCTCCACCGCAAGACATTCCTCCGGGTCAGCTCCCAGTACCTCAAGTGTCTTAATGTAGACATCCGGCGCCGGTTTACCGAGCTTTACCTCTGTTGCACTGACGATTTCATCAAAATACGGAAGCAGCCCCGTCTCCTTCAGCTGTTCCTCCGCACGGTCCCTCGGTGTTGCAGTTGCAAGCGCTATCCGGTAACCGTTTTCGGAAAGCCATTTAAGAGTCTCAAGAGCCTCCGGTCTCCGTTCCAGCCCCACCTTTGCAAGGTGCTCCTGCATCAGCCTTCTGCGGCAATCCCTCACTGCCGTATAATCGAAAGCTTCGCCGAACCACTCTTTCAAAAGGGCAGGCGCAAAGGGTCTTCCCAGACTGCGAAGCGAAAGTGCCTGCTCCTCCGTCATGTGAAATCCGAACTCCTCTGCCGCCTGTCGCCAGAATACCTTAAAATATTTCTCTGTATCAATCAGTGTACCATCTAAGTCAAATATTATAGTAGAAATATTCATGATTGCAATACCTGATTTACTTTAATACCTGAATACGGGCAATGGCACGCATCAGTGCGGTCTCCGCTCTCGCCATATCCGTTTCCGGTGTGTGACTCTTAATACGCTCTTCCGCACGTTTTTTTGCCGCTTCCGCTCTTTCCAGGTCAATTTCTCCGGGCCATTCCACCACTTCTGCCAGAATGGTCATTCTGTCGGGCAGAATTTCCACAAATCCGGAATGCAGAGCAGCTTCCTTTACCTCGTCCTTTTCCGTAATGGTCAGGACACCCGGTTTGATAATTACCGTCATGGGAATATGTCCCGGAAGCACACCGATTTCTCCCTCGGTGGTGTTAAACTCTATCATATCAGCCGTACCTTCGTAAAACACTCTGTCCGGTGTGATAATTCTTAATTTATAATCTTCCATAGACTCACCCGTTATGCTTTCTTTGCTGCTCGTTCCACAACATCGTCAATGCTTCCGGCATTTAAGAAGCAGCTTTCCGGTATATCATCATGCTTGCCTTCCAGAATCTCCCTGAAGCCTCTGATGGTTTCGGATACCGGCACATATTTTCCTTCCAGACCGGTAAACTGTCCTGCTACGAAGAAAGGCTGGGATAAAAATCTCTGTACCTTTCTGGCTCTGGAAACTACCAGCTTATCCGCTTCGGAAAGTTCGTCCATACCGAGGATGGCAATGATATCCTGTAATTCCTTGTAACGCTGCAGAATTTCCTGTACACCTCTGGCGGTCTTGTAATGCTCCTCGCCCACAATTCTCGGGTCCAGAATACGGGAAGTGGACTCCAGGGGGTCTACTGCCGGGTAAATACCTAATTCCACGATGGAACGGGAAAGTACGGTAGTTGCGTCCAGATGGGCGAACGTGGTTGCGGGAGCCGGGTCGGTTAAGTCATCCGCAGGCACATAAACCGCCTGAACGGAAGTAATGGAACCGTCCTTTGTGGAAGTAATACGCTCCTGCAGAGCGCCCATTTCCGTCTGCAGTGTGGGCTGGTAACCTACTGCGGAGGGCATACGTCCGAGCAGTGCGGAAACCTCACTACCTGCCTGTGTGAAACGGAAAATATTATCAATGAACAAAAGCACATCCTTGCCGCCTTTATCACGGAAATATTCTGCCATGGTAAGACCGGTAAGACCTACTCTCATACGGGCTCCGGGGGGCTCGTTCATCTGTCCGAATACCATGGTGGTCTTGTCGATAACGCCGGATTCGGTCATTTCATGATAAAGGTCGTTTCCTTCACGGGTTCTTTCTCCTACGCCGGTAAATACGGAGTATCCGCCGTGCTCAGTGGCGATGTTACGGATAAGCTCCTGAATCAATACGGTTTTACCTACGCCGGCACCGCCGAACAGACCGATTTTACCACCCTTCTGGTAAGGGCAGAGAAGGTCAACGACTTTAATACCGGTTTCCAATATCTCTGTATTGGTGGACTGCTCTGCAAATGCAGGGGCAGGTCTGTGGATGGGTTCGTAAGAAACGCCTTCCGGTGCCGGTTTATTGTCAATAGGGTCACCTAAAACGTTAAAGATACGTCCCAGTGTTTTTTCACCTACGGGAACAGAGATGGGGGCACCTGTTGCATCTGCCTCCATGCCACGTACCAGACCGTCCGTGGTTCCCATGGCAATACATCTTACAATATCATCACCCAGATGCTGGGCTACTTCCACTGTCAAGATCCCTCCGTCTTTAAGAGGCACCTTAACAGCTTCATTGATTTCGGGAAGATGTCCCGCATCAAAACGGATATCCAGAACCGCGCCGATGACCTGGGTAATCTTTCCTTTATTCACCTCTGCCATTTTATCTTCCTTTCTGTTTTACGATATCGCTTCCGCACCTGCAATGATTTCGGTAAGCTCCTGGGTAATGGAACCCTGTCTTGCACGGTTGTAAAGGAGGGTTAAATCTCCTATCATTTCTTCCGCATTGCTGGTCGCAGAATCCATTGCCTGCATTCTGGCTCCGTTCTCACTGGCTACGGACTCCACCAGACCGCCATAGATTAAGCTGGTCACATACTTGGGAATCAGTAAATCCAATGCTGTTTCCTCATCCATTTCAAAATTCATCAGAGTGTGGTCTGACTCCTGTGCGGCTTCTTCTCTGATTTCCACCGGAAGAAGCTTAAGCATGGTAGGAATGTGGCTCACCGTATTCTTGAATTTGGTGTAGGCAAGATAAATCTCACAGACTTTACCTTCCGCAAAATCCTTTAACAGCCTGTCGGATAATGCCATGGCATCCGGGTATACCGGCTCTTCGGCGCTTTCCGAAGCATCCGCCTCAATAGTATAGCCCTTGTGAGCCAGCGCATCGCGGCCCTTCCTGCCCACCGCATAGATTACGGTGTCCTCTTTGTCAAATTGCTCTGTCACAAGCCGGATGATATTGGAGTTGTAGCCTCCCGCCAGACCTCTGTTGGAGGTCATGACTATCACGGCTTTTTTCCCGGAGGTGCCTCCGTTTAAGTACGGATGCTGCATTCCGGTGGTTCTTTTCAAGATGGAAGAAACGGTTTCATACATGCAGGTAAAATAATCTGCAGAATCTTCTGCATTTTGTCTGGCACGCTGCAGCTTTACGGTGGAGACCAGCTTCATGGCCTTGGTAATCTGCTGCGTGCTCTGAATACTGCTTTTCCTTCGCTTTATATCACGCATGGATGCCATAATCAATCACCTGTTTTCTTTCCAAACCTTTGATTAGTTTTTGAATTCCGCCTTAAATTCCGTAATTGCCTTTTTCAGAAGCTCGTCCGTTGCATCGGAAATTACCTTTTCTTCCGCAATGGCCTTCGGAATTTCGGGATACCTGGTATCCAGATATTCAAACAGTTCTTTTTCAAATCTGGTAATGTCCTCTACGGGAATATCCAGTAAATACTTTCCGGTAACGGCATAAATGATGATTACCTGATATTCTACCGGCATAGGAGCGTACTGAGGCTGCTTTAATACCTCTTTGATTCTTTCGCCCTGCGCCAGCTTCTCCTTGGTATCGGCATCCAGTTCGGAACCGAACTGTGCAAAGGCTGCCAGTTCACGGTACTGTGCCAGTTCCACACGGATAGGTGCGGCAATCTTCTTCATTGCCTTAATCTGTGCGGCACCGCCTACACGGGATACGGAAAGACCTGCGTTTACCGCCGGTCTGAAACCGGAGTTGAACATTTCTGTTTCCAGATAAATCTGACCGTCCGTGATGGAGATAACGTTGGTAGGAATATAAGCAGATACGTCGCCTGCCTGTGTTTCGATAATGGGAAGGGCTGTCAGGGAACCTCCGCCGTACTCATCGCTCATTCTGACCGCACGTTCCAGAAGTCTGGAATGCAGGTAGAATACGTCGCCGGGGTATGCTTCACGTCCGGGCGGACGCTTTAAGAGCAGGGAGAGTGTACGGTATGCAGCCGCATGCTTGCTTAAGTCATCATATACCACTAAGACATCTTCGCCCTTTTCCATCCATTCCTCGCCGATAGCGCATCCGGAGTAAGGAGCAATGTACTGAAGAGGCGCCAGTTCGCTGGCGGTAGCTGCCACGACGGTGGTGTAACTCATGGCACCGTACTCTTCCAGAGTCTTTACGATGGTAGCAACGGTAGAAGCTTTCTGTCCGATTGCCACATAAATACATTTTACATTCTGACCCTTCTGGTTGATGATGGTATCAATGGCGATAGCCGTCTTACCTGTCTGACGGTCGCCGATAATCAGCTCACGCTGACCTCTTCCGATAGGTACCATGGAGTCAATTGCCTTAATACCTGTCTGAAGCGGGGTATCTACGGACTTTCTGGTGATAACACCGGAAGCCACTCTTTCAATTTTACGATAATTTTCCGTCTGGATAGGTCCTTTACCGTCAATGGGCTGTCCCAATGCATTGACAACACGTCCGATCATGGCATCCCCGACAGGGACTTCCACCACGCGTCCGGTTGTCTTTACAATATCACCTTCGCTGATATTGTGCTGGCTGCCCAGAAGTACGGCACCTACGTTGTCCTCTTCAAGGTTAAGCACCATGCCGTATACCTCGCCGGGGAATTCAAGCAGTTCACCCTGCATGGCATTTTCCAGTCCATGCACACGGGCAATACCATCTGCTACCTGAATGACCGTTCCCACTTCCGATACTTCCATATCGGCAGCGTATCTTTTAATCTGATCCTTGATTACGGAACTTATCTCTTCTGGTTTCAAATTCATAGATCCGTTCGCACCTTTCTAAATTTTCTTACTGCAGCTTAATCTGATATAACTGTCTGCTTAAATGCTCTAATTTGGTTTTGACGCTGTTGTCCAGAACATGGTCTCCTATACGGATAACCATTCCGCCAATCAGGGAAGCATCTTCTTCAAAGTGCATTTCAAAGGAACGATAGGATGTGGTTTCTATCAGTTTCTTTTCCACTGCAGTTTTCTGCTCCTGCGAAAGCGGCATCGGCGTCCTTACATATGCAATACCGATTTCTTCCTGTTCCATGACGCGCGTCACAAAAAAATCCAGAACGCCGGAGAGTTTGTTGTAATGCTTTTTCTGTAACATTAAAAGCATCAGTCCCAGCATTTCCCTGCTGACACGTCCTTCCCAGACATTGGTAAGTATTTTTTCTTTTTCTTCCACCGGGATACCGGGATGCTGCATCAGCTTTTCAAAATCGGGATTTTCGGAAAGCACCTGTTCGATGACTCTGATTTCTTTCCGGAATTCATCCATGCGTTTCTCTTCCACAGCTAATTCAAATAAAGCTTCGCCATATACTTTTTCTATCAGCTTAGCCATGTACTTTCACCCATTTCCTTCAAAGTCTCTTCCACAAGCTCGTTCTGAACCGTGGTGTCAATCGCTCCGGAAACCACTTTGCCTGCCATCATGGCTGCTACCGCAATCATTTCCCGTTTGACATCATCAGCGGCTTTCTGCTTTTCGAGTTCTGCTTCCGTACGTGCTCTTTCTATGATACGGGAAGCTTCCTCTTTGGCTTCGCTGACAATCTTATCTTCGCTGATTTTGGCCTTTTTTCTGGCCTGTTCCATGATGTCGTCGGCTTCTTTCTGAATATTTTTCAGTTTTGCGTCATACTCTTCCTTGAGTGCCCTGGCGTCCGCCATATCCGCAGCGGCCTGGTCAAGCTCACCCTTGATTTTCTCTGTACGTCCGGTAAGCATTTTTCTTACGGGGTTAAACAGGAAAAAGGAAAGTGCTCCGAACAGGAACAGAACGGCAATCAGGGTCAGACAGGAGTCTGCCAGAAGCTGCCAGTCCAGATTGAACAGTCTTTCCATGGACTCACCGGTTGTTAGCAAAATATTCAACCTTTATACCTCCTTTCTCTTTCTTAGCTGCTTTTGCAGTTTCTAAGAATGCCTTTACGGTAATAAAGGTTTTACGAACATCAGGATAAGGCCGGTAACCAGACCGTACAGACCGGTTGTTTCGGCAACTGCCTGTCCTAAAAGCATGGTAGAAGTGATTTCGGACTTGGCGCCCGGGTTACGTCCTACTGCTGCAGCTGCATGACCTGCCGCAATACCCTGGCCTACACCGGGTCCGATACCTGCGATAAGTGCAAGGCCTCCACCGATTGCTGAACATCCTCTGATAAAATTCTCGTTAAATTCCATTGTTGTTTCCTCCTTAAGATAATAGATAATTGGTAATAAATTAATCTGCATCGCCGATTGCGTTTGACAGATATGTCATGGTAAGCATACAGAATACATATGTCTGGATGGCTCCTGAGAAGATATCCAGATACACATGCAGAAATGCCGGCCAGATTAACGCAAACTTGCCAATCAGTCCGTACACCAGCGCCATCATAACCACGCCGGAAAGTACGTTGGCAAACAGACGAAGGGATAAGGAAATAGGCACCGCAATATCACCTATGATGTTAATGGGCATCCAGAGCGGAAGCCACGGCGGCATGGGAGAACACTTATCCACCCAGATTTCCTTCGGTGTATGGTACTTAATCGTGTTGTAATGAATCAAAAAGAACGATACAAGCGCCAGCGGTAATGTCACACCGTAGTCTGCTGTGGGAGGACGCAGTCCCAGAAGTCCCGACAGATTGCTGAACAGGATAAAGATAAACACCGTTCCAATGTAATTTCTAAACTTATTGGCGTGCTTACCCATGGTTCCCGATACCATACCATCGAGCTTCTCCACAATCAGTTCCACCACATTCTGAAATCCGGTAGGAATTTCCTGTGCCTTCTTCATGGCAATATTGGCTGCAATCGCAAAACCGACCAAAACCAGAATCACGATTAAAACGCAGACATGTGAGGTTGTAATCCAGACTTCATGGCCAAAAAACGAATATTTGAAAAGGCCGTGAATCATAAAGTCCACATCATTTCCCGAAGATAAGACTATCCCATAGTTCATTTACTCACCTCCCTGCTTTTTATATATTTTTTCCAAAATTTTATGTGAAAAGGGTTGTAAATACGCCCCGGTTTTCATACCCATAAGTCCTAAAAAAGCCGCCAAAATGTAGCCTTTTCCCACATAATACACCGCCAGCAGAAACACCGCTGCCAGAAGATATCGGACCACGTAGCCCGTAGCCAGCATCCTGGACGCCTGGCTCTCTTCACATCCAAATGCCTTGTTTAACGACCTCCACATATGAACCGAAAAGCCTCCTGCCACCAAAATTCCCAGCCACATGGAAACGAGGTACTTTCCCAGGGAAAGCTCCTTAAAAAACAGGAGAAAGAGCCCCGCCAGGGAAAAGAGTATTCCCGACAGGAAAATGCCCGTCAGAAGCTCCAAAAGCGCCACATCCGTTTTTTTAATTTTTTCCATCATCTTTTCCTTTATCCTTATAAACCTTTCGGGCCATCAGGTAAATGTTCCGAAAGCCCGCTAACGCCCCCACAAAGAAAAGAATAATCATAATATAGGAGGTACCGCATTTTTTATCGAGCCAGATGCCGATAAATGTACAGATGAAAATCGGTACCAGCATGTTGATTCCAAACTGGGTAACCATGGCAAGCGCCTGGAATACCGTTTTGTCATACTTCTTTTTCTTAGCCATCAGTAGAAAATATGTCCTCCGATTGCAATGCCCGTCAGTCCGTCGATAGGTGTCCTGAAGTACAGGCAGCTGCCTACGTTGGTGACGCCCGACATGGCTTCCTCCGCCGCCTTGTAGCAGTCGGCATTTGCCTTGTCCACCGCAAGTGCCAGTTCGTATCTGCCGCTTGCCACCGGTGAAAACTGGGATTTCTGATAGATAACCCCTACCACGGTATCCGGATATTTAGAGCTTAACACACGGTTGATTACCACCGCGCCTACCGCCAGCTTGCCCGCATAGGGCTCCGCACCCGCTTCACAATATATGATATTTGCCAGCAGCTTTTTATCTCCGTCGGCAAAGGTCACCTCGGAAATATCCCTCCAGGTAGCCTTGGCCGCTGCTGCCGACAATGCTTTTTCCTGCTCAATAATCTTCTTTAAAGTTGCAATGTCCTCTTCTTTTTTCTTAAGCTCCGCCTCATAGGCACGGGCTTCCTCTTCCGCCGTGGCAATTTTATCTCCATATTTCTGGATATTGCTGTTGGTCTGGCTGATAAGACCCGATACCTTGCTTTTCTCTGTTTCCGCTGCCAGGTACAAATCATCCAGATCCGCTTTTTCCTGAAGAAGTTTTGCCTCCTCTTCTTCAATCCGCTGTCTTGTCGCCTCGTACTCTGCCATCATGTTTTCGTCATAATCGGCAATGGCGGAAAAATAATCGCTGTAATTCAAAAAATCGCTGAAGCTCTGGGCAGAAAACAGCAATTCCAGATAGTCGGTTTCTCCCGACTCGTACATGTACTGTATCCGCTTTACCATGCAGTCATACTGCCATGCTTCCGTTTTCTTCGCTTCTTCGATTTCCTCACCCGTGATTCGGATAGCCTCTTCCTTATCGGCTATTTGTCCCTCCAGCTCCTCTAATTTTGAACTGACCGCCGTCATCTGGGCATTCAAATCCTTTAAGTCGGCCTGCAATCCCGCTTCCGTATCCTTTAAATCATCGATATGGTCGTTCTTGGAGTCCAGCCTGTCCTTAATTTCATCTTTATCTTTCAGGGCTTCGTTTAACCGGTCCTGTGTGGTAACGGCATAGGAAAAAGAGGGAACACTGCACGCGAACAAAACCACTGCCATCCATAATGCAATTTTTGCTTTTCGTAAGGCTGCCTTTTTCATGTAACCTTCCCTCTGCTTTCCTGTCCTTTCCGTGATTATTACTATTGCTGCTTTTGCGGTGTTATCCGCTATGTTCATACATGCAGGGTGATTTCCCTGCCGGTATGTTTGTATGCCTCAAAGCTCACACCCGCCGCCGTAAGCATGCGTTTGGAGGCTAAGGTGGAGTCGCTACTGGCATATTTATCGCTGCCATATACTATTTTTTTGATGCCTGCCTGAATGATTGCCTTCGCACATTCATTGCAGGGGAAAAGAGAGACATAGAGCTTTGTCCCCTCTAAGGAACCGCCCCGGTAGTTCAGGATGGCATTCATCTCCCCATGGGTCACATAGGGGTACTTGGTGTCTGCGAATTCGCCTTCCCTGTCCCAGGGAAACTCATCGTCCGAGCAGCCGATGGGAAAACCGTTATAGCCCATGGAAAGAATTTTGTTGTCCGGGCTGACAATACATGCTCCCACCTGCGTATGGGGGTCCTTGGAACGCATACCCGAAAGCTGGGCAATGCCCATAAAGTATTCGTCCCAATTGATATAATCATCTCTCTTCCGCATTTTTATCATGATTTCTTCCTCTTATTTGGTACCGAAGATTCTGTCTCCCGCATCACCTAAGCCGGGTACAATGTAACCGTGGTCGTTTAACTTCTCATCCAGCGCACCGATATACATATCTACATCGGGGTGTACTTCCTTCATCTTTTCCACGCCTTCGGGTGCTGCGATAATACACATAAAGTGGATTTTCTTGCAGCCTTTGTCTTTTAACATCTGGATAGCCGCTACGGAAGAACCGCCGGTTGCCAGCATGGGGTCTACTACAAACACTTCTCTTTCTGCGCAGTCTGCGGGAAGCTTGCAGTAATATTCTACAGGATTTAAGGTTTCCGGATCCCTGTAAAGACCGATATGTCCGACTTTTGCTGCGGGAATAAGCTGCAGAACACCGTCAACCATGCCGAGACCCGCTCTTAAGATGGGCACAATTGCCATTTTCTTTCCCTTTAATTCCTTTACGGTTGTCTCGCAGATAGGAGTTTCAATCTTTACATCGGAAAGCTGCAGGTCACGGGTTGCTTCATAACAGATTAACATTGCGATTTCGCTGATGGTCTGTCTGAAATCCTTGGTGCCGGTTTCCTTTCTTCTGATATAACCGATTTTATGCTGGATCAGGGGATGATCCATTACTACAACTTTTGCCATTTTTCTGCCTCCGTTTTCTCTCATGTGAGCTTTGAATATATATTATAGGGTTGTTAAGCTTTCTTTATGGGAGTATATCACAATTTTTCGATTAAAGCAATTCTGCGATTATGCCTTTCTTCGTCGGAAAACGGCGTATTTAAGAAGATATCCACTACTTCTCTGGCAAGGTTGGGTCCGATTACACCGGCGCCCATTGCCAGCATATTGGCGTTGTTATGAAGTCTTGTTGCCTTTGCGGAAAAACAGTCATGGCAAAGTGCGCAGCGGATGCCTTTTACCTTGTTTGCCACAATGGAAATACCGATGCCGGTGGTACAGATGACAATGCCTTTTTCACACTCGCCGGAAGCTACTGCTTCCGCAGCCGCCCTGCCGAATACCGGATAATCGCAGGAGCTTTTGTCCATGCATCCGAAATCCTTGTAGGGAATGCCCTTCTCCTCTAAATAAGCAATTACCACCTGCTTTAAATCGTAACCGCCGTGGTCACATCCTAATGCTATCATTTTTCTTCCTCCTTATGGTTTTCACCTTTATATTAGTATATCCTTTTATAACGTATCCCTTTGTAATTTGACGCTTTATACCTGAACCACATGGTGTCCCGCCGCCTTTAACAGACGGTTCATGACAGCCTGTCCGATGCCGGCATAATCAAAGCTTTCGGAAAACATTTTTTCCGTTCCCTCTTCGTCAAAATCCCTGAGAATGCCGTAAAGATGCTTTGCTACAGACAGTTCGTCCGTCCTGCTTCCGGCGCACTTCACCACATCCGCATGATACAGATTTTTCGTTTCCTCCGTGGCAATGACTCCGGTTTTCACACCCTGTGCCTGCAGCCTGTCCGTTTCTACGTTGATGTACGCCGCCACCTTTTCTTTTGTACCCGCCACTATGGTAAGCTGTCCCTTGGGGGCGTAGTGCCGGTATTTCATCCCCGGCGCCTTGGGAGCCTGTCCGCTTTTATCGCTTAAAATCGTCACATCCGTATCCACCTCGCCGAGCACCCGGGATAACATTTCCTGCGTCACATACCCGGGACGCAAAATCTGGGGCGGTTCCACCGTCAGATCCACAATAGTGGACTCAATACCGATTTCCACCTCGCCGCCGTCAATAATCATGTCGATTTTACCGTTCAAATCCTCCTGCACATGCCTGGCAAGAGAAGGGCTGGGACGTCCCGAAGTGTTGGCGCTGGGAGCCGCCACATAACCGCCGCCGTAAGCAATCAGCGCCTGCGCCGTTTTGTGGGAAGGAAAACGGATGGCAACCGTATTTAAGCCTCCCGTCGTTTCAAGTGGCACTTCCTCCGACTTCGGTAAAATCATGGTCAGCGGACCGGGCCAGAACGCATCGGAAAGTTTCTTGGCATTTGCCAGCATTTTCCTGCTTTCCTCCGTATCCGCCACAATCCGGTAAATATCTTCAAACCGGCATATATGCACAATAAGCGGATTGTCGGACGGTCTGCCCTTTGCTGCGTATATTTTGCGGGAAGAATCGGGATTTAAGGCATCTCCGCCCAGACCGTAAACGGTTTCCGTCGGAAATGCCACCAGTCCGCCGGCTTTTAAGATTTCACCGGCTTCCTTTAAGCATTCCTTGTCATCCTCTTCCATACAGGTAATCCACTTTGTTTCCATTTGTATTCTTGTGTTCCTTTCTCACTGTGCATTCAGATATTGCAGGATGCCCAGCGTAATTTCCCATGCGATACAATCCTGGTATTCGTCCGAGCAGAGAGCCTCCGCCTCCGTCCGGTTCGACAGAAAACCGCATTCCACAATCACAATGGGAATTTTAGTTTTCTTCAGCAGATAATAGCTGCTGTTTGCCTTAATCTGTCGTTTATTTCCGGGATCCGCCCCTTCAATCAGGCGCTTCTGGATTTTGTCCGCCAGCTCCTGCCCTTCCGCACTGCCTTCGTAGTAGAAAACCTGTGCACCGTGCACATATTCCTCCGGGTAGCTGTTCTGGTGGATGCTGACCGTAAGGTCGGGTGCCGTCTCTTCAATAATGGCAATGCGCCGTTTCATATCCTGCACCTTTTTATGGGAAGCGTCCGCGTCGTACAGGCCGTCTTCCGTTTCCCTTGTCATAATAACCCGGATGTCCTCTTTTTCCAGATAAGCCTTAACCCGTCTGGCAATACTTAAATTGACGTCCTTTTCCTTCGCTCCGTTAATACCGATTTTACCGGGGTCATCCCCGCCATGACCGGCGTCAATTACCACACAGGGGCCTTCCGGCTCCTGCTGCAAGGCATTTCCAACTGTTTCCCTAACCGGCTGTGTGAAAAAGACAATTCCCATAACCAACAGAATAAACACGCCTGCTGCCGCAAAGCTCTGCTTACTGTCCCGTTCCATATACCCTCCGCTGTCCTGTATTCTATCTTAATTTATGTAGGAAGCGAAGTCTTTATGCGGGGCAGCTTACCTCTCCAGATAGACCCTGATCAGATCCCAGGCGCCCGCAGGTTCAAATCCCAGTCTCCAGGCTGCCACACCGCCCAGCTCGTAGTTCTGCATGACGGTAAGCTTGACGTTAAAGGACTGTAAGTCCTCAATCCACATCTGGTACAGAGTCGTGCCGTCCGTTGCCTCCGCATAATTCTGTCCGGTGGCGTCATCCCAATCGTAAGTCATATTGTATTTCTGAAGCAAAGCATCCACACCTGTCATGGGGTATGCTTCACTGGTAAGCGAAGTTCCTTCGGTAATCCAGAGTCTTGTGTAGAACGGAAGTGCCACTACAATCTTGTCTCCCGGCACATATTCCCCGGTCTTTTCAATGGCATAGCGGACATAATCAATAGAAGAAACAGAACCGGCTTCCTCGCTGCCTGCCCAGTGCTCATCGTACGCCATAATAATCACATAATCGGCAATCACACCCTGTTCCGCCAAATTGTAACGGGTATTGAAGTGATACGGTACGGAATCATCCACGGAAAATACCAGACCAGCCTGTCTGCAGCGGATGGAAAGCTCTCTTAGGAATTCCACAAAATCTTCTCCTGCCGCTTCATCCATAACTTTTTCAAAGTCCACGTTCACGCCGTCCATGCCGCAGGCTGCCGCCGCATTCATGATGTTGTCAATCAGTGCGGTTCTTGTAGTGGTAGAAGCCAGTACGGCTGCCACATCCGTGCGGTTGCCCTGGTCATCCAGGTAGTTAAAGTCATCAACCACGCCCCATACCTGCAGACCTTTTTCATGCGCCTTTTCCACATAGGAGGCTTCTGCGAAGCTGCGCAGGGAGCCGTTTGTATCCGATACGCTGAACCAGGTGGGTGCGATTACGGTAAGCCCGGAAGCATTTGCCATCACATCGTTTAATGTGCCGTTGCCTGTGGTGCTGTACACACCGTGCCAGCCCAGACAGATTTTTTTATCCTGCTTTAAGGTAGTGTATTCCGGCTCCGTGTAATCGGTTACCGGTGTCGGTGTCTCCGTTCTTTCATTTGTCAGTTTCTTATTTTCTACATAGCCGACAAAGCCATCCGCCGTCTTTACCTGGCTCCAGGTTTCCATTTTATCGAGAATAACCACTCTGTCGCCCTCTTTTACATGACAGAGGATGGGGCTCTTTACACCGCCGCGCAGACGCACATCGGTATCGGATTTTATATCCGCTGCCTGCTCCTCCTCCCAGCTGGTGTAAATCTGCACACGGCTGGGATCCGTAAATACTTCATAGGAAAAGTTGGTGTATTTCTTTACATAGTCCAGCGCAATGTAGTACTTTGTTTCCTCATTGCCCTCCACTGCGTAAAAAATACAGTAATCCACCGGGTTCTCCACACCGTTTACCGTATAGGAAGAAGCATCGAGGGATGCCCGGATGATCTCCGTTGGTGTGGTATACAAAAGCAATCCTTCGTTTTTATCAATGTAAAAACGGCTGTTTAAAATATCCTGTACATCTCTGTATTCCAGATAGCAGATGCCGTCCTTCAGCACGGCGTCCTGCTCGGTCACCTCATTCTGTAAAATAATGGGTACGTCGCTTTCCTTGGTAATGTGAAAATATTCATATAAATCCGCCTGCTCATGGGAGTAGGTATACCGCTCTATCGCCTGGCCTCCGAATGCCACACCACCGATAATCAGAATTAAAACCACCGCTATCAAAACCGGGATTGTTTTTTTCATACTAAATAACCATGCCTTTCCGCAACAGCCTGCATTTCATTTACACTGTCCCTCTAATCATGCTTCCCATTATAGCAAACTCTTTTCCCTGCGTCATTATATAAATTGACAAATTTGTCTAAAATTCCCTCTTTGTGAAAAAAGAGACGGTGCAGTCAAGAGGCATTCCCGTTTTGTCACCGTCTCTTTCCGAGGCACAGCGTGCCACAGCATTCATTCAATTAAATAAAGAGTCCCGACAATCAATGGGTCCTCGTCTTTCTGCAATCAAAGTTTTCTCACTTTCCTGCAATCAAAGGTTCCTGACCCTGTCGTAGCGGAGTTCCTTCAGATGACCTGCGTCATCCAGAATGTAGTCCGCCATATAAGTTTCCGATTCCCGGACACAGCGTTTCGCTATGGTTGCCGGATCGGACGGATGCCCCTCCAGAAACAGGGATACTCCTTCCTTTTCTGCCCGGTTAAGTGTGTCAGTGAGTGCCTGCACATTATCCTGATGCAAAATTCTCCCTCCTTTACCTTTAAAATACTCTGAACCTGTCTGCCATAAGAAGTGCCGTGATACACTATACGGTTTTCAGAGCCGATGCCCCCGAACGTACAAAAATACCTGTTAAAAATTTGAATTAAAACGAGAAAACTGGAAATTAAAAAATGGAAATTATTAAATCAGAAACAGGCACATAAGCCTGTAAGACATCCGCATACTATAGAAGAGTACTGCGGACAAGAATCCAAAGAAACGTAGCTGCATACTTCCGCAGCCGTCCTAAGAAAATCCTATAAATAATTAATGTACGAACATGCCTCCTCTCCGTACTTCACTTCCGGAGACATCTTAATGGCATTATATTCGATATTCTGATATTTGGCAAGCAAAAAATTAAAAAAATAAAATAAAATGCAACATTTCGTAATCATTAAAAAAAATTAAACTCTTTCCTGTTCTATTGACTTAGATTGCCGAAAAGTATAATATACTTGTAATCAGATTTGATGGGAGTTTCAGTCACCCGCAGGTATGAGTGCATATCTTAAAGTAAGGATGTGATAGCATGAAAATTGAAAAAGTGAATGAAAACCAGATTCGCTGCACCCTGACCAGGGAAGACCTGGCGGACCGCGAATTAAAAATCAGTGAATTAGCTTATGGAACGGAAAAAGCAAAAAATCTTTTCCGCGACATGATGCAGCAGGCTTCTTTTGAATGTGGCTTTGAAGCGGAGGACATTCCGCTTATGATAGAAGCAATCCCTCTTAATGCGGATTGTATCGTCCTAATCATCACCAAGGTGGAGGACCCCGAGGAACTGGATACCCGTTTTGCCAAGTTCGCCCCCTCCGTCCATGACGAAAACGACAGTGATGCCGATGACGCCGACGATGCTGCGGACGACACCGACGATATGCTGGATTTGTTTAAGAAATTGCATGCAAACCGCAAGGCAGCCGGAGATATGCTTTCCTCCGCAGCCGGTTTGATGAAGAAAGAAAAAGAAGACGTAAAAGAAGACGATAAACCTGCACCCATTACCCAGCTTGCCCGGCTGTTTATTTTCAATTCCCTGCACGATGTCATTGCCAGTGCAAAAATAGTCGGCTACTGTTACGCAGGCAGCAACTCCTTATATAAAGATGAATCTGAGAATGTTTACCTTTTACTGGTAAAGGGTTCTTCCAACTTCCCAAAGGATTTCAACCGTGTATGCAATATCCTTTCCGAATACGGCAGTCCCCGCAAGTGCCAGCCGGCGAGTCTTTCCTATCTTGCCGAGCATTACACCTGTATTATTCCCAGTGCAGCTTTGCAGAAGCTTGCAGGGATAAAATAAAAACCCGTCGGTCTGAAAAGACCGGCGGATTTTATCGTCTGCACATAATTCCGATTACAGTGCGGCAATCTGCTCCATAAGAGCATCAATATCCATACCGTGCACCATGGCTGCTTCTTCCAGGCTCTCTCCCTGTGCGGAAGGACATCCCAGACAATGCATGCCTGCTTCCATAAGAACAGGTGCTACTTCGGGGGCTTTTCTTAAAATTTCACCGATTGTCATATCTTTGGTTATGTTTTCCATTTTTTCTTACCTCCTTTGCTGCGTATTAGTATAATACTTTCCCTAAAAGTTGACAAGTCATTCCTG
>FR880848.1:228212-229795 GCA_000434615.1 Clostridium sp. CAG:510
AAGTCATTCCTGCTTTTCGGTTTTATTTAAAAAATCATTTTTCTGTATCTGAAGAAGAACATAAAAACCCTTGTATTTATAGCAGATTTATATTAAAATATGCATGATGATGGTTCTTAATATATTATTAAAAGGAGGATATTTATTATGGCATTCGCAATTAACGATACTTGTGTAGCATGCGGCGCATGTGAATCTCAGTGCCCCGTTGGTGCAATCAGCATGGGAGACGGAAAGATGGAAATCAATCCCGATACCTGCATTAGCTGTGGTTCCTGCGCAGGATGTTGTCCTGTAGGTGCTATCGCAGAAGCATAAAAAGAATAAAATGTGCGTACAGACGCACCATGATAGCGAAAAAGGCAGCTTCGGGCTGCCTTTTTCACTATCCGCATTTATTCCTGTCCGCTTCTTTTACCCGTTGATTTATCACTACTATGAAAGGTATGGTATTTGCATGGAAAATAACTATTTAATCGTAGTCGATATGCAGAAGGATTTTGTAACCGGTTCGCTGGGCAGTCCCGAAGCCGCAGCCGTTGTCCCTGCCGTTGTCAAAAAAATAAGCACCTTCTCCGGTACCGTCCTGTTTACCAAGGACACACACGGAGCAGACTATTCCGAAACCCAGGAAGGACAAAATCTTCCGGTGCCCCACTGCATTAAGGGAACGGACGGCTGGGAACTCATCCCGGAGCTTGCCTCTTTTGCTGTATCCAAAGAAGAACCCCCTGTTTTTGAAAAAGGAAGCTTTGGCAGTCCCGAGCTTGCCCTCTGGCTGCTTGCCGCCCATAAGCAGAATCCGATTTCTTCCATCACCCTGATTGGTGTATGCACCGATATCTGCGTCGTTTCCAATGCTTTGTTAATCAAGGCTTTTCTGCCGGAAGTTCCCATTCGTGTGGACGCTTCCTGCTGTGCCGGTGTCACAAAAGAAAAGCACGAAGCCGCACTTGAAACTATGCGCAGCTGCCAGATAGACATTATGTAAGAGGATGTGACCCATGAGCCAGTTTGATAAACGAAATATTTCCATGATGATGGATTTGTACGAAATGACTATGGCAGACTGCTACTTTGCCGAAAAAGACGAAGAAACCCAGGTGGTATTTGATGTATTTTACCGCAAAAATCCCGACCAGGGCGGCTTTGCCATATTTGCCGGTCTGGAGCAGATTGTCGAATACATCGAGGATCTGCACTTTGACGAGAACGATATTTCCTATTTTTCTTCCCTGCATCTGTTCAGTGAAGAATTTTTACAATACCTGAAAAATTTCCGTTTCAAGGGCGACATCTATGCCTTCCCCGAAGGCACGGTTATGTACCCCAATGAGCCGGTGCTTACCGTCATTGCTCCTTTAATCGACGCCCAGCTCATCGAAACCGCAGTGCTGGCGCAGATTAACCATCAGAGCCTTATCGCCACCAAGACCCAGCGTATCGTAAAAGCTGCCGATGGACGTCCCGTGTCCGATTTCGGTGCCCGCCGCGCCCACAACATGGACGCAGCCGTATACGGTGCCAGGGCGGCTTACATCGGCGGTGCAGCCGGTACGGCAACCGTTCTTGCCGGCAAACAG
>FR880848.1:229823-245169 GCA_000434615.1 Clostridium sp. CAG:510
TTCGGCATTCCCGTCGGCGGCACCATGGCGCACAGCTATGTCATGTACTATCAGGATGAACTGACTGCGTTCCGCAAGTATGCCGCCATTTATCCCGACAACTGCATTTTGCTGGTGGACACCATTGATGTCTTAAAGTCCGGCGTTCCCCATGCCATTGAGATATTCCGGGAAATGCAGGCAGCCGGTATTCCCCTTACCGTCTACGGCATCCGTTTAGACAGCGGCGACCTTGCGTATCTGTCCAAAAAAGCCCGGAAAATGCTGGATGAAGCCGGTTTTCCCGATGCCCGTATCGTGGTTTCCAACAGTCTGGACGAATATACCATTACCTCCATTCTGGACCAGGGCGGCTGCATCAACAGCTTCGGTGTCGGAGAACGTCTGATTACCGCAAAGTCTGACCCGGTTTTCGGCGCCGTTTACAAAATTGCCGCCGTCAACAGGGACGGAAAATTTGAGCCCCGCATTAAGATTTCCGAATCTGTGGAGAAAATTACCAATCCCGGCTTAAAGGAAGTGTACCGCGTTTACGACGAAGAAGGCCATGCCGTTGCAGATTTGCTCGCCAATTACGATGAAAAAATTTCCACCGACAGACCCTTCCGCTATGTGGATCCGGAACAGCCCTGGAAAAACCGTTCCTTTGAAAATTTCACGGTAAAGAAACTGAAACAGCCTGTGATTAAAGCCGGAAAGCGCGTGATGCCCACGGTTTCCCTTACCGAAGTCCGCGACTATGTAAAACGCCAGCTTGCCACGGAAATCTGGCAGGAAGAGCAGCGTTTTGAAAATCCCCACAGACATTACTTAGACATGACACCGGACTATTACGAGTTAAAAATGAGTCTGCTTCACAACCTGAAAGAAATTTAAGTCCTGCGTCTTTGCAAAAAGGAGGAAACACATTTATGGAACAACTTGCCGTCATCACCGGTACTTTCAATCCTTTGACAAAAGCGCATATCTCCATGGGACTTTTAGCCGGAAAAAAACTGGGAGGGGACAGCCGTATCGTATATGTCCCCTCCCGGCACGACTTTCTCACCGGCTGGAAAGAAATGCCGGACAATGATATTTTATCCGATAAAACCAGAATTTCCCTTTTGGAAACTGTCCTCCCGCATTACGGCTTCACTTTGGAAACCTGTGAAACCGACGGCACAGTCACGGGCTATACCTATGACACCCTGTGCTACCTGTGTGAAAAATATCGTATTTCCCGTAAAAACTGCTTTTATGTATGCGGCTCTGACAAACTGCCCGAGCTCTACCGCTGGAAATACGCAGAGGCTTTCCTGTCCGGATTTTCATTCCTTGTGTTCAGCCGGAACGAAGATGATTTACAGGCTCTGCTTGCTTCATCACCTCTAGTATCGGACTACACTTCCCATTTTATCTCTCTGGGCGCCATCCCCCACATGGAGGAAGTCAGTGCCACCCGCATACGGGCCGCTATTCCCGACCTTGCCGGTTACGACTGGAATTCCTATGCCGAAACTCTTCTGCGCTTTCTTTGACGGCTGCTTTCTTTTGCTCTTCCACGCTCTCCGTTTTGTCTTGTTCCGCTTTCTTTCTCTCGGTCTTTCTGTCGTCCTTATTCCAAAGGAGTCCTCTCTTTTTCCGCAAGAGCTCGTCCACCCGGCGGAAATGCTCCTCGTCCCTTTTTATCTGGGCGGCTTCTCTCTCATCCTCCCGTTCCTCCTGCATGCGGAACTGGTAGTCCATTTCCTTTAAGATGCTTTCCCTTACTTCCCGGCACATCGCTTCATTGTTTTCCTGCAAAACTTCCCTGAAAAGCTGTTTTAAGAGCCACTGCAGACGTGCCGCCTTTTCCTCTCCCGACTCTTCACCCACCACCGACGTTGTCTTTATGGGCTCCACTTCTCCGGTCACTTTCTCGGCAGCTTTTAATACTTCCACCGTCTTTTGGCCATGCTGTGCGTCATCCGGCATCTTTTCCGCAGTTTTCGCTGCACTAACCGCTTTCTCTGCCTGCGTATTTTCCCCGTCCGCCAGCCTGTCCAGCTTTCCGTTTTTTAAAATAAGTCTGATTGCTTTCAACTGCAGTCCCCTCTCTTTCAACTCCCTGATTTCCTGAAAACGTTTTACATCCTCTTCCGTGTAGTAGCGGTGTCCCAGCTCGTTTCTCTTGATGGGAAGCTCCAGTTCCTCCTCCCAGTACCTCAGTACGTGCGCCTCCACGTGTACCTTTTTCGCTGCATCTGAAATAAAAAGTGTCTGTTCCATAAAAATTCCCCTTTCCTTTCTGTAACATGACATTAAAAAAAGAGAACATGGATTTCCTTGTTCTCTTTCGTGTGGGTTCTGTATGTATGCCTTTCTGTTAAATACCTGTTTTCCGGTATTTATTTTTCCATATTGGCAAATTTTGTGTAATTCGGCAGCCATGCCAGTTCGATGGTGCCGATAGGGCCGTTTCTTTGTTTGGCAATGATGATCTCCGCCACATCCTTTTTGTCGGTATCGTGGTTGTAGTAGTCGTCTCTGTAGATGAACATAACCACGTCGGCATCCTGCTCGATAGCTCCCGATTCACGAAGGTCGGAAAGCATGGGTCTGTGGTCGGGGCGCTGCTCCACCGCACGGGAAAGCTGCGACAGTGCGAGCACCGGAACGGAAAGCTCTCTGGCAACCGCCTTTAAGGAACGGGAAATATCGGAAATTTCCTGCTGACGGCTGTCGCTGCCTCTGCCGCTTCCTGACATCAACTGTAAGTAGTCGATGATAATCATGGAAAGATTATGCTCCATTTTGTATTTACGGCATTTGCTTCGCAGCTCTGCGATGCTGATACCGGGTGTGTCATCTATAATCAGATTGGAATTACCAATCACATTACCGCTTTCAATCAGTTTTTCCCATTCCTGGTCAGTCAGGTTACCGGTTCGGATATGCTGGGAATCCACATGGGACTCTAAGGACAGCAGACGGTTTACCAGCTGTTCCTTTGACATTTCCAGACTGAATATGGCTACGGTTTTATTTTGCCTGAACGCCACATGCTCCGCAATATTAAGTACAAACGCCGTCTTACCCATGGAAGGACGGGCGGCTATCAGAACCAGATCAGAAGGCTGCATACCGGCGGTTCGGTAGTCCAGATCAATAAAACCTGTGGGAATACCGGTAACCGTTCCTTTTAAATGGGCTGCCTTTTCAATACGGTCCATGGCATTTACCACGACCTGACGGATGGGCACGTATTCGCCGGTGTTGCGCTTCTGCACCACATTGAATACTTTTTTCTCCGTCTCCTCCAGTATCACATCCGTAGGCTCCTTGCCTGCGTAACAGACATTGGCAATCTCTTCATTGATGCTGATAAGTCTCCGCAGTGTCGCTTTGTCCGCCACAATCTGCGCATAATATTTTACGTTGGCAGAAGTCACCACCATATCCAGCAGTGCCTTTACATATTCCAGACTGCTGATTTCCGGGGGCACATCCTTTTCCTTCAACCGGTTCTGCAGTGTCACGATATCCACGGGCTGGCCTTCGTTGTTCAGCTCCACCATGGTATCAAAAAGAACTCCATACTGTTTGTTGTAAAAGTCATCTCCCGTAACGACATCGGATGCTACCACAATCGCTTCCCTGTCCATAATCATGGAACCAATGACCGACTGCTCGGCTTCCACACTATGAGGCATTACCCTTTTTATGACGGTTTCATCCACCTGCGGCATAGCTTACTCCTTACTCTTAAATCTCAGAAACATGCACCTTCAGTACAGCGGTTACCTGGGGATGCAGCTTCACATTCACTTCGTACATGCCGAAATTCTTGAGAGCTTCCGGCAGGACAATTTTCTTCTTGTCAATTTCAATGCCGTGCTGTGCCTTGCATTCTGCTGCGATTTCTTTGGAAGAAACGGAACCGAAGGCTCTGCCGCCTTCTCCTGCTTTCATCTTCACTTCTACGGTTTTTTCCGCCAGTACGGCAGCCAGTGCCTTGGCGTCGTTAAGCTGCTCCAAAGCTACCTTGTCCGCATTTGCTTTCTGCAGCTTTAAGTCGTTTAAGTTCTTGGAAGTAGCTTCCACACCGATTTTTTTCGGCAGCACATAATTTCTTGCATATCCTTCACTGACCTCAACCACGTCGCCTTTTTTACCTAATTTCTTTTCATCCTGTAATAAAATAACTTTCATAACTAAATGGCTCCCTCTTCTATCATTGTATCTATGGTGGACTTTAAGCTGCCGATGGCTTCTGCCATGCTGATGCCTTCAAGCTGCGTCGCCGCAATGCTCATATGTCCGCCGCCGCCCATACGTTCCATGATAATCTGCACATTGACCTCGTCAATGGAACGGGCGGAAACATAAATTTTACCCTGATAATCGGTCAGTACAAAGCTTGCCTTAACTCCCTTGATGTTGAGCAGCTCGTTTGCCGCCTGCGCGCCGATAATGGTCGGGCTCTGCACATCCTCACTTAAGCAGACGGAAATGGCAAAGGACTGCCTGTAAATTTCTGCCTGACTTACCGCATCCGCTTTTGCCTTGTATTCTGCGGCATCTTCCCTGAACATCTTGCGGACACGGGTTACATCCGCACCGCTTCTTCGTAAGAATGCCGCCGCTTCAAACGTACGGACACCGGTTTTACTCATAAAATTGTTGGTATCAATCATGATACCGGAATACATGCAATCCGCCTCTTCGGTACGGATTTTAATATTGTCCGCCGTGTACTGCAAAATTTCGGAAACCATTTCACAGGCGGAGGATGCATACGGCTCCACATAAGAAAGTGTTGCATTTTCAATGGTATCGGTGCCCTGTCTGTGGTGGTCCAGCACCACAATGGACTTACATACACGAAGTAAATCCGGACACTCGGTAATGGACGGACGGTTTACATCCACCACAACCAGAACCGCATTGTTGCCTGCAATTTCCATTGCCTGGCTGCTTCCCACAATCATATCGGAATCGTATTCCGGGTTATTCTTGAACAGATCCACCAGCGGCTGCAACGTATTTGACACATCATTCAGAACGATATGCGCCTTTCTGTCAAGCGCCTGAGCAATCCGGTAAATACCGACTGCTGAACCAAAGCTGTCCACGTCTGCCATACGATGTCCCATAATGAGCACTTTGTCCTTGCCGGCAATAATTTCCTTTAATGCATGCGCCTTGACTCTCGCCTTGACACGGGTATTCTTTTCCACCTGCTGGCTCTTGCCGCCGTAATAGATAATGCTTTCCGGCGTTTTTAATACCGCCTGGTCGCCGCCACGTCCCAATGCCAGGTCAATGGCATTTCTGGCAAACTCATAGTTCTGTGCATAGGTAAGGCCGTCCAGACCCACACCGATACTTAACGTAACCGCCATTTCGTTTCCGATATTAACAGTCTTTACATCCTCCAGAATATCAAACCGGGCAGACTGAAGCTGTGCGACGGACTTCTTCCGCATAACCACCAGATACTTGTCCTTTTCCAGCTTTTTCACAATGCCGTCCAGCGCCGCAATATACTTGTTTATCTTTCGGTCAATCAGGGCAATCAGAAGTGACCGTCTGACTTCTTCCACGCTTTCCAGCGCTTCTTCGTAATTGTCCAGATAAAACAGACCTACGGAGAGGCTCTGGTCATCCACCTCCTGCAGGGCAATATGTAAAGCGGTTTCATCAAACAGATAAACGGCTATCAGATAACCTTCGTAGCCTTCTGCTTCTATCATGGCGCTGTTTTCCGCCATTTCCTTCAGGGAAATCCGCTTGAATTTGGCAATGTATTCCTTGGAATCATAGGTCAGCTCATACTGCGCTTCCTCTACGCCCTCATTGTCCGGAAGCTTGTCCCTGGTAATGGACGGAAACAGGGCAGTGATGGTTTTGTTGTATCCCTTCGGCTGATGAATAATATTTTCGAAAGCCACATTGGTCCATATCACCTTGCCCGTGTCATCGAGCAGAGCATGCGGAAGCTCCAGTTCCCTTAAAAGCCTTTTCTGAATTTGTCCGTACTGGGTGGCAAAGCTCACCAGCTCGTTCATAATAACGGGCTTATTATAAAAATAGAGTGATAATGTTACGGCAAAATAAAAGAGTGTAAAAAAACCTAAAAGAAGTCCTGCACGGTAATCTATTGCCACTATACCGGCATTGACCACCAGAAGCAGCCCTCCAAGATAAATGGAAAACTGCAGATATGTCTTAATTCTGCCTTTTAATTTAATTCTTTTCTTCATGTACGTTGTAACCCCCGGAAATACCCAGTGAACGAGTATCTATACTCATGTAGTATAGCATTTTTTATTTCATCTTTCCACCATAATTATTTGTCATTTTATAACGAAAAAAGCAGGGAAATGTCAGTCCCTGCTTTTTTCTGTCCAAATATGTTATTTACCATCCGCTCCGGCCATTATTCGTTTAGTAGAACAGACTGCCGACAGACGAAAGAAGCTCCTCCCACCAGGTCAGTTCACGGGAAACAATCTTAAAGGTAACCTTCTTTTCTCCTCCATAGCTTCCCATTCCCCGTATTATCACCGTTGCCGTACCGGTATTGACATTATTTACATACTGCAGCGTATAGTCAACACCCTCCGTAAGTAAAGTCCTGTCTTTGCCGTATGTCACGGTCATCTTGGGACAGATAGGTCTGCCCGTATAGATTTCATTACCGTTTTTTCCCACTGCCGCAGTTTTTATATTGGCGGAATAAATCCGGTATCGGAAGGTATAGCTGCCGGTATAATTTCCCGTACCCACAATAACCGCCTCCATAAGAAGCTCTGTTTTCGTCCCCATGGATACCCTGTCACCGGAAACTATGCTCCCTGTGCTGACCAGCTTATATTGCACATTTTTGTCGTAATCCTTTCCGGCCGTCAGTTTTTTTCCGTACGCATCCGTTACCGTAATCTTCGGTATATAATTATTTTTGACATCCCTGTAGAGAATATCCGGCGCCGATACCGTAATTCTCGGATTTCCTTTGTTATCCGTACCGGAAATATCCGCCTGCATAATACTGAAATACAGACAAAGTTTTCCGGTATAGTTTCCCTTACCGTTTACAATCACGGCAGGAGCCTTCGCCTCATTGGTTCCCGCAACATAGGTAAAAGCATTTTTGTTGTTTTTGTAGGATAATGTATAATCCACTCCCTTTACCAGCCGGTATCCGCCAATATCCTGCAGGACAATGTCCTCCGGTCTGATATCTTTTCCGGTAAATTTATAGCTTCCCGGAGCGGAAACCACCTTCAGATAACCGTTCAGTACCTGTGTGCCGTCCGGTTTCTGTGCAGCAAGTGATGCCGGTTTAATCCGGAAGGTCTGCCTGACGGTTCCGCTGTAAGCACCCAGACCGTCTATATACACAATTGCCGTACCGGGATACAGATTATTCTCAAACCTGAGCCGGTAGTCCTTATTGTATGTAAGCGTTACTCCGCTTACTTTATCCCTGACCACTACTGCTGCCGGATTGTCATAGGGTGCATTGCGGAATTCCCGCTCCGTGATTTTTTCTACCGTAAACTGCCGTACACTGTATGCCGTCATTCTATATGTAAGAACGCATGTACCAGTGAAATTACCCTTTCCTTTTACGGTAACCTGCATTTGGACATAATCCTTTCCTGCAGGCAGTTCTACTCTGTCCGCAGTGATATTCTCCCATGTTGCCGTATTCTCATTGTAAACCTTGTATTCCACCAGTTCATAATCCTTACCCTGCACGAGTTTTCTGCCATTAATATCCTTTATGACCGGCTTCGTCACATAATTGTTCTTCGTGTTCCTGTAAAGCACGGACGGTGCATCCGCATCCTTCGAAAAACCGGAAATATCTGCCGGCAAGATATTAAAAGTAAACTCCATAGTGCCCTTATAGTTGCCTTTTCCCTTGATTACTACAACCGGCGCCTTTTTATCCGCTGTCTTTCCAACGGTTTTGTTGTTTTTGTATGCTACCGTATAATCCACGCCTTCCCTGAGATTAATCGTTCCGTATCGCAACATAAAATCCTTCGGGCAGACCATCTCACCTGTATAGAACCAGTCCCTGTCCTGAGGACTGTTTACCACACTGATGTTTTCTGTGTCCATGGAGGCGGGTGTAATGGTAAAAGTCTTTTTTACCACACCGGTATAGTTTCCCTGTCCGGTAATGATCATGGTGGCCTTCCCCGCCTTCACGTTATTTTCATAAGTAACCTTATAATCTCCTGCACCAAGCTTTGTTTTTTTATCCTGTGCATATACCGTATAGGTATCACCCAGCAGAACAATCCGGTCTCCCGTATAGGAACGGACAAAACTATCCTTTTCAAAAACCACGGTAATGTTTTCCAGATTATACTGTTTTACCGTAAGCTTACCTGTAAAATTATTGCCCTTACCGGTAACCGTGATGTTGTATTCTCCCGGCTTGGCAAAGTTGTTCATATTGTCTTTTCCTTCATAGGTAAGAGTGTATTCCGATGCTGGTACAATCTTCCCGTTATACCTGATAACCGGTTTTCCGAATACTTGTTTTCCGGAAGCCTTTACATACAGGGGCTCTGCCGTGATTCCCGATGCACTTCCTAAGTCTGCAGGCAGGATTGAGAATACAGCAGTAACCTTTCCCTTATAATTTTTCCTGCCCGTAACCGTCACGGTCGGTGCGTTTTTCACCGTTTTGTCTGCTGCCTTTATGTTATTTTTATACGAAACGGTATAATCCGTCCCCTCCTTCAGACGTACACCGCCACAATACACAGCCGGAGACGGTCTGAGGGCGGTTCCCATATAAATCTGATCCTCTACCGGGCGAATATAAATTCCCTCCGGTGTCAGACATCCGAAATCAAACAGTAACATGGCTTTATTGCTGCAACAGACAATGGCCGCAGGTTTTTTATCCGCCATTGCTGCCTCTACATTTTCCGATGCAAAATATTTGCCCTCTTCTAAGTCTATCACCACCGCAAGCCCATAATGCAATCCGTACTGCCCCTTTTCAGGAACCGCATCATCTACACCTTCGAGTTCATTAAAATCCTCTATGCTCAGATTATCGTAATCCACATAATCCGGCAGCAAAACCCAATTGCCCATTATAGTTTTCACGGCACTTTCTTCAGCACTTATACCTGTTACATCTGGGAGTTTTACATCCACCTGCGGCATTTTAACATCCGAAAGTGTCAGTGTGTCCACAAGCTGGTCTGCCGTGGTATACACCGGAGAAATACTGATATTTTGCTCCGTCATATTGAATCTTATAAATTCCGTATTCCCCTTCCGATAGATTTCAGCCCCTGCTTCCGATTTAAAATGCTCTATCGGCCATTCCTCTTTTTCTTCGTTACCTCTCGCCCCGCTCACACTCCAGAAAGAAAAGCTCCTTCCGTCCTTTATTGCCGGCGCGCTTACAAGGATTGAACTTCCCTTCTGTGCGCGGGTCAGCCCTCCTTCTACTATCGCTCCATTATCTACTGCAATCCGGTATCCGGGTTTCCCCACATAACATCTGACTCCGGCATAAACCACTCCATCCTGTACTGTCCTCCAGCTATCGACAATAGGATAGCCGTTCACGGTACCGACAAGAGTTCTGGCACGGGAGTCCTCCGTTTTTTCCTTTGCATTGAAAAAAGACTTTCCGACAACATTTGCGGACAGTAGCAGAGTTACGGCATATTCCCGGTCTGCCTCCAGTGTTGTCGACACCTTCTTCTGTGTCCCATCTTCCCGGATTTCCCACAGAATAGCTTGGGTAATGCGATAATCGGAGGAGGCTGCGGCAAAGGCATCCGCAACCTGGTATCCGTCATAAAAGCCATCTCCCTTTATTTCCACCCGCGAAATATATTTTTCCTCTGCATCCTGGAAAACCGCCTTGGCATTTATATCCCCCTTAGGCATATAAATCCTGGGGTGTGCCAACAAAGATGCAAACGTCATATTGTCCGGATAGGTTGTAAAGTTTCCCGCTGACGAAACATCCTCCAAACCGTTCCAGCTCAAAAATACTTCATTCGTATCTTTTTGGGCCGTCAGGTACACCAGCTCTCCTTCTAATGCAGAATTGATCTTTCTTCCGTAGCGGTCCATTGCACATCCGTTTGTAATAGAAATATCATATCTTTCCACAGCTTTTATTCCGATAATTATCTGTATGCTCCGGTTCGAAACCCGCTGTATCTCCACACTGACAGGTTCCCAGGCTTTCTGCCCGCTATTGATATTGGCAGAAAGCTCCTGCTCCGGGGCAAAAATCTTTTCCTGCTCTGCCAGGCTGACCGGAACTGTCAGATAATATATCTTATCAAGACATGCTGCCTGATCCGGATTGATAAAAAAGGCATTCCCAAATTCCGCCACATCATACAACCCCGATGTGTCCTTTACCACAGGATTCATTGTTGTATTATATTCCGGCGGCTGAACTGTCAGGGAAATTTCCTTCACCTTATTCGGAGAATCATAATTATAGCAGATGTATAGCTTTCCACGGCTTACATAATAATAGTCTTTTCCTTCCTTTCCTATTTCTACCCCATTCACCTTTACCTTCCGTTCCACATCCTGGGGAAAGAATTTACTGTCAGAGGAAAGACATACTGTAACCCTGTAATCATATATTTTTCTGAAGCTTGAATTACCTGAAATAATCCCCTTGCTTTGACCCAGCAAAAAACCTTCCCATATTACGGAGCTGACATTTACATTTTCTGTGCCGGTACTGACAGTTGTCTCTGATACCGTTTTCCCGTATATAGTATTGGGAACCGTTACCTCCACATCTGTAATTTGGTACTGCGGCTCATTGCGTTGATCCGTCAGTACGCAGACAGAATTTTCCTTTTCCACAGATAATACAACATTATATTTCAGACTGTCTTTGTTCACTGTTATCCCGTTAATTTCAATTGAAGTAGAAACCGGTATAATATCGGTAATCGTCTTTACATTTAAAGTGGAACTGTTTGTGATTACGATGAATCTGCCATTATTACTGCTCTTTATCGTTGCGGCATAAATCTTCATTTCATCCGCACAGTAAGAATTCTGGGTCATTCCCAAATCCAGAACCGGGCTTCCGCTGCTGCCGGAGCTTTCAAAGCTACCGCCCCATATTTCGCTCTCTCCTACACCTGATGTCCGCAGCACAGAACCATTTTCAGAGTAAAAATCCGCATGGTCATATATAACGGAAGCATCCACTGCATATACAACTTCACTGCCTGAGCCGGCTTTTTCCTTATAAGTATTTCTGTAGCTTCCTCCTTCTATCGTCACCGGATAACTTCCCTCAAGCTGCAGTGTTCTATAACCGGAGCTCTCCATCACACAGTTCTTCAGTAAAGCTTTACCTTCTTTACTGTTTTCTCCCTTGAATTTCACACAGACTGCCGCAGACTCCACCCTACAGTCCGTCATGGTAAGCGTACAGTTATAAGTTGACACCGCCTGAGCATATTTTGCAGTCACCTTAAGTGTCACCTTTTCTATGGTAATGGTTGCCTTTGAACCGCTGAGCAACCCCGAATCTTTAGTACCGGCCTCAGAAGCATCCATACACAACGTCCCCCTGCTTCCGCTGCTGTCCGTAATGGTAAGACTTGCGGAATTTGTTACCCAGATTGCTTTTCCGCCTATCGTCGTTTCCCCATTTTGTACACTGATAGTCAGTGTTTTACCATTCATGTCTATGGTATGATTTCCTGCCTTAATATCAATTGCATCGACCCAGCCGCCCGTCTGACAGATATAATTAATATTTTCTGTGAGGACAATCCTGTTGGTCGCATCTGTCTCCAGTGCCTTTTTCAAAGTCTCGTAATCGGACACCGGAATTTCTCCGGCATAATTCATCTCCGGAATCTCCCACTCTGCATTTCCATCCGTCACATCACCTTCCAATGCATCTCCTGCTGTCATATCCCCCGCTGTCACATCACCTTCCGATACATCACCTTCCGATATATCTTCCGCCGATACATCACTTTCCGATACATCTCCCGCCGACTCTGTTCCACCTGATAAATCCGCTGCAAATGACACAACCGGTGCTTCACAAAGCAGAAGTAATACCGCCATTAAAAAACTCAGCAATCGTTTTCCTGTTTTGTTTTTCATGACATTCTCCTTTACATGTTTTTATTTTTCTGTTGTTTTTTCACGCATAGAAAACATTACTCTTTTATATTATCTTACACTAAAAAAAGACTTTCCACATCATTCTTTCGGGTGATATTTTGAAAAGGTTTTAAAATAAAAAAACCGATTACCCTTCCGGATAATCGGTCTCTCTTAAAATTTAGTCCTGAACATAAGGCATCAGTGCTACGTGACGTGCACGCTTGATAGCAACGGTAAGTGCTCTCTGATGCTTTGCACAGTTACCGGTGATTCTTCTGGGAAGAATCTTGCCTCTCTCTGATACGTATCTCTTTAACTTATTTACATCTTTGTAGTCAATTACATTGTCCTTGCCACAAAATACACAAACTTTTTTTCTTCTGCGCATGCCACCTTTTTTTCTCATAGGTGCATCTGCTTTGTCTGCTTTATTGAATGCCATGTCAGTGTGCCTCCATTCTTAGAATTATTAGTTAAACGGCAGTTCCTCATCAATGCCGTCCGGGATGTTCATGAAACCGTCACCGACACCTGAAGGTTCAGGCTTGAAGTGATTGTTGTTTCCTCCCGCAAAACCACTATTATCCCCAGAAGCATTTTTGCTCTCGGCAAATTCCTGGTCCTCAACAACTACTTCGGTGGTGTAAACTTTTACACCGTCCTTGTTGGTGTAGCTGCCGGTCTGGATACGTCCGCTTACTACAAGCTTGGTTCCCTTGTGGAAATACTTTTCCGCAAATTCACCGCTTTTTCCAAAAGCAACACAATTGATAAAGTCAGCAGTCTGCTCATCATTACTGTTGTTTCTGAAATTTCTGCGGTCAACTGCCAGTGTGTATCTCGCAATTGCCAGTGCATTTTCGCCCTGAGAATATCTTACTTCAGGATCTCTGGTTAATCTTCCCATAAGAATTACTTTATTCATATAAGTCCCTCTTTCCGGTATACCAGGAATCCTCGGAATACCCGGTATGCCTATTAAGCTTCCTGTTTAACGATTAAATATCTGATTACGTTGTCCATAATACGAACACGGCTCTCGATTTCAGCGGGAGCGGTTGTTTCTGCATCGAACTGGATGAAGTAGTAGAAAGCTTCTTTCATCTTCTGAACTTCGTAAGCTAATTTCTTCTTACCCCATTCATCAACGTTGGTGATAGTACCGCCAAATCTCTCAACCAGTGCCTTGCACTTGTCGATTACGGCTGCTCTTTCATCATCTTCGATTTTCGCACTTACAACAACTGTTAATTCATATTTGCTCATGCTTTTTACCTCCTTATGGTCTCTGGCCCCCTTCTGCGGGAGCAAGGAATAATGTATCACGAGTTAAAATGATACCATAGAAATGCCTGTTTTTCAAGCCTTTTTCTTAATTTCCCTGACATTTTTTTCAACCAGTTTTCGTGCAATCATAATCTGGTGCCCACATCCCAGGCATTTTAAGCGGAAATCCGCGCCGATACGCAATACCTCCCATTCTTTACTTCCGCAGGGATGCTCTTTTTTCAGGGTAACAATGTCTCCCACCTGAATATCCATACTGTTCCTCACCTTTTCAACTGATTTTTCACATGCTCCGCTGTTACTTAAGCTGCCCGAATACTTCCCCTATGCTTGCAGAAAGAAGCAGATCCGCTTCGCTGTCCCTGTCCGTAGCTGACTTGTTGACCAGCACCAGATGCTTTCCACGGAAATAATTGATCAGCCCTGCCGCTGGATATACCACCAGGGATGTACCACCTATAATAAGAAGGTCTGCATTACTGATAGCCCGGATAGCCTTTTGCACCGTATCCTCGTTCAGTCCTTCTTCATATAATACCACATCCGGTTTTATCATGCCTCCGCATTTTTCGCAGTGTGGAACGCCTTCCGCTTTTTTTATATAATCCACGTCATAAAAGGCTCCGCAATCCTCACAATAATTGCGCAATACACTGCCATGCAGCTCCAGCACATTTTTACTCCCCGCCGCCTGATGCAATCCGTCGATATTCTGGGTAATGACTGCCTTCAGTTTGCCTTCTGCTTCCCACTGCGCCAGCTTTTTGTGTGCCATATTGGGCTTTGCATCCAGAAACAACATCTTATTTTTATAAAAACGGTAAAATTCTTCCGGATTTCTTCTATAAAAAGTATGGCTCAGAATCGTCTCCGGCGGATAATCATACTGTTGATGGTACAAACCGTCCACGCTCCTGAAATCCGGTATGCCGCTTTCTGTGGAAACACCTGCACCGCCAAAGAAAACGATGTAATGGCTCTCATCCAGCATCTGCTGAAATGCTGCTATCTTTTCCTTTAAATCATTCATTTAGGTTTTCTCCTCCCATCCTGCCTTTAGATAAACATTCCCGTTCATTGCCGGCAGTACCTTTCCCCGGCTCTTAAAAATGTCCCATCAGGAAATCTTTCACTACACCGAAGAATTCGCGGAGCATATTGTTCGGCAGATAGAAAGCGGTTGCCGGAGCGGCAATTCCAACTACATTCCTGTAGCCTGCCGCCTTTGCCAGTTTCACGGCACGAAATACATGAAAGTTATTGGATACAATGCCCACCTTGTCCGTATCTGCCTGTAAAAAATCTTTGCTGAAACGGATATTCTGCTCCGTATTTACTGACTTGTCTTCCAATATTATTCTGTCCGGCTCTATGCCTCTCTTTACCAGATAATCACACATCCCCCGTGCCTCGGAAGCAGGTTCATTACTGCCCTGTCCGCCCGATACAATCACCTTCGTATCAGGATGTGCCGTTAGATATTCATATGCCGTATCCAGTCTATACTGCAACACCCGGCTCGGTCCGGTTGTTTTCAATTGCGCTCCCAGCACCACAATATAATCCAGTTCTTTGTCGGTATTTTTAGAAAATCCGCTGATAATGCATCCTTCCGTAAACAAAAATACCGCCAGCATCAGCAGAAACAAAGTGCCTGCCGTAATATGCAGCCAATGCGGCATGGCGTGCCATATACGTCCCCGGAATATGCCCCATAGTGTAAAAGCAACTCCCAGTATTCCCCATATGAGAAAAAACCAGGTACCCGTGCCTCCTGTAATTGCCAATGCCAGACAATACAGCGCACAGAGTATCCCTACTATCATCCAAATCATATGCAAAGTTATGCCCCTTTCCTGTCTATAGCTAATGTTCCTGTTGTGTTTCCTTCCTCTCTTCACCATAACAAAAAAAATCTCTGAAATCAATCAGAGATTTT